>DATGYO010000061.1:0-14285 GCA_035297905.1 Nocardioidaceae bacterium
GTGACGACCACGTCACCGCGAGTCGGAGTCACCGCGTTGTCGACCAGGTCGAGATCGAGGCGTCCGGTGTCACCGACGTCGCCGCGACCCCGGAGGAAGCCAACCTCCATGTTCGACCCGAGGCGGCCACCCACGACGGAGTCGCGGTCACTGATCAGGAGCACCGTCGCGGTGGAGCGGTCGGCGCGGATCACGCGGCCGACGAGGCCCTGGTTGTTGAGCACGGTCATGTCGGCTTCGACGCCTGAGCTCGTGCCGGCATCGATGGTCACCGTACGCGAGAAGGACTGTGCGGGCCCGATCGCCACGACCCGCGCCGGCACGACCGCGTAGCCGGTGTCGCTCGTGCTCTTCAGCAGCCCGTCGAGCTCGGCCGCACGGTTGCGCGCCACAGAGGTCGTGGCGAGCTGGCCTTGCAACGAGGCGTTCTCGGCCTCGAGCTGTCGCACCTGCTTGCGGAGCGCGCCCGTGGTGGTGAAGAACCCGGGCACCGCCTCGAACGGGCGTACGACGGTCGCCGTCGCCTCCTCCACAGGCCCGAGCACCTGGCCGGCGGCCGTTCGGAGCGGGTCGACCGGCGAGTTCTCACCACCCCGGACGTCGAGGGTGATCAAGGTGAAGCTTGCAAGAAGCAGAAGGATGAGCACGCCCCGGGACGGGCGCTTGTCCTGGTCACGCATGGCCATGTCAGGTCACCGTCATCGCCGTCGGGGCTCGGACACGAGCACCTGCTGCAGCGCCTCGAACTCCTCGACGCACTTGCCGGCACCCATGGCTACCGAGTGCAGCGGGTCCTCGGCGATGTGCACAGGCATGCCGGTCTCGTGGCGCAGGCGCTCGTCGAGCCCCCGCAGCAGCGCACCGCCACCGGTCAGCACGAGACCCCGGTCCATGATGTCGCCGGCGAGCTCGGGCGGAGTCTGGTCGAGGGTCGTTCGCACGGCGTCGACGATCGTGTGGAGCGGTTCCTCGAGGGCCTGCCGGACCTCGGCGCTCGACACCACGACGGTCTTCGGCAGGCCCGAGATCATGTCGCGGCCCCGCACCTCGGCCTCGGGCTCCTGCGGCAGCGGGAACGCCGACCCGAGGGTCATCTTGATCTCCTCGGCGGTGCGCTCCCCGAGCATGAGGGAGTACTCCTTCTTCATCCACGCGATGATCGCCTGGTCGAGGTCGTCCCCCGCCGTACGGATGGAGAGGCTCGTGACGATGCCGCCGAGCGAGATGACCGCGACCTCGGTCGTACCGCCTCCGATGTCGACGACCATGTTGCCGGTCGCCTCGTGCACCGGGAGGTTCGCGCCGATGGCCGCGGCCATGGGCTCCTCGACGATGTACACGCGGCGGGCGCCGGCCTGGTAGCCGGCCTCCTTGACCGCGCGCTGCTCGACCGCGGTGATGCCGCTCGGCACGCAGATCACCAGGCGGGGCTTGGCGAAGTACCGGCGACGGTGCACCTGCTGGATGAAGAACCGCAGCATCTGCTCGGTGGAGTCGAAGTCCGCGATCACGCCGTCCTGCAGCGGACGGATCGCGGTGATGTTGTCCGGGGTGCGCCCGATCATCCGCTTGGCCTCATGCCCCACAGCGAGGATCTCGCCCGTGGTTGAGTTCAGCGCCACGACGGACGGCTCGTCGAGGAGCACGCCCTTCCCTCGGACGTACACCAGGGTATTGGCGGTGCCGAGGTCGACAGCCATGTCCCGGCCGATGAAGCTGTTCGCCATGGTGTCCCGCCCTCTGGTCTCCCACACACAGGGGTACGGCGAACGTCCTCACCGACCCGTGGCAAAAGGCTAAGCGGGCAAGGGTTTACATCCCGGCAGGACACGCGCAGGGCGGTTCGTCGTCCCCGGAGAATGCCGAAGCCCCCGGATCGCCATGGATCCGGGGGCCTCCGTGTGGCTCCGGCTACGCGTTCACCTCAACGTGATCGTCACGGTGCGGGAGACGTCGTCGCCGAGGTCGACTCTCAGCTCGTAGGTGCCCACGTCGAGCCCCTTCGTTGCAAGGTTGAAGATGTACTGCTTGTCGGACGCGCCGAAGCGGAAGAGGTTACCGCTCGTCGCCCGCGAGGTCGAGGTCGCCACGGCCTCGTCCATGGACGGCTGTGCGCCCAGCCGACGGACGTAGAGTCGCGCGTCGAGCGCCGTGATCCCCTCACTGGCCCCGGTCAGGGCGAACTTGACCGGGATCGTGCTTCCCTGCTTGAAGGTCCGTGCGCTTGCCTTGTCGAGCGGTGGGAGCAGTCCGGACCAGGAGACCTCGACCGTCACCGTGAACTTCTTGCTCGCCTCGTTGCCTGCAGCGTCGGTCGCCGTGCAGGTGACGGTCGTGGTGCCGAGGTCGAAGAACGCTCCGGACTTGTGGTCACAGGTCACCTGTACGACGCCGTCCACCAGGTCTGTCGCGGTCGGAGCCGTGTAGGTCACCATCGCTCCTGAGGATGAGGTGGCAGGAACGGTGATGTCGGAGACCGCGCCGATGGCGGGGGCGGTGGTGTCCTTGACGGTGACCAGGGACTCGCTGCTGCTCCTGTTCCCGGAGTGATCCTCCGCCGAGCAGGTGACCGTCGTGGTTCCTAGCGGGAACGTGCTACCCGAGGCAGGCAGACAGGTGGCCTCGACCACCCCGTCCACAGTGTCGAACGCCGTCGGCGGCTGGTAGTCGTACACCGCTCCTTCGGCAGACGTGGCTTCGATCGTCAGGTTCGTCAGGGACTCCACCACGGGAGCAGTGGTGTCCGCCACGTTGACGATGAAGCCGGCGGAGGCCCGGTTGCCGCTGGCGTCCGTTGCCGTGCAGTGGACAGTCGTCGGGCCGAGCGGGAACCAGTCACCAGACTGCGCGTCGCACTCGACCGACGGGGCGCGATCGACCAGGTCGGTCGCCGTGACTGTGAACTGCACCTGGGCACCTCGCGGTCCCGTGGCCTCTGCCGTTGGCACGTTCACGTCGCCGATGACCGGAGCCGTCGTGTCCACCACCTTCACGGCGAAGGACCCCTGGCCGAAGTTTCCGGCCTTGTCGGTGGCGCTGCAGCTGACGGTCGTGAGGCCCAACGCGAAGGTCGAACCGGAGGTCGGGGTGCAGTCAAGCGGGACGTCACCATCGACGATGTCGTTCGCGGCATCCACGGTGTAGTTCACGATTGCGCCGTCGGGCCCCGTGGCCTCCACCCCCTCGACGTCGGTCAAGGACGGGAGGGCGGGTGGCGTCGTGTCGACGACCGTCACTGTGAAGCTCGCCGGCTCAGCTGTGTTGCCCCGGCTGTCCTCACTCGTGCACGTGACAAGAGTGGGTCCGAACCCGAACGGCTCACCGCTCGCGGGGGTGCACTCGACCTCGACACTGCCGTCGACGAGGTCGGAGGCGCTCACCTTGTCGGTGAAGTCAACGAGGGCTCCGGCAGACGATGTGGCCTCGACGTCGAAGTCCTTCGGGACAGTGATGCCTGGACCCGTCGTGTCGCGCACCGTCACGACGAAGGCGGCCCGGCCGGTGTTGCCGTTCGAGTCCTCGGCCGTGCAGGTGACTGTCGTGTCCCCGAGCTCGAAGACGTCGCCGGGCTGGGCGTCACAGTCCACGGTCTGAAGCTGACCGTCGACGTCGTCCTTTGCGGTCACCGCATCCCAGGTCACGGTCGCGCCATCGGGGCCGGTGGCCTCGACGGGCTGCAGCGACGGGACCGTCAGCACCGGGTCCGTGACGTCCTGAACGGTCACCGAGAAGGCGCTCGAAGCGGTGTTGCCGGCGGCGTCCTTCGCGTCGCACGTGACGATCGTCGAACCGAATGCGAACGTGCTCCCGGAGGCCGGCGTGCACACCGGCTCCACGACTCCGTCGACGTTGTCCTCAGCGGTGGCTGTGAACGTCGCGACGGCCCCCGACGGAGATGTGGCATCCAACGTCATGGAGTCAGGCACGGTCACGACCGGTGCGTCCTGGTCGGTGACTGTGACGGCGAAGGTGGCGCTGTCGGCGTTGCCCTCCTGGTCGGTGGCCGTGCAGGTGACCGGGGTGGAGCCGAGTGGGAACCGCGATCCGGACGTCGGCACGCACTGCAGCGGCACCGCCCCGTCGACCGTGTCGGTCGCGGCGGGCGAGTCGTACGAGACCGCTGCGCCGTCCGCGTCCACCGCGGCCGCAGTCACGTCGCCGAGCGGCGGAATCGACGGAGCGGTCGTGTCGACGACCGTGTAGGTCAGGCTCCCGGTGCCCGTGAGGGGCGGGCTGCCCGAGTCGGTCTGGGAGCAGGTCACCGTCACCTCACCGAGTCCCGCCGTCGCGCGGGGGCCGATCGGCCCTGCGACCACCGGTACGGCGGTGCCGCTTCCGTCGTGGTCGTCAGTCCATGAGCAGGTGGCCGTGGGGGTGGCCCCGAACTCGTACGTCTTGCCGTTCTCGGGGCCGGAGATCGAGATCCTCGGTGCGGTGTTGGTGGTGGGTGCGCAAGATCCTGTGTTGCTGATCGTCGCGGTCACCGGCATGGTGACTGTGCGTGTGAGCGCGTCCCCGGTCGCCTCGGTGCCGCTGGCGCTGTAGGTGACGGACCCGGGGTACGTACCTGCGATGTTCCCGGCCTGGAGCGTCACCCGGCTGCTGACCGTCGAGCTCATCACGTTGTTCCCGGCATCAGCCCAGCTCGCCGGCAGGGTGATCGTCGCCGGGGCCGGGTCCATGACGGCTGCCAGTCCAGCTCCGGACACCGCCGTCACGGAGACCGTCACGTCGCTGCCCGCATTGAAGGCGTTGTTTTCCTTGCCGTTGCGGCTGATCGCGAGCAGCGCACTCTTGCTGATCGCCTTCCCGACGCAGACGGTGCCGAGCGACAACGCGCTCGATGTGACCGGTGTCAGGTTGTCCCCGTCGGCGACGAGGTTGTCCGCTGCCGCAGGAAGACTGGACGTGGCCACGATCGCGGCTGCTGCCATGACCGCCAAGCTGGCTCTGAGTCTGGAATGCATGCATGGCCCCCAAGTCGAAGTCGGCGTCTACCGGTCGCAGGTGGGGCGGCCTGGACGTTTCCGGTCCCTCCAGGCGGACCCACGATCATTCGGACGTTAGACCCGTGTACGACCGAATTGAGGTAGAAGGACACCGGCTGTCCGATAACCACCCATCTGGGTCACCCCGGGGGACGCCGACGGAACTACGCCGTGAGCCAGGGAAGACACAAGTGGTCGATGGCGGCCGGTTCTGGTTGGGAGAACCGGTCGCCATCGACCACTTTGAGGGCGCTAGCCCAGGAGGCTCAGAGGTTGGGGAACCAGATCTTGATCTCGCGGTCGGCGGACTCAGGCGAGTCGGAGCCGTGCACGAGGTTCTCCCGGTTGGACAGCGAGAGGTCGCCCCGGATCGTGCCCGGAGCCGCCTTCCGGCCGTCGGTGGCGCCGTTGATGGCGCGGACGACGTCGACGGCCTCGTCGCCCTCGAGCACGCAGGCGACGAGGGGTCCGCTCGTCACGAAGTCGCGCAGCGGCGGGTAGAACGCCTTCTCGACATGCTCGGCGTAGTGCTCGTCGGCGACCGACGCGTCGATCGTGCGCAGATCCATCGCCACGATCGAGAGGCCCTTGGCCTCGAACCGACTGAGGATGTTGCCGACGAGGCCGCGGCGGACGGCGTCAGGCTTGAGCAGGACCAGAGTGCGCTGTGACATGAGGGCAGCCTAACTGCCGGGGGCCTGGTCGCCGTGCTCGGCGGCCCACTGCTGCTCGAGGACCTCGCGCTCACCGCGTTCCCGGTCGATCTTCTTCCCGAGGAAGAAGGCACCGCCCCACAGCGCGGTGAAGATGATCCCGAGCAGGAACATCATCGGGATCACGAAACCCAGCGCGAGGGAGGCGACCTGGATCGCCCAGCCGGCGTAGTACGCCCACGGGCGCCGGAGCATTCCCGCCACGACGACACACGCGACGGTCAGGCCGAGGCCCACCCAGAGTGCGGTCGCTACCGACACGGAGGCCACGCTGATCATCACCGGCGTGGTCAGGCCGAGTACGACGGCCTGCAGGGCCAGCATGGTCGCGCACATCGACCTCTGCGCCGAACGCATCAGCGCGCCTCCCTCTCGGGACGGTCACTCCGCTCGCGCGGCTTCAGCATCGCCCTGGCCTCGCCGACCGTGATCACCGATCCCGTGACGAGCACCCCACCGGAGCCGTAGACCCCGCCGGTCTCGGCCAGGGTCGCGGCCCGCTCGATCGCGTCGTCGAGGCGCGGCGCGACGTGCACCCGGTCGGACCCGAAGATGCCGCGGGCGACCTCGGCCAGCTCCTCGGCGGGCATCGCCCGCGGCGTGGAGTTCTGGGTGCAGACGACTTCGGCGAAGACGTGCTCGAACGCGGCGAGCACCCCCTCGTAGTCCTTGTCGGCCATCACACCAACCACGCCTACGAGCGGGTTGAAGGTGAACGAGTCCTCCAGCGCCTCGGCCACCGCCGTGGCGCCGTGGGGGTTGTGGGCCGCGTCCAGGACGATCGTGGGACTGCGGCGGATGATCTCGAGCCGACCGGGCGAGGTTGCCTCACCGAACGCCTGGTGCACGAGCTCGGCGTCGAGCGGCTCGTCGCCGGCGAAGGCCTCCACCGCCGCGAGCGCCAGCGCGGCGTTCTGGCCCTGGTGGGCGCCGTACAGCGGGAGGAACACCTCGTCGTACTCCGCACGGATGCCCTGCAGCCGCAGCATCTGGCCACCGACGGCGGGCAGCCGGTGGGCGACCCCGAAGTCCACGCCTTCGCGCAGCACGGTCGCTCCGACCTCGGCGGCGCGCTCGAGCAGCACCTCCTCTACGGCGGGCGGCTGGACAGCCATGACCACCGTGGAGCCGGCCTTGATGATGCCTGCCTTCTCGATCGCGATGTCCTCGGGCCGCTCGCCGAGGTACTTGGCGTGGTCGACGCTGATCGGCGTGATCACCGCGACCATGCCGTCGGCGACGTTCGTGGCATCCCACGAGCCGCCCATCCCGACCTCGACGACCGCGGCGTCGACCGGCGCGTCGGCGAAGGCGGCGTAAGCCATGCCGACGACAGCCTCGAAGAACGACAGGGGGTGCTCGCTCTCGGCGTCGACCAGCGCGGCGAACGGCGCGACGTCGTGGTAAGCCTCGACGAAGGCCTCCTCCGACAGCGGCTCCCCGTCGACCGAGATCCGCTCGGTCATGGACTCCACATGGGGGCTGGTGAACCGCCCGGTGCGCAGGCCCAGCGCGCGGATCAGCGTGTCGATCATCCGTGACGTGCTCGTCTTGCCGTTGGTGCCGGTCAGGTGCACCACGGGGTACGCGCGCTGAGGGTCGCCGAGCAGGTGCATCAGTGCCTCGATGCGCTCGAGGCTCGGGTCGAGCCTGGTCTCGGGCCAGCGGGCGAGCAGTGCGCGCTCGACGTCGGCGTACGTCGTGGGGGCGTCGGCAGGCGTCGACGACGCCGGCGCTGGGGAGGGGGTGTCAGACATCGCTGTTCGAGTCTACGGGGGTACGGCGGACGCCGGTCCGCCGTACGGCCGGAACTGAGTCGCTGGCACGCGAGCCGTCCCCGTAAGATTTCGGGCCATGGACACCAACCCGACTCACCACCTGCCCGGAGGCACCACCGATGCGACCACTGGCCGCTCGGTCGTGGTACCGGACCGGCCTGCCCTGGAGGGGTTGGAGGACAAGTGGGTCCAGCGGTGGAAGGACGAGGAGACCTACAAGTTCGACCGGTCCAAGAGCCGGGAGGAGATCTACTCGATCGACACCCCTCCCCCGACCGTCTCGGGTTCGCTGCACGTCGGACACGTGTTCTCCTACACCCACACCGACCTCATGGCCCGCTTCCAGCGGATGCGCGGCAAGGACGTGTTCTACCCGATGGGCTGGGACGACAACGGCCTACCGACCGAGCGCCGGGTGCAGAACTACTTCGGCGTGCGGTGCGACCCGTCGCTGCCGTACGACCCGGACTTCACACCGCCGGAGAAGCCGGACCCGAAGAAGCAGGTCCCGATCAGCCGCCCGAACTTCATCGCGCTGTGCGAGCAGCTGGTCGAGCAGGACGAAGAGGTCTTCGAGTCACTGTGGCGCACGCTCGGGCTGTCGGTGGACTGGAGCCAGCACTACACCACCATCGGCGAGAAGTCCCAGACGGTGTCCCAGCGGGCGTTCCTGCGCAACTTCGCCCGGGGCGAGGCGTACCTGCAGGAGTCCCCGACGCTGTGGGACGTCACCTTCCAGACCGCTGTCGCGCAGGCGGAGCTGGAGGCGCGTGAATACCCAGGCGCCTACCACCGCGTCTCCTTCCACAAGCCCGACGGCTCACCGGTCTACATCGAGACCACGCGGCCGGAGCTGATCCCGGCGGTCGTCGCGCTCATCGCGCACCCCGACGACGACCGCTACAAGGAGCTGTTCGGCACGACGGTCACCTCGCCGGTGTTCGGCGTCGAGATCCCGGTCCTCGCCCATGAGGCCGCTGAGCCGGACAAGGGCGCCGGGGTGGCGATGTGCTGCACCTTCGGCGACCTCACCGACGTCCAGTGGTGGCGGGAGCTCCAGCTTCCGGTCCGCACCGTGATCGGACGCGACGGCAGGCTGCACCGTGAGACGCCGACGTGGCTCTCGCACGAGCCCGCTGCGTCGGCGTACGCAGATCTCGCCGGCAAGACCACGTTCAGCGCCCGCGAGGCGATGGTGGCGAAGCTCCGCGAGAGCGGCGACCTCGACGGCGAGCCGAAGCCGACGCAGCGGATGACCAACTTCTACGAGAAGGGCGACAAGCCGCTCGAGATCGTGTCGACCCGGCAGTGGTACATCAAGAACGGCGGCCGCGACACTGAGCTCCGCGCCGAGCTGGTCGAGCGTGGCGCGCAGATGCAGTGGTACCCCAGCCACATGCGGCACCGCTACGACAACTGGGTCGGGGGCCTGAACGGTGACTGGCTGATCTCGCGGCAGCGGTTCTTCGGCATCCCGTTCCCGGTCTGGTACCCGCTCGACGAGGACGGAGAACCGGACTACGAGCACCCTTTGGTGCCGAGAGAGGACGAGCTTCCGGTCGACCCGTCGACCCAGGCTCCCGGCGGCTACGACGAGGACCAGCGGGGCAAGCCGGGCGGCTTCATCGGCGATCCGGACGTCATGGACACCTGGGCCACCTCGTCGCTGACGCCCCACATCGCCGGCGGCTGGGAGTTCGACCAGGACCTCTTCCAGAGGGTCTTCCCGATGGACCTGTGCACGCACGCGCACGACATCATCCGCACCTGGTTGTTCTCCCGGGTCGTCCGGGCCCACCACGAGAACCACGTCGTGCCCTGGAAGCATGTGCTGATCTCCGGCTTCGTGGTCGACCCCGACCGCAAGAAGATGAGCAAGTCCAAGGGCAACGTCATCGTCCCGACCGACATCCTCGAGAAGTACGGCGCCGACGCGGTCCGCTGGCGTGCCGCGCTGGCTCGGCCCGGGGCCGACTCGCCCTTCGACGAGACGCAGATGAAGGTCGGCCGCCGGCTGGCCATGAAGGTGCTCAACGCGTCGAAGTTCGTGCTCGGTCTCGGCGCGGTGGAGGCCTCCCCCGCGTCGGTGAGCGCGCCTGTGGACTGCGCGCTGCTCGGCGGACTCGCCAACGTCGTCACGAAGGCCACCGAGGCGTTCGACGCCTACGACTACACGACCGCGCTCGAGGTCACCGAGAAGTTCTTCTGGGAGTTCTGCGACGACTACCTCGAGCTGGTCAAGGAGCGGGCGTACGGCGGGCGTGGCGAGGAGCCAGCGGCGTCGGCGAAGGCCACCTTGGCCATCGCGCTCGACGTGCAGCTGCGACTCCTGGCGCCGTTCCTGCCCTACGTCACCGAGGAGGTCTGGTCATGGTGGCGCGAGGGGTCGATCCACCGTGCCTCGTGGCCGACGGTCACCGATCTCGGCTCCGCGGCGTCGAGCACCCCGGCGATGATGGGCGCCGTGTCCGACGTGCTCACCGGGATCCGGGGCGCGAAGTCTCAGGCAAAGGTGAAGATGCGCGCCGCGCTCTCGGCCGTCACCGTCGCCGGCCCGGCCGAGGCGATCGCCCTCGCCGAGCAGGCCGCCGACGACCTGCGCGCCGCAGGCAACATCACGGGGGATCTGACCTTCGCGCCGGGCGAGGGCGAGATCACCGTGGACGCCCGGATCGCCGACCAGCCCGAGGCCTGAGCGCCTGACCCCTCCTACCCCTGTCGCTGTAACGCGGGGTTATGGACGCAAAACAAGCGGCATGCTGCTTGGGAAGCGTCCATGACCCTTGGGAAGTCGTGGATCAGGTGCGGTTGAGCCAGGCCTCGAACGCGTCGAACGTGTAGGGCCGCCCGAGAAAGTCCTCGACGAGGTCGGCCGCGTCCTTGGAGCCGCCGGCGGCGAGGACGCGGTCGCGGTACCTCACGGCAACGTCGGCGTCGAACAGGTCGTCCTCGTCGAACGCTGAGAACATGTCCTTGGCGATGACCAGGCTCCACATGTACGTGTAGTACGCCGACGTGTAGCCCTCGAGGTGGCCGAAGGACGCGTGGAAGTGCGTCTCGGGCACGTAGCCGAAGAGGTCGTACCTCGACTGCAGCTCGCGCACCAGCGCGGTGGTGTCCTCGGGCACCCGATGGTGGACGTGGTAGGACAGTGCGGCGTAGAACATCTGGGTCCGCGCGTGGTAGCCCTTGCCGAACTCCTCGGCCTTGCGCATCTTCGCCACGAGCTCCGCCGGAATCGGCTCCCCCGCTGCGTTGGTCGCGAACGACTGCAGCACGTCGGCGTCCCAGGCCCACTCCTCCAGCATCTGCGACGGCGCCTCGACGAAGTCCCACTCCGTCGCGACGCCTGAGAACCGCGCCCACGCGTGCCTGCCCGCGAGGACGTGGTGGACGAGGTGGCCGAACTCGTGGAAGAGCGTGACAACGTCGTCGTGCTCCATGAGCCCGCGCGGGAAGTTGCAGACGAGCACACCCTCGGCCAGCTGGCGCTCGCGGATGCCGGGTACGAGGTCGAACTGGGCGGCGTGCTTGAACTTCCCCTCGCGGGGGTGCAGGTCGAGATAGATCCGTCCCAGCTGGGCCCCGGCCAGGGCGACATCGTAGACCGCGACGTCCTCGTGCCAACGAGGTGCGTCGGCCGCCTCGACGTACTCCAGCCCGAAGAGCCGTCCGGTGACGTCCAGCAGGCCGGAGCGCACCTTGCCGAAGTCGAAGTACTCACGGACCTCTTGGGCGTCGACGTCGAAGTTCTCCCTCCGGATCACCTCGCCGTAGTAGGACTTGTCGGTGCTGTCGACCGCATCGGCGTCCGGGTAGTCCTGCTTGAGCCTGGCGAGCAGCACGTCGTAGTCACGCCGCGCGGACTCCTCCGCGGCCTCGGCGATCTTGTCGATGAACTCCACGATGGCGTCGCCCTTGCCGATCATCTTCACCTCGGCGTCGAAGCTCGGCCAGTCGGCGTAGCCCAGCAGGCGCGCATGCTCGTCACGCAGCGTCAGGAGCTCGAGCAGCAGAGCGTCGTTCCGGGGCCACGCACGGTTCAAGAAGGCCCGCAGCAGCGCGGCGCGTGCCCCACGGTCCTCGGCGAAGGTCATGAACGGCACGTAGTCCGGGTAGTCGGTGGTGATCCGGACCTTGCCGTCCTCACCGGCGGGGTGACCCTCGACATAGTCGGCCGGCAGCCCCGCGAGCTGGTCGGCATCGAGTACGACGGAACGCACGTCGTCGCGGATCCCCTTGGAGAACTCCTGGGCCACCTCGGTCTCGCGCTCCGCCAGGGCGCGGATGCGCTCACGCACCTCGTCGTCCTGGTCCACACCGGCCCGGCGGAAGTCGCGCAGGGAGAGCTCGAGCACCCGGGCCGCCGACTCGTCGAGGAGACTGACGTCCACCGCTGCGAGCACGTCGTAGAGCTCGCGGTCGAGGCCGATCTCGGTGAGCAGCCTGTGCGCCTCCTGCTCCCCCTCCTCGGCCTTCGTGCGCACCGTCTCGTCGGGGTGCACCTGCGCCATCAACGATGAGACCGCGAACGCGTTGGCCAGGGCGAGGTTGACGTCATTCCACTGCGCCAACGCCTCCACGCCGTCATCCGGGGTCGACGTCTTGAGGCGTTCGACGATCTCGCGCGCCCGGGCAAGCTGCTCGTCACACCTGGCGTCGAACCAGCTTCCCCACTCGGCGACGTCGGCAGGGAGGTCCAGAGACTGCAGTGGCTTGGTCACCCGGCGACTCTAGCCATCGGCACGGGAGATCGGGAGCGACTTCGCGGAACGGTGGTCCGGCATGTCGCAAGGCAGGTGCTCGCGCGCAAGCTACTGGTGAGGGAGCCCCCGACGCGCACCTCGGTCGGCGTGGCACTCGGCCTTGTCCTGGGACTTCTCTTGCTTGTGCGAAAACCTCTGCGCCTTCTCCTCGGCCCGTCGAGGCCCCTGAGCCTCCCGGGCCTCAGGGCGGCGGTGGCCGGCCTCGTCCCTACGGCTTGCATGGGCGTGGCGGCGTGCATCTCCGTGGTCGCTCACATCGCCATGATGGCGGGCAGGCCCGAGTACCAGACGGTCCGTGCCCCTGGACACGGGCTCTGTCCGTCGGGCCTCTGCCGAGGGCATGGGGCTGGCGAGGCTCGTCGGCCCGGACGGGCGAGCGGTCGCCTCGCCCCCGGCCACGAGCTCGTCGAACGATGCACCTGCCCCTGCGTCCCGCGGCGTCGGGACCGTGCCGTGCACCCGAAGGGTTGTGCCGCCCACTGACTCGAACAGGCGGCCGGCCACGGCATCGGCGCGCCCCATGCCCACGAGCACAGCAGCAGCCACTGCGAGCAGCACGAACGCCACGAACGGCTTGCGGTGGTCGGCGCTCATGTCGCGGGCTCCTGGGGCGGGAGTGAGGGCACCTTCACGGAGATGCTGGGGGAACTGGCGAACCAATCCTGCTTCGCCGATGACCCCACGTCCCGTAAACGCGAAAAACCGGGGCATTAGCCACGTCACACGTGGTCGATCACACGCAACTGTCTAGCCCGCAAGGGCTTTGTGCTGGTGGGCCGGGACCTGGGGCCCCGGCCCACAAGTCACGCCGACTTCTTCTTCTTGGGCTCCGCGTCGCGTGGCACCAGGGTCGGGTTCACGTTGTCGCTGACCACCTCGCCGGTGACGACGACCTTCGCGACGTCCTCCCGCGATGGCACGTCGTACATCACGTGGAGGAGGACCTCCTCGATGATCGCGCGCAGACCCCGGGCGCCGGTGCCGCGCACCATCGCGAGATCGGCCACGGCGTCGACGGCGTCCGGCGTGAACTCGAGCTCGACACCGTCGAGCTCGAAGAGTTTCTGGTACTGCTTCACGAGCGCGTTGCGGGGCTCGGTCAGGATCGCGACGAGCGCCTCTCGGTTCAGCTTGTCGACGGTGGCGATGACCGGAAGGCGTCCGATGAACTCGGGGATGAGCCCGAACTTCATCAGGTCCTCGGGCATGACCTCGGCGAAGATCTTCTCCATGTCGCGGTCGGCCTGGGTCGGCAGGTCCGCACCGAAGCCGAGGGTCTTCTTGCCGATTCGCTGCTCGACGATGTTCTCCAGGCCCGCGAAGGCGCCACCGACGATGAACAGGATGTTCGTGGTGTCGATCTGGATGAACTCCTGGTGGGGGTGCTTCCGGCCGCCCTGCGGCGGGACGGAGGCCGTCGTACCCTCCAGGATCTTCAGCAGTGCCTGCTGGACGCCCTCGCCGGAGACGTCACGCGTGATCGACGGGTTCTCCGCCTTGCGGGCGACCTTGTCGATCTCGTCGATGTAGATGATGCCGGTCTCGGCCTTCTTGACGTCGTAGTCCGCCGCCTGGATCAGCTTGAGGAGGATGTTCTCGACGTCCTCACCGACATATCCGGCCTCGGTGAGCGCTGTGGCGTCGGCAATCGCGAAGGGCACGTTGAGCATCCGCGCCAGTGTCTGGGCGAGGTAGGTCTTGCCGCAGCCCGTCGGCCCGATCACCAGGATGTTGGACTTCGCGAGCTCGACGGCGTCGTCCTTGGCGTGACGACCCGTGGCGACACCCGCCTGCACCCGCTTGTAGTGGTTGTAGACCGCGACCGCGAGCGCCTTCTTCGCCGTCTCCTGGCCGATGACGTAGGAGTTCAGGAACTCGAAGATCTCCCGGGGCTTGGGTAGCTCCTCGAGGCCTACCTCGGTGCCCTCGCTCAGCTCCTCCTCGATGATCTCGTTGCAGAGATCGATGCACTCGTCGCAGATGTAGACGCCAGGTCCTGCGATCAGCTTCTTGACCTGCTTCTGGCTCTTTCCGCAGAAC
>DATGYO010000062.1:0-54697 GCA_035297905.1 Nocardioidaceae bacterium
GCACGCTGCCCGCCGTATCCGAGAAGCGATGGCACCGCTGCCGATCGTGGTCAGGCCCCAGCGCGGTTAGGAACTCCGCGGCCTGACCGCAGCGGTTCCGCGGCTCGATCGACCACGACGGTCCCCTTGCGCGGGCCGGGCACGCCGACACGCCGCAGGTGAGCGATTACCCCACGCCCGGAACCGGCCCGTGCACGCTGGGCGGTAGGCAGGCCCAAGCCGTCCGTCCGACTTTTACACATGTACCAACGCTTGCTGCCGTACTCACCGGGAGCTGAGACGGCGTTCGGCTCAGACCGCCCGGTCCTTGCCGGCCCAGAACTCGGCCCGCAGCGCCTTCTTGTCAGGCTTGCCGAGCGCCGTCAACGGCAGCGAGTCGGCCACGACGACCTGCTTCGGCGCCTGCACGCTGCCCTTGCGCTCCTTGACGATCTGCTGAATCTCTCTGGTGAGCTCCGCGACCGCTTCTTCGTCGTCAGGCGTTCCGGACCGGAGTACGACGACTGCGGTGACCGCCTCGCCCCACTTCTCGTCGGGTACGCCGATCACGCCGACCTGCGCGACCGCGGGGTGCTCGGCGACCGCGTCCTCGACCTCGCGCGGGAAGACGTTGAAGCCGCCGGTGACGATCATGTCCTTGGTGCGGTCGACGATGTACCAGAAGCCGTCCTCGTCGGCCCGGGCGACGTCGCCGGTGCGAAGCCAGCCGCCGCGGAACGTCTCCGCGGTGGCGTCGGGAAGGTTCCAGTAGCCGCTCGCGAGCACCGGCCCCGCCACGCAGATCTCGCCCGGCTCACCGGGGGCGACCGGCTCGTCGTTCTCGTCGAGCAGTGCGGTGCGGAGGAGAGCACTCGGCCTGCCGCAGCTGGCCAGCCGTTCCGGGCGTTCGAGGTCGTGGTCCCGCTTGGCGAGGTAGGAGATCACCATCGGGCACTCGGACTGTCCGTAGTACTGCGCGAAGATCGGTCCCCAGCGGCGAATCGCCTCAGCGAGCCGCACAGGGTTGATCGCCGACGCTCCGTAGTAGACGGTCTCCAGGCTGCTCAGGTCGGCCGACTCTGCGTCGGGGTGGTCGAGCATCGCGTAGATCATGCTCGGCACCAGCATCGTCGCGGTGATGCGGTGCTTCTCGATCGCGCGGAGCACCTCACCGGGTTCGAAGCGCGGGAGCACGACCATGGAGCCACCGGCCATGAGAGTCGGCACGAAGAACGCCGCGCCGGCGTGGCTCAGCGGCGTACACATCAGGAACCGCGGAGCTTCGGGCCACTCCCACTCCGCCAGCTGCACCTGGGTCATCGCGGCCATGGAGCTCGCGGTGCCGATCACCCCCTTCGGCTTGCCGGTGGTTCCTCCGGTGTAGGTGACGCTGACGACCGCGTCCGGGTCGAGGTCCTTGACCTCGAGCGGGCCCGGGGTGTGTTTGCCGGCCAGAGCAACGAGGTCCTGCCCGATCTCGGCCTCGCCGAGGGTGAGCACCTGCCGAAGCCCAGGCACACGCTCCTGCAGCGCACGGGCACGTTCCACGAAGGCCGGGACCGGCTCGACGACCAGTGTCTCGATGCCCGCGTCGGCCAGCACGTGTGCGTGGTCGTCGAGCGAGCCCAGCGGGTGCAGGGCGGTCCGGCGCAGTCCGACCAGCTGGCCGGCGCCGATCATGACGAGGACGTCCGGTCGGTTGAGCGCGAGCAGGGCGACCGGACTGCCCGTGGTGCAGCCGACCTCTTCCAGGGCGGCGGCGTACGTGCTGATCTGGTCCGCAAGGTCCTGTCCCGTGAGCGTCTGCTCGCCGACGTGCAGCACGGGCACGTCCGCATGGCGCTTCAGGGCCGAGGCGAGGAGGTGACCCAGATGCGGGCCGCGATGGAGGTCACGGGAGAGGTCGTCGGTCATGCGCGAAACGGTAGAACGTGTTACAGATTCGCGCAATGGTGCACTTCAGTGCAGCACGACCTCGGCCACCTGGCGGACCTCCTCGGGACTTCGCAGCGTGAGCACGAGCATGGTCACGCCGGCGTCGGCCCATCGCTGGACGTCCTCACGGATCTCGTCCCGGTTGCCGATGATCGTGACCTCGGCGATCAGCTCGTCGGGCACGAGCGCGGCCGCCTCCTCCTTGCGCCCCTCGAGGTAGAGCTCCTGGATCTTGTCCGCGACCTCCTGGTAGCCCATCCGCTCGAACACGGTCTTGTGGAAGTTCTGCTCCTTGGCGCCCATGCCGCCGATGTAGAGCGCCATCCACGGCCGCATCGCGTCGTACGCCGCCTGCTTGTCGTCGGTCACCACCAGCTGGCAGGTCGCGGCGATCTCGAACGTCTCGCGGGTACGGCGCGCGCCCGGCCGGGCGAACCCCTCGTCGAGCCACGACGAGTACATGTCGGCCATCCGCGGAGAGAAGTAGATCGGCAGCCACCCGTCGGCGATCTCGGCCGCGAGAGCGACGTTCTTCGGTCCCTCGGCGCCCATCCAGATGGGCAGGTCAGCGCGGAGCGGGTGCACGATCGGCTTCAGCGGCTTGCCCAGGCCGACGGCCCCCTCGCCGCGGTAGGGCAGCGGGTAATGGGGGCCGTCGTTGGTCACCGGCGCCTTGCGCTCCATGACCTGGCGGATGATGCCGATGTACTCGCGCGTGCGGGCGAGTGGCTTCGAGAACGGCCGGCCGTACCAGCCCTCGACGACCTGGGGCCCGGAGACCCCGAGCCCGAGGACGACCCTGCCACCGGAGAGGTGGTCGAGGGTCAGCGCGTGCATGGCGCACGAGGTCGGGGTGCGCCCGGACAGCTGCACGATCGACGTACCCAGCCTGATCCTCGACGTCCGGTGACCCCACCAGGCGAGCGGCGTGAACGCGTCCGACCCCCAAGCCTCGGCAGCGAACACCGCGTCGAAGCCCGCCTGCTCCGCCGCCTCGACCAGCTCGCCGACACCTTCGGGAGGCTGGGCCCCCCAGTACCCGAGCTGCAGACCGAGCTTCATGACGCGACCACCTGACTTCCCTTCCCGACCATGGGACGGGCTTGCGGAACAAAACGAGAACCTGTTTCACTTTAGCCCATGACCGGCACCCTCAAGGCCCCCCTGCGCGTGGAGTTCGACTACACCCGATCTCTCGGCCCCGTGCTCTCTTCCTTCATGACCGGCCTCCGCGACAGGACCGTCCTCGGCGGGCGCGCCGGCGACGGACGCGTCATCGTGCCGCCCTCGGAGTACGACCCGGTCACACACGAGCCTCTCACCGACCTCGTCCCCGTTGGAACCTCCGGCACGGTGCAGACCTGGTCCTGGGTGTCCGAGCCGGTGCCGGGCCAGCCCTTCGACCGGCCGTTCGCGTTCGCGCTGGTGCTGCTCGACGGTGCGGACACCCCCATGCTCCACGCCGTGGACGTCGCCGAACCCGCGCAGATGAGCACGGGCATGCGCGTGCAGGTGCGCTGGGCGCGCGAGACCGTCGGGCACATCTGCGACATCGCCTGCTTCGAGCCCGAGGAGTGCTGATGACCGCCACCGACCAGGGGCCTGTGACCGGGATCGTCACGCCGGTCCGGCTCGACTACACCTACGCCGCCTCGGCGGAGGAGTCGCGGTTCCTGCGGGGCCTGGCCGAGGGGAAGATCCGGGGTCAGCGCTGCCCCGTGTGCGAGAAGGTCTACGCGCCACCGCGTGGCGCCTGCCCGGTCGACGGCGTGCCCACCCGTGACGAGGTGGAGCTGCCCGACCGCGGGATCGTCACGACCTTCTGCATCGTGAACGTCCCGTTCCTCGGCCAGCGCATCACCCCGCCGTACGTCTCGGCGTACATCCTCCTCGACGGGGCCGACATCCCGTTCCTCCACCTCGTCCTCGGCTGCGAGGCCAGCGAGGTGCGCATGGGCATGCGCGTCGAGGCCGTCTGGAAGCCCCGCGAGGAGTGGACCACCTCGATGGAGAACATCGACCACTTCCGCCCGACAGGCGAGCCCGACGCGGCGTACGAGTCGTTCGCCGCCCACCTCTGAGAAGGAGCTTTCGTTGAGAGACGTTGCGGTCGTCGGGTTCGCCCAGCGACAGATGCAGGAGTTCGAGGGCTCCCCCACGATGGTCGAGCTGCTCGTGCCGATCATCGGCGAGCTGTACGAGCAGACAGGCTGGACCAAGCAGGACATCGGCTTCTGGTGCTCTGGATCCTCTGACTACCTCGCGGGACGGTCGTTCTCCTTCGTCTCCGCGGTCGACGCGATCGGCACCCTGCCTCCGGTCAACGAGTCGCACGTGGAGATGGACGCCGCGTGGGCGTTGTACGAGGCGTGGGTGAAGATCCAGACCGGCGAGGTCGACACCGCCCTCGTCTACGGCTTCGGGAAGTCCTCGGCCGGCCAGCTGCGCCGGATCCTGGCGCTCCAGCTCGACCCGTACGTGCTGACCCCGCTGTGGCCGGACACCGTCTCGATCGCGGCGATGCAGGCCCGGCTTGGCCTCGAGCAGGGGTTGTGGGACGAGAAGGCGCTCGCCGAGGTCGTGGCCCGCAACCGCGCCGCCGGCGCTGACAACCCCCACGCGGTCCTCTCCGGCGACATCTCGGTGGCCGACCTGCTCGCCGAGCCGCTGTTCTGCGACCCGCTCCGCAAGCACGACTGCGCCCCGGTGACCGACGGGGCCGCCGCGGTCGTCCTCGCCGCCGACGACCGTGCCCGCTCCGTGGTCGACAGGCCCGCATGGATCACCGGCTTCCAGCACCGCGCCGACGCCCAGGCCCTCGGCATCCGGGAGCTGACCCGCTCCCCCTCGGCTGCGGCCTCGGGCGCCGCCGCAGGTGTCGAGGGGGTGGACACCGCGGAGCTGTACGCCCCGTTCAGCCACCAGGAGCTGATCCTGCGCCGCGAGCTGGGCCTCGACGAGTCCGTCACGGTCAACCCGTCCGGTGGTCCCCTGTGCGGCAACCCGATGTTCTCCAGCGGCCTGGTCCGGATCGGTGAGGCGGCGAGGCGCGTGATGGCTGGTACGTCGGACAGGGCACTCGGCCACGCCACCTCCGGACCGGCCCTCCAGCAGAACCTGGTGTGCGTGATGGAAGGACGGAACTGATGGGCAAGCAGCTCGCCGCCGTGGTCGGGGTCGGCCAGACCCACCACCGCGCCAAGCGCGAGGACGTGTCCATCGCCGGACTGTGCCGGGAGGCCGTCGACCGGGCGTTGACCGACGCGGGTCTCGGCTTCGACGACATCGACGCCGTCGTCGTCGGCAAGGCCCCCGACCTGTTCGAGGGCGTGATGATGCCGGAGCTGTTCCTGGCCGAGGCTCTGGGCGCCGTGGGGAAGCCGCTGCTTCGCGTACACACGGCGGGGTCCGTCGGCGGCTCCACCGCCATCGTGGCGAGCAGCCTCGTCCAGGCCGGGGTGCACCGGCGGGTGCTCGCCGTGACCTTCGAGAAGCAGTCCGAATCCAACGCCATGTGGGCGCTCTCGGTGCCCGTGCCGTTCGTGATGCCGGTGCATGCAGGAGCAGGTGGCTACTTCGCGCCCCACGTGCGCTCCTACATCCGCCGCTCCGGCGCCCCTGAGCACGTCGGCGCGATGGTCGCTGCCAAGGACCGCCGCAACGCGTGCAAGAACCCGTACGCCCACCTCCACCAGCCCGACACCACCATGGAGTCGGTGATGGCCTCGCAGATGCTGTGGGACCCGATCCGCTACGACGAGACCTGCCCTTCGTCCGACGGCGCCTGCGCCCTCGTGATCACCGACGAGGACACCGCCTCGGCAGTGGACAACCCGGCGTGGATCCACGCGACCGCGATGCGCACCGAGCCGACCACCGCGGCCGGCCGCGACCAGGTGAACCCCCGCGCCGGGCGCGACGCAGCGGCGACGCTGTGGAAGCAGGCCGGGATCACCAGCCCGATCGACGAGATCGACTGCGCCGAGATCTACGTGCCGTTCTCGTGGTTCGAGCCGATGTGGATCGAGAACCTCGGCTTCACCGGAGAGGGCGAGGGCTGGAAGCTCACCGAGGCCGGCGAGACCGAGATCGACGGACGGCTCCCGATCAACATGTCCGGCGGCGTGCTCTCGTCCAACCCGATCGGCGCCTCCGGCATGCTGCGCTTCGCCGAGGCGTCCTTGCAGGTCATGGGCGAGGCAGGAGAGCACCAGGTCGAGAGTGCTCGTCGGGCACTGGGGCACGCCTACGGCGGCGGGTCGCAGTTCTTCGCGATGTGGGTCGTGGGGGCAGACAAGCCGGCGTGACCGTGACCCGCGCCGCACGGTTCGGTCGTTAGGGGGCGGCATGGGTGGGTAGGACCACCCGGTGAACCTGACTCGCACCAAGCCTGTCGACGACATCCTGGCCCACACCTCCGAGGAGGCCGACCCGCACGCCGTCGGCTCGAACCGCCTGCGCAAACGCCTCGGCGCCCTTGACCTGATGGGCTTCGGCATCGGGATCGTGATCGGCACCGGCATCTTCACGCTGACCGGCATCGCGGCGAAGGACTCCGCCGGTCCCGGTGTCGTGATCTCGTTCGCCCTGGCCGGACTGGTCAGCCTCCTGGCCGCCCTCTGCTACGCCGAGCTCTCCTCCGCGGTGCCGACCGCCGGGTCGGCCTACACCTATGCCTACGCGACGATCGGGGAGGTCTTCGCCTGGATCATCGGCTGGGACCTGCTTCTCGAGTTCGCGCTGGGTGCCGCGGTGGTCGCGCGCGGCTGGTCGGGGTACCTCGCGGAGCTGTTGGGGACTCTTCCCTCGACCCTCTTCGGCGAGACGGCCACCGTCAACGTGGGCGCACTCGCGATCACCCTGGTGCTGGGCGTCGTCGCCTACATCGGTATCCGGGAGTCGAAGTGGGTCACCAACACCCTCGTCGTGGTGAAGGTCCTGGTCTGCCTCTTCGTGATCGTCGCCGGCGCCTTCTTCGTGACCGCCCGCAACTGGACGCCCTTCATCCCCGAAGGCAGGGCCCCTGCGGAGTCGAGCAGCGGGCTGACCCAGCCGCTGTGGCAGGCTCTCGTGGGTGTGGACCCGTCGGTCTACGGGATGGCCGGTGTCCTGTCTGCTGCGGCGATCGTCTTCTTCTCCTACACCGGCTTCGAGGCGGTCGCCAACCTCGGCGAGGAGACGCGTGACCCGCGCCGCGACCTGCCGCTGGGCCTGCTCGGGACGCTGCTGGTGTGCGCCCTCCTGTACGTCGGCGTCTCCGCCGTCCTGACCGGGATGGTCCACTACAGCAAGATCAACGAGGGCGCCCCGATCTCCTCGGCCTTCGAGTCCGTCGGCCTCGGCTGGGCTGCCGCGCTCATCGGCGTCGCCGCGATCGCCGGCCTGACCTCGGTGATCCTGGTCGACATCGTCGCGATGGGCCGGATCGGCTTCGCCATGGCGCGTGACGGTCTCCTGCCGGAGCGCTTCGGCCGAGTGCACCCGCGGTTCGGTACGCCGAGCACGATCACCGCGATCACGGTCGCGTTCATCGCGGTCCTCGCCACCTTCGTGCCGATCGAGGCCCTGGCGGAGATGGTCAGCATCGGCACGCTGTTCGCGTTCACCATCGTCTCCCTGGCGGTGCCGGTGCTCCGGCGTACCCGACCTGACCTGCAGCGACCGTTCCGCACCCCGCTCTCCCCCGTGCTCCCGGTCCTGTCCGCGCTCCTGTGCGTGGCGCTGATGGGCAACCTCTCCATCGAGACCTGGATCCGGTTCGGGGTGTGGCTCGTGATCGGGCTGCTGCTGTACCTGACGTACGGCGCCCGACGGGCCCGCCTGCGTGACCACGAGCCCGAGCGTGAGCAGGTCACGGCCGACCGCTGAGACACCGCGTCGCTCGAAGCACGAGGACGCACCGGGAGTCTGGCTCCCGGCGCGTCCTCGTCCCGTCGCTGGAGGGGGCTACTTGTAGTTGACCTCGAGCTCCTTGATGCCGTTGATCCAGCCGGACCGGAGCCGCCTGGGCTCGCCCGCCTTGGAGATGCTCGGCGCGTGGTCCGCGAGAGCATTGAGGATCAGCCTGACCTCCAGCCTGGCGAGGTTCGCCCCGATGCAGTAGTGCGCTCCGTGCCCGCCGAACGACAGGTGCGGGTTCGGGTCGCGCAGGATGTCGAAGGTGTGCGGGTCGGTGAACACGTCGGTGTCGTGGTTCGCCGAGGCGTAGAAGAGACCGACGCGCTGCCCCTTGCTCACCTGGACACCGCCCACCTCGACATCGTTCAGCGCCGTGCGCTGGAACACCGTCACCGGCGTCGCCCAGCGGATCACCTCGTCGACTGCGGAGTCGGGACGCCGGTCCTTGAAGAGGTCCCACTGCTCCGGATTCTCGAAGAAGGCGTTCATCCCATGGGTGATCGCGTTCCGGGTGGTCTCGTTCCCGGCCACCGTCAGCAGGATGACGAAGTAGCCGAACTCGTCGGCAGACAGAGCCTGCCCGCCGACGTCGGCCTGGATGAGCTTCGTCACGATGTCGTCACGCGGGTTCGCCTTGCGGTCCTCGGCCATCGCCATGGCGTAGGTGAGGATCTCCACCGACGCGGCCTCCGGGTCGACGGAGTACTCGGGGTCGTCGTACCCGAGCATCTCGTTCGACCAGGCGAAGAGCTTCTTGCGATCCTCCTGCGGAACGCCGAGCAGGTCGGCGATGGCCTGGAGGGGCAGCTCCGCGGCAACGTCCTCGACGAAGTTTCCCGATCCGCGCTCGACCGCGTCCTTGATGATCCTCTCGGCACGCTCGGCAAGGTGCTCCTCGAGAGCGCCGATCGATCTCGGTGTGAAGCCGCGCGAGATGATCTGTCGGAGCTTGGTGTGTTCCGGGACGTCGTGGTTGATCAGCATCACGCGCTGAGCCTCGACCTGCTCGCGCGTCATGTCCGGCGCGAAACGGATGATCGCGCCGTTCTCATAGGTGGAGAAGTCGTTGTTGTTCTTCGAGACGGCACTCACGTCAGCGTGCTTGCTGACGGCCCAGTACCCGGTGCCGCCGAGCTGACCGGCGCGAGACTCCTCGGGCTGTTCGACCCAGAACACCGGCGCCGTCTCGCGAAGCTCCAGGAACTCGCCGTGAGGCACGCCCTCGATGTAGATGTCAGGGTCTGTGGGGTCGAAACCCGTGGGGATGGCTGGCGAGCTCACGCGTGAAACCTCCGGGAATATGGAACACGTTCTAGTGGAGTCTGGCACAGCCGGTGGACTTCGGGAACCCCTCTGGACCGCGAGCTCACCGGCCCCATTCTTGCCGTCGATAAAGAACCTGTTCTAGTTTGGCACCCGTGGGACAGCACGTCGCACGGAACCACCGAGGAGCTTTCCATGGGCAACCCTGTCATCGTCGAGGCCGTTCGCACACCCATGGGGAAGCGCCGCGGCTGGCTCTCGGGCCTCCACGCGGCGGAGCTTCTCGGCGCGGCGCAGAAGGCGCTCGTGGACCGTGCCGGGATCGACCCCGCCCTCATCGAGCAGGTCATCGGCGGGTGCGTGACCCAGGCCGGTGAGCAGTCGGGCGACGTCGCGCGGCGGGCCTGGCTCCACGCCGGCCTCCCGCAGTCCACAGCAGCGACGACGATCGACGCCCAGTGCAGCTCCGCCCAGCAGTCGGCGCACCTGGTCGCCGCCCTGATCCACGCGGGTGTCATCGAGGCCGGCGTCGCCTGCGGGATCGAGTCGATGAGCCGGATCGGCCTCGGCGCGAACATCACCCCGGGCACCGGCAGCCCCCGGCCCGACAGCTGGACGATCGACCTCCCCAACCAGTTCGAGGGCGCAGACCGGATCGCGCGAGACCGCGGCATCTCGCGCGAGGACCTCGACGCGTTCGGCCTCGCCTCCCAGCAGAAGGCGCAGGTCGCGGTCGACGAGGGCCGGTTCAAGCGCGAGATCGCTGCCGTCGAGGCGCCGGTGCTCGACGAGGAGGGCAAGCCGAGCGGGGAGACCCGTACGGTCGACACCGACCAGGGCCTCCGGGACACGACGATGGAGGGACTCGCGAACCTCAGGCCCGTGCTCGACGACGGCCTCCACACGGCGGGCACCTCGTCCCAGATCAGCGACGGCGCTTCCGCCGTACTCCTCATGGACGAGGACAAGGCACGGGCTCTCGGCCTCACACCGCGGGCGCGCATCGTCGGCCAGTGCCTGGTGGGCTCCGAGCCGTACTACCACCTCGACGGGCCGGTCCAGGCGACCGAGCGGCTGCTCGAGCGCAGTGGCCGGTCGATCTCGGACTTCGACCTGTTCGAGGTCAACGAGGCGTTCGCCTCCGTCGTGCTGTCGTGGGCGTCGGTGCATGGCCCGGACATGGAGAGGGTCAACGTCAACGGCGGCGCCATCGCCCTCGGCCACCCTGTCGGAAGCACCGGCACCCGACTCATCACCACCGCACTGCACGAGCTCGAGCGCCGGGACGCCTCGAGTGCGTTGATCTCGATGTGCGCCGGCGGAGCAATGGCCAGCGGCACGATCATCGAGCGGACCTGACTCGGGAATCCGGGCGGCGTCCTCTGCCTCACGTCGCCCGGCGAGGGGGTCGGTCAGCGCCGTAGCATGATGCGCTCTGCCCTCCCCTGAACCAGAAAGCGGTGTCGCGCGCCCATGTTGGGACACTCCCACGCCATGTCCGGACTCGCGATGGGGGCGGCCACGCTGGCGGTCGTGCCGCTGGAGTCGTCGATCGCCGAGCTCACCTGGGTGGTGGCGGTCGGCGGGTTCGCCATGCTGCCGGATCTCGACACCGGTGGGGTCACCACGCGGCGCGGTTTCCCACGCCTGCATGGGTCCACGGTCGCGCTGATGTGGGGGCCGCTCACCTCCCTCTTCGCCGAGCTGCTCGGCCGGCTGTTCGGCGGGCACCGCAACGGCTCACACTCGATCCTCGGCATCGCAGGCACGGCAGTGGTCGTAGGCGTGCTGGCCACGGCGTACCCGGGCCGTCTGCTCCTGCTGGCGCTGGCGATCGGCCTCGCCCTGGAGGCTCTCGCGTTCGCGATCCCTGGGGATCTGGAGGAGCTCTGGCCGGTCAACCTGCTGGGCTCGTTCGGGGCCGCCTGGTGGCTGCTGGGCGCACCGGGCACGGTCGACGACCGGTTCCCGCAATGGCTGCCCGCGGCGGTACTCGTCGGCAGCGCCACACATGTGATCGGGGACATGCTCACCGTGGGCGGGATCCCACCCTTGTGGCCGGTGTCGAGGACTCGGGTGTCGTTGCGGCTGTTCCGGACCGGATCCGGCTGGGAGCGGTGGCTCATCGCGCCCGGACTGCTGATCGGCGCCTGCTGGCTGGTGCTCACGCGGAGCGGCCTCGACGCCGAACCCGTGTTGAGCCTGCTTGCTCACTGAGCGTCCGCGCGCCACGCGCCCATGCGCACGGGACGCACCGAACCCACGGACGACAGTCGCTGTCGGGGTCAGGAGCCGTAGACGGGCTCCGGAGGCTCCGTCTTCGCGAGGAGGTCGCGAACCGCCGAGCCGACCCCGGCGGGATCCCATCGGCGGGCGATGTCGACCGAGGGGCCGTGCCGCCACCCCTCCTCGATGCAGATCTTGCCGCCCTCGACCTCGATCACCCGGCCGGTCACGTCGGCGGACTCCACGCTCGCCAGCCACGCCACGACGGGTGAGACGTTCGACGGGTCCATCGCGTCGAAGCCCGACTCCGGCGCGGCCATCGTCTCCGCGAACGCAGCCTCGGTCATCCGGGTGCGCGCCGCCGGCGCCAGCGCATTGACGGTCACGCCGTACCGCGCCAGCTCGTGGGCGGCGACCAGCGTCAGCCCGGCGATCCCTGCCTTGGCGGCGGAGTACGTCGCCTGCCCGACGCTGCCCTGGAGGCCGGCGCCGGAGCTGGTGTTGACCACCCGAGCCGCACGCGTCCGCCCCTCCTTGGCCTCGGCGCGCCAGTAGGCGCTGGCATGTCGAAGGGGCGCGAAGTGACCCTTGAGATGCACCCGGATCACCGCGTCCCACTCGTCCTCGGCGGTGTTCACGAGCATCCGGTCGCGCAGGAAGCCGGCGTTGTTGACGAGGACGTCGAGGCCGCCGAAGCTGTCGATGGCCTGCTGAACCATCCGGCGAGCGCCTTCGAAGTCCGCGACGTCGTCGCCGTTGGGCACCGCCTCGCCGCCCTCCTCGCGGATCAACGCGACCACCTCGTTGGCCGGGTCCGCCGAGGCGCCCACGCCGTCGGCTGCTGCGCCGAGGTCGTTCACGAGGACCTTCGCGCCCTGGCGGGCAAGCTCGAGCGCGTGCTCGCGCCCCAGGCCCCGGCCGGCGCCGGTCACGATCGCGACGCGTCCTTCACAGATCCTGCTCACATCTGCTCCTGCTTGCCTGTGGTTGCGGTGAGGGGCTCGCGGGACGCCGACCTGGCGGCCGCGAGGAACGGCGGAGGCTCTCCCCCGCCGTGGACGGCGACGGCCGCGCCGCTGACGTAGGACGCGAGCGGCGAGGCGAGGAACGCCGCGACCTGCCCGATCTCCGACGGTCGCGCGAGCCTGCCCATGGGGATCGTCGCCTCGATCGCAGCCACACCGTCCTCACCGCCGTAATGGAGGTCGGTCTGCTCGGTCCGCACGAGGCCGACGTCGATCGCGTTCAGTCGGACCCGGGGCGCCCACTCGACCGCGAGGCTCTTGACGAGGCTGTCGATGCCGGCCTTGGCCGCGCCGTAGGCCGCCGTGCCGGGTGAGGGCCGGGTCGCGCTGATGCTCGACACCATGACGATCGCCCCGCCAGCATCCTGCTGCTGCATCACCTCGTTCGCCGCCTGGGACACCAGCAGCGGCGAGAGCAGGTTGAGGTCGACGACCTTCGCGTGAAACCGGGGTGAGGCGTCGGCGGCGAGGGCGTACGGCGCCCCGCCAGCGTTGTTCACGAGCACGTCGATGCGCCCGTGTCTGGCGACGATCCCGTCGACCAGGGAGCGCACGGACCCCTCGTCCCTGACGTCGGCGGTCGCGTGCTCCGCCGTACGTCCTCCCGACTCCACTGGTGAGTCGGGCGGGGTGCGGGAGCAGGTCACCACGTCCGCCCCCGCGTCGAGGAAGGCACGGGTGACGCCGAGGCCGACGCCGCGGACGCCACCGGTCACGAGGACCACGCGGCCCGTCAGGTCGAGCTCGATCGCCACGCCGCCTCCATCTTCCACGTCGAACCAAGCAAGTGTTAGGGTACCAAGCAAATGCTAGGTTAGGAAAGGCGGCCATGGGCATCAGCTCGAACCTGCACGACGACGGCATCCGCGTTGTGACGATGGACTTCCCGCCGGTGAACGCCCTGCCGGTGGCCGGCTGGTTCGCCGTCGCAGAGGCCCTCGACGAGGCCTCGAAGGACCTGGCGACGCATGTTGTCGTGCTGCGAGCCGAGGGCCGTGGGTTCAACGCCGGAGTGGACATCAAGGAGATGCAGAACACCACCGGCTTCGACGCCCTCATCGGGGCGAACCGCGGCTGTTACGCGGCCTTCAAGGCGGTCTACGAATGCGCCGTCCCGGTCGTCGCGGCCGTCAACGGATTCTGTCTCGGCGGCGGAGTGGGCCTGGTGGGCAACGCCGACACGATCCTGGCGAGTGACGACGCCTTCTTCGGCGTACCCGAGGTGGATCGCGGTGCGCTCGGAGCGGCCACGCACCTCGCGCGCATGGTCCCGCCGCACTTGATGCGGACGCTGTACTACACGGGCCGCAACATCACAGCGCAGCAGCTGCACCACCACGGATCGGTGCTCGAGGTCGTCCCGCGGGACGAGCTCGACGACGCGGCGATCAGGGTGGCCGGTGAGATCGCGGGCAAGGACACCCGGGTCATCCGCGCCGCGAAGGAGGCCATCAACGGGATCGACCCCGTGGACGTCAACCGCAGCTACCGCTTCGAGCAGGGCTTCACCATGGAGCTGAACCTGGCGGGTGTGTCCGACGAGCACCGCGACGAGTTCGTGGCCACGGGCAAGGCGGCGTCCCGCTGATGATCGAGAGCCGCATGAAGGACAAGCTCATGACGGTCGACGACGTCGTCGACCGACTCGAGGACGGGATGACCGTCGGGGTCGGCGGCTGGGGCTCGCGGCGCAAGCCGATGGCGCTGGTCCGGGCGATCTGCCGCTCGAAACTCAAGGACCTCACGCTGGTCTCCTACGGAGGGCCGGACGTCGGCCTTCTGTGCGCTGCCGGCAAGGTGAGGAGGCTCGTGTATGCCTTCGTGTCGCTCGACACCATCCCTCTCGAGCCGCTGTTCCGTGCCGCGCGCGAGAACGCCACGGTCGCGGTCGAGGAGTGGGACGAGGGGATGTTCCAGACCGGCCTGCGGGCCGCCGCCCAGCGGCTTCCGTTCCTCCCGATGCGAGCGGGGCTCGGGTCCGACGTGATGACGCACAACCCGCACCTGCGCACGGTGGCGTCGCCGTACGACGACGGCGAGGAGCTCGTCGCGGTCCCTGCGCTCGACCTCGACGTGGCCCTGGTCCACATGAACCGGGCCGACAGACATGGCAACGCCCAGTACCTCGGACCGGACCCCTACTTCGACGACCTCTTCTGCCTCGCGGCTGAGCAGCGGTTCGTCTCCACGGAGCAGGTCGTCGACACGGCGGGCCTCACCGTCGATGCCCCGCTGCAGACCCTCCTCCTCAACCGGCTCATGGTCGACGGCGTCGTCGAGACCCCGAACGGAGCGCACTTCACGACCTGCGCGCCCGACTACGGCCGCGACGAGAAGTTCCAGAAGGCCTACGCCACGGCCGCCGGAGACCCGATCTCGTGGGCGGAGTTCGAGCAGCGGTTCCTCACCGGCGACGAACAGGCCTACCAGGACGCGGTCGCCGGCTTCCACGCCGAGCAGCAGTCCGAGGGAGATGGACCCGGTGTCTGACGTTTCGAGGGCCGAGGTGTGCGCCTCCGCCTGTGCGGACCTGTTCGAGGACGACGGCGAGATCATGGCCAGCCCCATGGGACTGCTCCCGACCCTCGGCGCCAGGCTCGCCAAGCTGACCCACTCCCCCGACCTCCTGATCACCGACGGCGAGTCCCTGATCCTCGGCGGCGTCCCGCCCCTCGGCGAGAGTGCCGACGTGGTCGAGGGCTGGATTCCGTTCCGCAGGGTCTTCGACGTCGTCGCCTACGGCAAGCGGCACGTGGTCATGGGCGCGACCCAGGTCGACCGGCACGGCAACCAGAACATCTCCTGCATCGGCGACTTCGACAAGCCCAAGCGGCAGCTGCTCGGCGTACGCGGAGCCCCGGGGAACACGGTCAACAACAAGACCAGCTACTGGGTGCCCAAGCAGAGCAGCCGGGTCTTCGTCGAGCACGTGGACATGGTCTCGGGCGTTGGCAGGCAGCGAGCCGAGGAGGCCGGGCCGGCCGCGACCCGCTTCCACAACGTGCACCGTCTGGTGAGCAACCTGGGCGTCTACGACTTCGGGGGGCCCGATCACACCATCCGGCTGGTCTCGCTCCATCCAGGCGTCACGGTCGACGAGGTGCGCCAGGCCAGCGGCTGCGACATCCACGTCGAGGGCGAGGTGCCCGACACCCGCCTGCCCTCGATGGAGGAGCTGATCCTCATCCGCGAGGTGCTCGACCCGAGGAGCCTGCGCGACCGGGAGGTGCCGACGCCGTGATCGAGCAGCGCATCAGGACACCGCTCACCGAGCTCGTCGGGGTGAGGCACCCAGTCGTCCAGACCGGCATGGGGTGGGTCGCCGGCCCGCGACTGGTGTCCGGCACCGCCAATGCCGGCGGTCTCGGCATCCTCGCCTCAGCCACCATGACGTACGACGAGCTCGCTTCCGCGATCCGTGAGGTCAAGGAGCGCACCGACGCCCCCTTCGGCGTGAACCTCCGCGCGGACGCCGGCGACGCCCGCGAGCGGGTGAAGCTGCTCATCGACGAGGGGGTGCAGGTCGCATCGTTCGCGCTCGCGCCGAAACGGGACATGATCGCCGAGCTCAAGGACGCCGGCGTCCTCGTGATGCCCTCGGTCGGCGCCGCGCGGCATGCCGAGAAGGTCGCGTCCTGGGGCGCCGACGCGGTCGTGATCCAGGGCGGCGAGGGCGGTGGCCACACCGGTCCCGTCCCGACCACCCTGCTGCTCCCCACGGTCCTGGACGCCGTCGACATCCCCGTCGTCGCCGCGGGCGGCTTCTTCGACGGACGGGGGTTGGCCGCGGCGCTCGCCTACGGCGCGGCCGGCATCGGCATGGGCACGCGGTTCCTGCTCACCAAGGACAGCACGGTGCCCGACGCGGTGAAGCAGAAGTACCTCGAGCGCGACCTCACCGGCACCGTGGTCACCACCAAGGTCGACGGCATGCCACACCGGATGCTGCGCACCGAGCTGGTCGAGGAGCTCGAGGAGACCAACGCACTGAAGCGGCTCGGACCGACCCTACGACGGACGCTCGGGTTCAAGAAGATGAGCGGGATGACCTGGCGTGAGCTGGTCGCCGACGGGCGGTCGATGAAGCACGGCAGCGAGCGGACCTGGTCCCAGATGGTGCTCGCGGCCAACACGCCGATGATGCTCAGGGCCGGCCTCGTCGAGGGCCGCACCGACGCGGGGGTGCTGGCCTCGGGCCAGGTCGTCGGGGTGATCGACGACCTTCCCACGTGCGAGGAGCTCGTCGACCGGGTGGTCGTCGAGGCCACCGAACACCTCGGCAGGCTGGGGCCCCTGCTCGTCTGAGCCCCCGGACCGGCTGTGGCAGGATCCTGCACGTGGATGCGGAGCAGGGTCAGAGCGTCGGCGTGGACGAGTTCAGCCGGTTCGTCGACGGGCTCGACTACCCGTTGTTCGTGGTGACGACGGCCCACAGCGGCGAACGCTCAGGGTGCCTGGTCGGGTTCACGACCCAGGTCAGCATCGACCCGCCACAGATGCTGGTCTGCATCTCCGAGAAGAACCACACCCACCGGCTGGCCCGCGACGCCGACCTGGTCGCCGTACACCTGCTCTCGCCCGGCCAGCAGGAGCTCGCTGTGCTGTTCGGCGAGGAGACCGGCGACGAGACCGACAAGTTCGCACAGTGCTCGTGGCACGCGGGGCCCGACGGTGTGCCCGTCCTGGACGATGCTCCGCGACACATGGTCGGCCGCGTGCTTCAAAGAGTGCCGTTCGCGGACCATCTCGGCTTGTTGCTCGAGCCCGTGGCGGTCTCCGTCGGCCAGGGACCGGTCGCCTACTCGCTCGAGGACGCCGCCGACATGGAGCCCGGCCACCCGGCCTGAACGCGGGGATCCAGACGGACTTTCGGCCCTCGACAGGGCACCGGAGCCGGCCGAACAATCGAGCCAGGGCGTCGCCTGAAGTGGCGAGGCAGTTCGACGGCGTACGGGGGTCTGATGGAACAGAGCTCAGCTGGTTCGCACGAGTTCTCTCTGGGTTCGCTTCGCCGCCGACGCGCGGAGCTGCGCGACTCGATGAACGCGCTCGAACAGGCGCTGGCCGGCCCGGCTGCCGGGGACCCGCGCCGTTGGGCCGAACGGGTCCACGTTGCGCTCGTGGAGCTGTCGGCCGACTTCCGGGAGCACATCGAGATCACCGAGGGCGAGCACGGCCTGTACCAAGAGCTCCGGGAGACGGCACCGCGGCTCTCTGACGCAGTGGCTCGCCTCGCAAGCGAGCACGCCGAGATCAGCAAGCTCATCGACGAGGCCATGGCCTCGGTCACCGCAGGCGAACCGGAACAGGATCCCGGCCGGGTCCGAGACCTGGGCACGACGCTGCTCATGCGGCTCGTCCGACACCGGCAGCGGGGGTCCGACCTGGTGTACGACGCCTACGAGTTCGACATCGGCGGCGACACCTGACTCGGACGGCGCCGCGCGTGGCGACGAGCGGCGCCTACCGACGCGCGACCAGCTGCACCGGCTTGATGGCGGGCGTCATGGAGGTGCCGACCGCGGTGAACCAGTCCTCGCCCCCTGTGCCAGGCGCGCCGCCACCTCTGCCATGACGCTCTGGCGAGCCAGCCGTAGTCGGTTCACGGCCGGAGCGTAGCCATGAGGACCGATGAATTCGCTCAGGCGCGCAGGTCCACCTGACACGCGCGGGACGAGGAGGACGACATGGACGAGCACTTCACCGCGACTGTGCAGCAGAGCCCCGACAAGGGCGGCTGGACGTACGTGGTGTGGCCCGACTCGGTAGCCGTCTTCGGCACCCGAGGACTCGTCAAGGTGCGCGGCACCATCGACGGACACCCGTTCCGGAGCTCCTTCATGGCGATGGGTGACGGCACCCACAAGCTTCCGGTGAAGGCCGACGTACGCAAAGCGATCGGCAAGGAGGCCGGAGACACCGTCGAGGTCCGCCTAGAAGAACGGATTGCGCGCGAGCCCTAGGCCGGGCACGTGTGATGCTCATGCGCCACGACCCCCGCTGAGCGCGGGTGAGTGCTGAGAGACTGAGCGAGTGAGAACCAGTCGGCTCGAGGCGTTCAGCGACGGCGTGCTCGCCATCATCATCACCATCATGGTCCTCGAGCTGAAGGTCCCCGACGAGCCGACGCTTCAAGCCCTCGGCGGCTCGGCGACCGGTTTCCTCACCTACCTGCTCAGCTTCGTGTACGTCGGCATCTACTGGAGCAACCACCATCACATGTTCCAGGTCGTAGAGCGTGTCAACGGCAGGGTCCTCTGGGGGAACCTCCACCTGCTGTTCTGGCTCTCGCTCTTCCCGTTCACGACCGCCTGGGTGGACGAGACGAAGTTCGCACGCACGCCGGTGGTCGTCTACGGCATCAACCTGCTTCTCGCTGCTGTCGCGTACTACCTCCTGCAACAGGTGATCTTTCGCGTCCAGGGCGGTTCCGGACTCCGTGACGCACTCGGCCGTGACCTCAAGGGCAAGCTCTCGCCGGTCCTCTACGTCAGCGGCATTGCGCTCGCCCTCGTGAGCCCGTGGCTGGCAATGCTGGTGTTCACCAGCGTGGCCGTCATGTGGCTCGTGCCCGACCGGCGCGTCGAGCGATACCTCGAGGCCCGAGAGTCGAGCCAGTCCTGAGGCCGGCGTCCGGCGACCCTGTCGATTTGGAGGGATGGCACATGAACGAGCACCCGAGCGGGTTGGTCCTGAATCTGAAGCGCGTCCTCGAGGCCCCGCGCGAGCGGATCTTCGGCCTTTTCACCGAGCCGACCGCCTTGGAGAAGTGGTGGGGGCCGCACGGGTTCACGACCCCCGAGATCGAGCTCGACCTCAGTGTGGGAGGCGGCTACCGCTTCACCATGCAGCCGCCTGAGGGCGAGGTGTTCCATCTCTCCGGTGAGTTCCTCGAGGTCGACCACCCCAGTCGCCTCGTGTACACCTTCCGCTGGGACGAACCCCATCCCGACGACCGGGAGACAGTCGTCAGGCTCGCCCTGAACGCCGTCGGGGACACCACCGAGCTGTCCTTGTCGCAGGGCGACTTCGCGACCGAGGAGCGACTGGCGCTCCACCGGAACGGCTGGACGGACTCGTTCGAGAAGCTGCGGGACCTCGTAGGAGAGCTGCGAGACTCGGGCACATGACGTCAGCGATCGCGCCCTTCGACGCGTGCCCTTGCGGCAGCGGAGCGGCGTACGGCGCATGCTGCGGACCGCTTCATGACGGGGAACCCGCTGTAACCGCCGAGGCGTTGATGAGGGCCCGCTACTCGGCGTACGCCACTGACCGCGATGACTACGTCTTCCGTACCTGGCACCCACGGAACCGGCCGACTGACCTCGCGTCCAGCCCGGGTGTGACCTGGCTCGGCCTCGAGATCCTGAGGACCGTCGACGGCGGGCCTTCGGACGACGCCGGCTTCGTCGAGTTCCGGGCACGGTTCCGAAGCCCGGACGGTGAGCACGTCATGCACGAGACCAGCAGGTTCGAGCGACGTGCCGGCCGCTGGGTGTACGTCGACGGCGACGTCAGCTAGGTGCTCCGCTCCTAGCTGATCGCCCATTCCTTCAGCCAGTGGCTGCTGAGAAGCCCCTGCCGAAGAAATGGGTCGTCGGAGACCAAGCGCTCCGCCTTTTCGTCGGACTCGGTCTCGAACGTGATCAAGCCTCCGGACCTGTCCGCGAACGGCCCACCGAGATACCGAGTCACGGCCAGGCTGCTCCAGTAGCCAACGTGCTGTGGCGCGACAGCCCGAACACGATCGGGCTCGTCCTTCATGAAGTACATGTACGCGAACCGCATCAGGGCTCCAGGTTCGGACCCGTCTGTCTGACGGGGTGGTTCAACCCGCATTGGCACGGCGGACAGCGTGGCCGGAGTACAGCGGGACGCGGAAGAGCATCACCGCGATCATGGCCAGGCAGGCCAGACCGCACTCCATCTGGATCAGGGCCGTTGTCGAAGCCAGCTCGAGCCAGGACGCGACGATCATCAACAGACCGACCACCATCGTGGAGCCGCCCATCTCCAGAGTGGGTCTCCAGTCCATCCCCCTGAAACGCATCCAGGCCACCATGGACGCCGCCAGCGCGACGGCGATTGCGAGGATGGAGAGCTCCGGAGCGGTCTGCTTCAGGTCGGAGTACCCGATGAGTGCGGCCGTCCCGAAGAACAGCAGACTCAGCAGTCCCCCGCCGACACACATCACGACGCACATCTCGAGCACGTGCGCCACGAAGTGAGCCGCTGGCCTGGCGTGACCTGTTTGCGGTCCGTCCCGGACCGGGGCCCGTTCCGGTGATCTCGGGTTGTGTAGCAGTCGCATGGCGACCCCCTTCGAAGAGCTTCTTTGGTGCCACCATGCGCCCCCTCATCGGGCCGACTAAGGGGCCTGCGACCCCCAGCTTCAGGACCAAAGCCACCACCCAGCGGGGCCGATCTCTGGTACCGGCCAGTCTCGATACTTTGACGGTGTACGTCGGGCTGCTAGGTCGTCGAAGCGCTCAGGGCCTGTGAGCTGTCCGGTCGTAGGGGTGCTCGTCACGCAGGTACCAGACGGTCCACGCGACCGGGAAGAAGACACCCGCCAACACGGACGACGCGACGCTGCGCCCTCTCCGGCGAGCCCCGAGCGCAGTCAGCGTCATGAGCGCGACCAACGCGATGACCGCCGGCAACCCGACGCTGAGGGCCTCACTGCTCATGAAGGCACCGTACGTTCGCAGGCGACGAGACCGTGCGGCTTTCCCGCACATGTCGTCCGGCACGCCATAGGGTCCTAGGGCACGACCAACCCGCCTCCGGAGGAAGACATGCTGTTCTGGCTCGGAGTCGTCGCCGACGCGGGCGCACACCCCGCCACCCCCGGGCGGCGGCACGCTCGAGGATGACCAGAGACGAACTCGCGAGGAACCGGAAAGCAGCCGCCATCTCGTGGGCGGAAGGAGTCTGGGGCCGCAAGGTCAGGGACGCCCATCAGCTCAGTGGGGGATGGACTTCGACCATGCTCAGCCTCCAGGCAGATGACGGCCAATGCGCGGTCTTGCGTGTGATGACCAGGGAACCGTGGCGCTCGCACGCGGCGGGGCTGCTCGCACGGGAGTCCGAGACTCAGCGCCAGCTGCTCGACACGAAGATAGCCGCCCCCATGAGCCTCGGCGTGGACCCGGACGGCACCTTGGCCGGGTCGCCCGCGCACCTGATGTCCTGGCTCCCCGGAGCAGTCGAACTCACTCGCGCCGACCCCCGCTTCCTGCAGAGGCTCGCGCGGCTACTGACAGACATCCACCGACACGACCCGGGCAGCGCCAGGCCGCGGACCTACCAGTCCTGGGCTCCCCCGGCCAAGCGTGTGGCTCCTGCCTGGTCACAAAGCCCTACTCTCTGGGAGCAAGCGTTCGAGGTGCTGGCACGACCCGCCCCGCCCTACCAGGGCACGTTCCTCCACCGCGACTTCCACCTGGGGAACGTCCTCTGGCAGGGCGAAGAGGTCACCGGCGTCGTGGACTGGGTCGAGACCTCCTGGGGTCCGGCGGGCCTGGACGTCGCGCACTGTACGACGTACCTGGCAATGCTCCACGGCCCAGAGACAGCCGAGGTCTTTGTGTCGGCCTATCGGGACCTCGCGGATGGATTCCAGGACGACCCGGGCGTCCAGCCATACTGGCAGGTCATGGACATCGTCGGATACCTGCCCGACCCCACGAAGGTCGTCCAGCCCTGGCGCGAGCTGGGACGCCAGGTCAGCGACCGGCTCGCCCGGACGCGCCTCGAACAGCATCTCGCCGCTGTTCTTCAGCACTGACTCGCCGGGCACTGACACGGGGCTTTCGTGGTACCTGGCGCCAGGGCAGACTGGAGAGGCCTCTTCGCCGTCGCACCCACCTTGACCGGGAGGACGGGACGACCGTGAGCACCAAGACCTGGACCGTGCAGGTGACGATCGACGAGAAGGGCGACGACACGCTCGCCGACGCGACGCTCAACCTCGAGAACAAGATGGAGGTTCGTGGACACGGTGCGAGCCGACGCAACCCGCGCGACGAGTCGGAGCCGAGGATCGGCGACGAGCTAGCCACCGCCCGGGCGTTGTCCGACCTGGCTCATCAGCTGCTCGCTGCGGCGGCGACTGACATCGAGTCGCGGACGCACGTGCCTGCTACGTCGCTGCAGCTCTAGTCACTCGAGCGACCCACGCCGGTCGGCTAGTCCGCAGGGCGAGTCACCGTAAGTCGATAACGAATGACCATCGGCTCGCCGCCGTACGCCGTGAACCACAGGTACGGCCACTGTTCCCCAAGCCCTCGGTCGTCGTCGACCAGCTGCACTGCCGCGGCGTCGACGCCGTAGGGACCGCGCCGGGAGTAGTCACCGGCTACGATCTGCGTCTTCGCGAGCCCCACCTCCGCCCACGTCGACAGGAGGTAGCTCGCGCGAAGCGGACCGGCTTCAGGGACGTAGAAGCCGAGCCGGGCGGGTGCACCACCTCGGGACAATCTGTCGAGGAACTTCTCGCCTGGAGCTTTGCCGATCTGACATTGTCCGGAGAAGACCTGTGCCCTCAGCGCCTCTCCGTTCGGACCGATCGAGGGGAACGCAAGGACGGGATCGCCGATGACGTCGAGGATGGCGAGAGTCACGCGCCGAGTCTGTCAGGCGCCATGTGGATGGAGCGCACCGAGCCTCCGCACGAGGTGCGACGAGATTCGCTAGTCCTCGGATTCGCCCTCGTCGCCATCGTCGGACTTCGAGTCGACGAACTCGCCGCGCTCGAGGTCGAACTCCCTGTCGGTGTTGTCGACCTCGGCCATCTCGGGCCGGTTGGCTGGGTCGAGCCGCCTCTTGCGCTCGGCCTCGATCTCGTCGAGCTCCTCCTGGGACACCTCGTCAGGGCTCGGTAGGCCGTGGATCGTGCGACCCTCGTTCTTCGGACTCTCAGGTCCGTGGTCTTCGCTCGACGTGTCAGTGGCTGAAGAGTGGCTCATGTAACTCCCCCGAGAGAGCAGGTTCTGGGTCCCCCACGAAACCGCTTCGCCGTTACAGTGTCAACGGTGCCGGCCCAATGGGTTCCGATCCAGGGGAGCAGCCACATGCCGTACCGCTACCGCTCAGCCGACGAGGACAGCGCAAGGTGGCAGGACTTTCCCTTCCGCACCGACGACATCGTGATCAGCACCCGCTCGAAGAGCGGGACCACGTGGATGCAGATGATCTGCGCACTTCTCGTCTTTCAGACGCCGGAGCTTCCCGCACCGCTTTCCACGTTGTCGCCGTGGCTGGACTGGCTCGTGGCTCCAAGGGATGAGGTCGTCGCGGCACTCGAGGCTCAAGATCACCGCCGCTTCATCAAGACACACTCGCCCCTGGACGGAATTCCGATCCGGCCTGACGTGACCTACGTAGTCGTCGCACGGCATCCGCTGGACATGGCCGTCTCGCTCTATCACCAGTCGGCGAACCTGGATCGAGAGCGCATCGCTGAGCTGACCGGCCAGCCGGTGACCGCACGGCGGGCACCGCTCCCCCTCGGGCAGTGGCTCCAGTCCTGGGCCGAGTCGGATGCGGATCCTCGAGAGCAGCTGGACTCCCTGCCAGGGGTCATGTGGCATCTCGCGGACGCTTGGGGACGACGGCAGGAGGGGAACGTGATCCTGGTCCACTACGACGACCTCCGCGTGGATCTCTGCGGACAGATGCGCCACCTGGCCGCACGCCTCCGGATCGACGTTCCGGATGAGCTCTGGCCCTCCCTGGTAGCAGCGGCCACCTTCGAGCACATGAAGTCCCGGGCGGACATGCTCGTCCCCGACCCGTCGGGCGTGCTGAAGAGCCGTCAGGCGTTCTTTCGGAACGGCGTCTCCGGCGCAGGCCGAGCGCTCCTCACGCCCGCTCAGGTCGCCCAGTACGAGGCTCGCGCAGCCCAGTTGGCACCGACGGACCTCCTCGCGTGGCTGCACCGCCCTGCCGGCTGACGAGCGCGTCGTCGGGGTGGGACCGGCAGCCCGTTGGCGCCGAAGGCAGATCGCCTAGTCGCAGACTCGAACACTGTCTGTACGCCGGCGTCCCGGAGCGCCGCCGCAGATTCAGTCCAGCAGCCGGGGCATGACCTCCCCGCCGAACCGTTCGAGCTGCTCGATGTTGTCCGTGACGGGCCAGACGAACATCCGATGTACGCCGGCGTCCCGGAACGCCGCTAGCTTCTCCACCACAGCGTCTGCGGATCCGAAGGCCAAGCGTGCGCGGAGCTCCTCCACCGGCCTGTGCATGACCGGCGCCAGGCGCTCGACAAGTACGTCGTCGGCCCGCCGCTCGTCGATGTGGAACCACATCGTCGCCAGCCCGTTGGCGAAGCCGGCAGGGTCGCGTCCGAGCTCCCCGAGCAGCCGTTGCACCCGATCCCAGCTCCGCTTGAACTCCTCAGGCGTCGTGTTGTACGCCGACGCGAGCCAGCCGTCGCCTCGTCGTACCGCTCGACGCAGGCCGGCGTCAGAACCCCAGCCTGCTAGCCACAAGGGCGGCCCGTTCGGCTGAGCAGGCAGAGGTTCGAGCGGCCCCTCAACGGCGTAGAAACTCCCTTTGAAGGACTCCCCGAGCAACAGCGCCCTCGTGGCGATGACCGCCTCGTCGAAGCGCTGCCACCGCTCCTCGAACGGGATGCCTACGCTCGCGTAGTCCCGCTCCGACGACCCCGGGCCAAGCGCCGCCACGACACGACCCGCTGACAGCACGTCGAGCGCGGCCAGCGCCTTGGCCAGCGCCACCGGACCGCGGACGACCGGGGTCGCCACCGTGGTGAACGACGTACTCCACCAAGTGGTCCACGTCGAAGCGTTGACCACCGAAGTCCATGAGCGGGAGGTGGACACCGAACCTCATCACCCCGTCAGTGGACCACGCCGTCGAGTGCCTGCCAATGCAATGGCTGCAGCACCCCCTCGCGGCGGCCTGGCCGCCACGCGTGGGCGGGCTAGGCTCGCATGAACGGGGCCCGAGACTGCGGATCCGAGCTCAGACCGGCCCTGTCTAGTGAGGAGGGCGACGCATGGTCACGTTAGGTCTGCTTGCGACACTCAACGCGAAGCCGGGCAAGGAGGACGAGCTCGCGGGCTTTCTCGAGAGCGCGTTGCCGCTCGCCCAGGCAGAGGAAGAAACGATCGCCTGGTTCGCCATCAAGATCGACGCCACGACCTACGGGATCTTCGACGCCTTCCCAGGGGCCGAGGGCCGCCAGGCCCATCTCGCCGGCCCCATCGCCGCCGCGTTGATGGAGAAGGCGGACGACCTGCTGAGCTCGCCGCCCGAAATCAAGCCGGTCGACGTATTGGCCGCCAAGCTCCCCGGCTGACCGACGCCGGCGAAGCTGGACGGCACTGGCGGATCGACGGCCCACGAAGGACGGACCGCACCCGGCGCTCGCTCAAGCACCGTGGGCGCCGAGGTCAGCCGCCGCGGTGCCGGGAGATGCCGTCACACCCAGGTGGCGGCCAAGGAAGTCGGCCTGAGTGGTACTGATCTCCTCGAAGAGAGGGTCCAGATAGACGTCGAAGTGCCCCACCGGATAGTGACGGATCTCGACTCGCGGCATCCGTGACGCGATGCGGGCGGCGTACCTGCTCGAGGCCTGGAGGTCGTGGTCTCCCAGGCAGATCAGCACCGGCATGGACAACCGCTCGGCGGTGCCCCTTCGGTAGCGCGGCAGAGCGAAGATGAACCGCGGGGCGAGGGCGTTGCGCCATCCGACCGCCTCGCCACCGAGGGCTTCGAAGGCGGCCTTGGCGTCCGGCTCGGTGAACACCGCTACCTGGCCGGCCTCGGCGACGACAGGCACGAGGTGCGGAGGGCGCCCCCGCCGGTCACGGATGAGGTCCCGTACGGCGGCCACGGTGAACTGCATGGTGCGCACGGTGACGTCACGGTTCAGGCGCTGGTGCAGGTTACGCCCGCGATGCCAGCCGTCGATCAGCGGTACCTGCGCCACCACTGCCTTGATCGCTGGGTCGTCTGCCGCCACGGCAAGAACGTGGCCACCGCTGAGGGAGGTGCCCCACAGGGCAACCCGCGTTGGGTCGATGCCGGGCCGAGCTCGGGCGTACCGAACTGCGGCGCGGTAGTCATCGTGCTGGGCGGCCACGTCGATCACCTGTCGAGGTTCACCCTCGCTGTCGCCGAAGTTGCGATAGTCGAAGGCCAGCACCGCCATTCCTCGTGCGGCGAACTTCTCCGCGTACCTCGGCAGCCCCAAGCGCTTGGTCGCACTCCCGCCGTGGCCCATGACCACGCAGGGCACGGCCTTATCGACCTCTGCCGGCCAGTACAGGTCCGCTGCACAGCGAAGCCCGCCGGAGTCGAAGAAGACTTCCTGACGAGCGACCATGTCCGCCTCCTCCACGAGCCCACCCCTCCCCTCAGCCTCCGGCAGCCCGGGCGGCCATGCAGGAAGAAGCCAATCGGTCCCGCTCATCGGTATTGGGTAGGCGAGGCATCGTGGGTGGCTGGATCGTGCGCGGTCGGTGCAACCTTCTTCTTCAGCTCAGGCAGCCCTCAGGGTTCGACGACTGCGCCCTGGAACTCCGCGAGCGCGATCGCTCCCTCGACATCGACCCTCGTGCCGTGCAGGTTGGCCGAGCTGAAGTCGACGCCCACCAGCGTCGCGCCCACGAGATCGGTGCCGCGGAGCGTCGCGTTGCGAAGGCTCACGCCCGTGAGGTCACATCGACGCAGGGTCGCGGCGCTGAGGTCCGCGTCCGACAGGTCTGCCTCCTGAAGCGCGAGGTCAGCGAGGTCGAGCTTGTTCAGCTTCGCTCCCCGCATGATCACCGAGCGCCACTGTCCGCCGCGGACGGTGATCGGACGCAAGGTGCACTCCACGAACGTGCTGCCCGTCAGCTTGCAGCCTTCGAACGTCGCGCCGAAGAGCGAGGTCCGTCGGAAGTCACAGGCCACGAAGGCCGAGCTCGTGTGTGTCGATCCGTTGAGGCGGCAGTTGTCGAACTCGCATGACTCGAAGGTGGCTCCCCGACTCACCGACTCGGTGAGATCGACCTCGCGGAACGTGCACCCTCGATAGGTCTCGCCTGACAGATCACGCCCGTACCAGTCGAGGTCGACGAACTCTTCGTCGACCCGCGCGTCGCTCACACTCATAGCCACACCCTCGCAGAGAGCGCAGACAGCCGGCTGATCGGCGCGGGTCTGGACAGCGCCCGGGATCCTCAGCCGGCCAGCATGATGCCGACGAACAGCGTCGCGATCGCGCTGAGGCCGGTCAACGCGCCGAACACCGCCATGGCCTGTCGCGACCCCGCCCTGGCATGAAGGTACGCAGTCAGGCCGGAGATCAGGACCAGCGCGTACTTCAGCATCAAGGTGTTCTCGTACGCCGCCCCCTCCTGGTCCTCGTCGAGGACGTTCCAGACGCCGGTGAGCACCAGCACCGCGAAGGCAGGCCAGGCGACGCGGTTGAACGCGTTGGCAGCGGCCCTGGGCACCTCCGTACCTGCTGTGCGAAGCGCAGGCACCAGAGCCGCCAAGGTGATCTGGCCCCCGACCCAGACGGTCGCGGCGAGGACGTGGAGAAAGAGGCGGATGGTCTCGAGGTCGACGTGCTTCACGTCGGCAAAGCGTGCCAGTGGCGCGCCGGGCCGGCACCAAGGGGGTAACGATTCCATCTGTCGCCGGCGTCCTCTATGCCCAGGTTTGCGCCGCAACGAGTCGGGGTATGAGCCGCGTGACTCTTGGCGGGCGTGCTCGTTGTACCCGTGGCTGACCCCACCAGGTCAGTTTCCAGTGGTGCCGACGTACGGGGTGACCCGACGCCGCGAGAGAGGGAGCCACAGCTGATGCTGTCCGTACGTCGTCTGATCCAGTCCAGAACCACGCGCCTCATGGCAGTGGGCGCCGTGCTCGCCGCCGGAGTCACCGTCAGCACCGCCGACGCGGCCACCCCGACCGAGGGCTCGGTCTCGGACACGAGCACCACGGCCACCTGGTCGGGCGGCCCGTTCCCCGCCCCCAACACGACCGGTACGGCGCTCGACCAGCCGAACTGCGACGTGCCCCAGTCCTGTGACGACTTCACCCTGCACGTGAGCACGCCGGCTGGGTACGGCACCGACCATGACCTCGTGATCAAGGTCGGCTGGACCAACACCGCCGCCGACTTCGACGTCTACCTCCTCGACGCGCAGGGCAACACCGTTGCCTCCGCCGCCTCGAGCGCCGATCCGGAGCAGATCATCGTCCCGCCGACGAGCGGCGACTACACCGTCCGCGTCGTCCCGTTCGCGCCGCTCGCAGAGACCTACGACGCGACCGCGACCCTGGCGGCCAAGCCCGCGAACCCTGCTCCCGGGACCGACACGCCTCCCGACTTCACGAACTACGCCGCACCGAGCTCGTTCGCCGACGCCAACGACGCGGGTGAGCCGTCGATCGGCAACAACTGGAAGACCGGCGCAACGATGTACCAGGCCGGGCTCTCCACCTTCAAGGCGCAGTTCGACGACTCGGTGACGCCGGCCAAGGCCACCTGGTCCGACGTCTCGGCCAGCGCTGCCACCGGGTGTCCGCAGGGCAGCACGCTCAGCCTCGACCCGATCCTGTTCACCGACCACGAGACCGGTCGTACCTTCGAGTCGCAGCTGTCGGGCGCCGACTCGCTGACCTGCTGGACCGACGACGACGGCCAGACTTGGAACCCGTCACAGGGCGGCGGCATCCCCAGCGGCGCCGACCACCAGTCCCTCGGCGGTGGCCCCTACTCCGCCAACGGCATCGGAACCCTCCCGACCAGCACCTACCCGAACGCCGTCTACTACTGCAGCCAGGACATCGCCACGGCGTTCTGCGCTCTCTCCCGTGACGGTGGTACGACGTTCGGCGCAGGCGTACCGACGTACAGCCTCCTCGACTGCGGCGGCCTTCACGGGCACGTCAAGGTGGCACCGGACGGCACGGCGTACCTGCCGAACAAGGGCTGTGGCGCGGACCAGGCAGTCGTGGTGTCCGAGGACAACGGGAGCAGCTGGACCGTGCAGCACGTGCCCGGGAGCACCCCCGGTGACTCCGACCCGTCGGTGGGCATCGGTTCCAACGGCACGGTCTACTTCGGCTACGTGGGCGCCGACGGCAAGCCCGGTGTCGCGGTGAGCACCGACCACGGCAAGACCTGGGCCAACCGGCAGACGGTCGGCTCCGAGTTCGGCATCCAGAACGCAGTCTTCCCGACCATGGTGGCCGGTGACGACGACCGCGCCTCGTTCGCCTACATCGGCACTCCCACGGAGGGGAACTACCAGGACACGGCGAACTTCAAGGGCGTGTGGCACCTCTACGTCACCACCACCTACGACGGCGGTCAGACGTGGGTGACCACCGACGCCACCCCGAACGACCCTGTCCAGCGCGGCTCGATCTGCACCGGCGGCACGACCTGCGGCGACGACCGCAACCTGCTCGACTTCATCGACGTGACGATCGACGACCACGGTCGGGTCGAGGTCGGCTACGCCGACGGCTGCATCAACGCCTGCGTCACGGACCCCAGCAAGAACAACCACGACGCCTACGCGACGATCGCCCGCCAGAGCGGCGGGAAGACTCTCTTTGCCGCAAACGACCCGGCCGTCACCAACGTGACTCTCTCGTCGTTGGACGTCACCAAGACCTCGGCCGGCAACTTCGTCGCGACGATGGTCGTGAAGAACACCGGCAACCAGGCTGTCGGCGGCATGCGCACCCAGGTGCTCGACGACCGCAAGCAGGTCGGACTGACTGCCCCGACCGAACTGGCTCCCGGGGAGTCGAAGACCCTGAGCGTCACGTGGAAGCCCAGTGGCAAGAAGTCGCACACGGTCACCGCGGTCACGGACCCGCAGAACACCGTCGCGGAGTCGAACGAGAGCGACAACAAGCTGCTCCAGACGGTCTCCCCATGACCCGGCGCCGACGGATCGCCGCGGTCACCTTCGCCGCGGCGGTCCTAGCCGGGTCACTGTCGGCGTGCGAGAGCGCTGAGCAGAAGCAAGCCGAGCACGACATGGAGCAGGCCGCCGACGTGAGCACGTGCCGCGCCGACGCGACGGCGGCCCAGTCACCCTACGGCGACGGCTTTCCGGACGACTGGCCCTTCCCACCGGAGACCACCGTCTACCACGCGGAGGATCGCGGTCAGGACGGCACCATCGTGACTGCCATCTCCTCGACGGAGTTCAAGACGATCCTCGACTTCATGAACCACGACGTCGTGGATGCCGGGTTCGCGGTCGAGAAGGGCGAGACGGAGGAACACGACGCGGAAGCGGAGTGGAAGGGCAACCAGTTCCACGGCCGCTGGGCGATCCGCGAGTCCGCTCAGTGTCCCGGCGAGACGGTGATCCAGGTGCTCTCGGCCGCGGGCTGAGGCAACGGACGTTCCTACGCGCACCACGTCGACGGTCCGTGGGAACCTGACCCCATGAACGCACGCGAAGGCACTGTCCGTGACGTGAGCACATGAAGCACACCGGCCGTCACGTCACCGGCGCCGCTCTGGTCGGCTACGCCATCTTGCAGGTGCTCGGGCGACAGGCGGGGGCAACCGCCGAGGAACGGCGGCGGGCTCTCCCCGGCGACGAAGTAGTCACCGAGCCTCAGATGGTCACGAACCACGCGATCACGATCGACGCGCCACCGGAGGACGTCTGGCCCTGGCTGACCCAGATGGGATGGCACCGGGGCGGGTACTACACGCCACGCTGGGTCGACCAGCTCCTCTTCCCCGCGAACTGGCCCAGCCTCGACCACCTCGAGCCGGCGCTCCTGCGTGACCTGGCCGTCGGGGACACGATCCCCGACGGCGCCCCGGGCACGGCCTGGTACGTCGTCCACGAGGTCGCCGCGCCGAACACTCTCGTGCTGCACTCCACCACACATCTTCCGCCGTCCTGGCGTGAAAGGGCCGGCGCCGCGATCGACTGGACGTGGGGCTTCGACCTCACCGAGGTTGCCGGACACGGCACCCGGCTGCAGCTCCGGGTCCGGGGTCGCCTCTCTCCCTGGTTGCTGAAGGCCGGCTACCTCCTCGTCATCGTGCCCGCCGACTACGTCATGGGGATGGGCATGCTTCGAGGGCTCAAGCAGCGCGCCGAGATGACCCGCTGACCCAGGCGCCGGCTCAGATGCTCCGCTGGAACTCCAGCTCCCGGCCCAGGATCTCGTAGCCGAGGCGCTCGTTGACCCCGATCATCGGCCCGTTGGACTCCATGTTCCAGGTGTCGATGGTCGCCAACGCCGGCTCCGTCTCCCACAGCCACCGCAGCATCTCGGTCTTCAGCAGCAGGCCGAGCCGGTGGCCCCGATGCGCACCCACCACGCTCGTGTCGTGCTGGTCCCCGATCTGCGGCCGCTCCGCCTCCACCACCACGACGGTGTGACCGGCGAGCGCGCCGGTGTCACGGTGCCGTGCCACGACCCGGTACAAGCGGCGGTTGCGGGCCTCCTGGGCCGCCTCGTAGGCCGCGACCCGCTCGACCGGGAACACCTCGTCCTCGATGTCGAGGTCGTCGGTGGGCGCGTCGTTGATCGCCGCGGTCATCTCGGCCACGGCCTCGAGGAGGTCGCCGGGGGTCCGGCCGGCAAGTCGCAGCAGCTCGTACGACGAGGCGGCAGTCCGCGCCTCGTCGTACAGCTGCTCGATCTCCGTCCGGTCGAGCTTGGCGAGCGTCTGACGGCGCTTGACCCCGATGCCCTTCCGGGGCAGCCCGTGCTTGGCCGCGAACCCCTTGGTCTCGTCCGCGTCCCAGCTGTTCATGCCGATGCTGGTGCGGCCGAGCTCCCTTGCACGGTTCTCGGCGAACGCCAGCAGCTCGCTCCCCCGGCCGGCACCACGTGCATCGGGATGTACCAGCACCTCGACCCAGGCCAGGTGCCTGTTGTCCCACTCACTGGTGTGAACGGCGATGACTCCCAGGTGTCGGCTGTCCTCCGAGGCTGCGTACGTCTCGGGCACCTCGCCGTCCCAGCCGTGCCGCAGCATGAGGGTGTACTCGTCGACCGTCGTCGGGTAGTCGGAGGGTGCATCCACCTTCTGGGCTGCGTTGCACACCTCGACAACGGCGACGACGGTGTCGCGGTCGTCGGGTGTGAACCTCCGGATCTCCATAGCTGCGAGGATGCCTGTGCCGTACCCGCGGGCGCGAGTGGTTTTCCGGGAGGCTCAGAGGCGCTCGATGATCGTGACGTTGGCCTGGCCGCCGCCCTCGCACATCGTCTGCAGGCCGAAGCGCGCGCCCCGGCGCTCGAGCTCGTGCAGCATCGTGGTCATCAGCCGCGTGCCCGTTGCCCCGATCGGGTGTCCGAGCGCGATCCCGCCGCCGTTGACGTTGACCCTCTCCAGGTCGGCTCCGGTCTCCTTGGCCCAGGCGAGCACGACGGACGCGAAGGCCTCGTTCACCTCGAACAGGTCGATGTCGTCGATCGACAGTCCGGTGCGTTCCAGCGCGTGCCGCGTCGCCGGGATGGGCCCGGTCAGCATCCACACCGGGTCGTCGCCGAGGACGGACAGGTGGTGGATGCGCGCGCGGGGGGTCAGCCCGTGCTCCTCGACGGCGCGCGGCGACGCGATCAGCATGGCGGAGGCGGCGTCGCTGATCTGGGAGGCCACGGCGGCGGTGATGCGCCCTCCCTCCGCCAGCGGTTTGAGGCCGGCCATCTTCTCCAGGGAGGTGTCGCGTCGTGGCCCCTCGTCGGTGTCGAGGTCGCCGACCGGCTCGATCTCGCCCTTGAACCGTCCCTCGTCGATGGCGGTGATCGCTCTCTGGTGGCTGGTGTAGGCGAACTGCTCCATGTCCTCACGGGAGATGTTCCACCGCTCCGCGATCATCTCCGCGGACCGGAACTGCGAGACCTCCTGGGCGCCGTAACGCGTCTGCCAGCCCGGCGACTCCGCGAAGGGCGTCGTGAAGCCGTACTGCCGTCCCACGAGCATCGCCGAGGAGATCGGGATGGCGGACATGTTCTGCACCCCGCCCGCGACGACGAGGTCCTGGGTCCCGGACATGACGCCTTGGGCCGCGAAGTGAACCGCCTGCTGGCTCGAGCCGCACTGGCGGTCGATCGTCACACCGGGGACGTGCTCGGGAAGCCCCGCTACGAGCCAGGCCGTCCGCGCCACGTCGCCGGCCTGCGACCCGATCGTGTCGCAGCAGCCCATGATCACGTCGTCCACCGCGGCCGGATCTATACCGGAGCGGCTCATCAACGCCTTCAAGGCATGGCCGCCGAGATCGGCTGAGTGCATCCCCGCCAGCGCTCCACCTCGCCGCCCCACGGGGGTGCGGACGGCTTCGACGATGTAGGCCTCAGGCACGGTGGCTCCTTCTGCTCAGCTGTTCTTCTTGACGGGACGGCGGCGCGCGGCGATGCCGTCGAGGAGGATCGAGAGGTACTGGTCGGCAACGTCGTGGGCCGAGAGGTTGCCGCCTGGGCGGTACCAACGCACCGCCACCCAGACGGTGTCGCGGATGAACCGGTAGACCACCTCGGGGTCGAGGTCCGGCCGGAATGCGCCGGAGTGGACGCCCTCCTCGAGGAGGCTCACCCAGAGCTTGCGGAGCTGGAGGTTGCGCTCGTTGAGGTAGCCGAAGCGCTCGAACTCCGCGAGGTAGGCGGCGTCGTTCTGGTAGATCGCCACCTCGGAGTGATGGTCGTGGATGGCGTCGAACGAGATCCGGATGACCGCCTCGAACTTCGCCCGCGGGTCGAGGTCGGAGGCTGCCACCTCGTCGTACTGCCGGAACAGCTCTGCCTGGAAGGTCGACAGGATCTCGTCGACCATCGACTCCTTGGAGTCGAAGTGGTGGTACAGGCTGCCCGAGAGGATGCCTGATGCGTCGGCGATATCGCGGACCGTCGTGTTCTTGAAGCCCCGCTGCGCGAAGAGATCGGCCGCGATCGCGAGCAGCTCCTCCCGCCTGGAGGCTGTCCTCGTCGTCTGCTGGCTCATGCTCCGCTCCCCTCCCGGCCCACGTCGTGGGCCGTCTCCCTCTGACATTGGCTCGGTCCGCTCACGCGTGCTGGCTGCTGACGGAGACCACTTCGCCGGTCATGTACGACGAGTAGTCGCTCGCCAGGAACACCATCACGTTGGCGACTTCCCAAGGCTCCGCGGCACGCCCGAACGCCTCGCGCTGCTCGAGCTCGGCCAGCAGCTCGTCGGAGGTGACCTTGGCCAGGAAGGGGTGCATCGCGAGGCTCGGCGAGACCGCGTTGACCCGGATCCCGTGCTGGGCGAGGTCGGTGGCGGCACAGCGCGTGAGCGCCATGACGCCTGCCTTCGCGGCCGCGTAGTGGGCCTGCCCCTGCTGGGCGCGCCAGCCGATCACCGAGGCGTTGTTGACGATCACACCCTTCCTGCCCGCCTGCACCATGCGGTTGCCGGCGGCGCGCACACAGCGGAAGGTGCCGGTCAGCGTGATGTCGAGGACCCGCGACCATTGCTCGTCCGTCATCTCCAGGACTGAGGCGGTGCCGCCGAGACCGGCGTTGTTCACCATCACGTCGACGCCGCCGAAGCGGTCGGCCAGGTCGAGCAGCCGGGTCACGTGGCCCTCGTCGGTGACGTCGCAGGTGACGGAGGCAACGCGTTCCGCCCCGAACTCCTTGGCGAGCAGCTCGTGGGCTTCTGCCAGCCGTCGTTCGTGGGTGTCACTGAGCACCACCGCCCGAGCGTCCTCCTCGAGGCAGCGGCGGACCATCGAGGCCCCGATGCCTGCGCCGGCAGCCGCGGTCACCACCACCGTCTTGTCACGCAGCAGCCCGTGGCCGGAGACGTACTCGGGCCTCGGCTGCCCTGGGTCGGTCGTAGGGCGGGTGGCGGTCATGGCCTGGGCTCCCGGGGTAGGCCGAGCACACGCTCGGCGATGATGTTGCGCTGGATCTCGTTGGACCCGCCGTAGATGGTGTCGGCACGGGTGAAGAGGAACAGACGCTGCCAGGGGTCCAGGTCGTACGGCGGCGCGGCGGCCACCAGGGACGGCGCACCGGCAACCTCCATCGCCAGCTCGCCGAGGCCGCGGTGCCACGTCGCCCACACCAGCTTGGAGATCGACGCTTCAGGACCCTCCGAACCCGTCGAGAAGCCGGCGAGCGTGCGCAGCGCGTTGAGCCGCATGACCTCCAGCCCCATCCGGGCACGGACCAGCCGGTCCTGGATGACCGGGTCCTCGATCGCGCCGTTCTTCCGTGCCATCGCGACCACGCCGTCGAGCTCGCGGCGGAAGCCGACCTGCTGCCCGATCGTCGAGACGCCGCGCTCGAACCCGAGGGTGCCCATCGCGACCTTCCATCCCTGGCCGGGCTCTCCCACGACGAGGGACGCCACCGTCCTGGCGCCATCGAAGAAGACCTCGTTGAACTCCGAGGTGCCGGTGAGCTGCTCGATCGGCCGGACCTCCACGCCTTCCTGGTCCATCGGGACGAGGAGGTAGGAGAGGCCGGCGTGTCGCTTCGAGCCCGGCTCGGTGCGAGCGAGGACAAAGCACCAGTCCGCGACGTGGGCCAGTGAGGTCCAGACCTTCTGCCCGTCGAGGACCCACTCCCCTGCCGCTTCGTCGAGCCGGGCCCGAGTCGCGACCGAGGCGAGGTCGGACCCGGCGCCGGGCTCGGAGTACCCCTGGCACCACAGCTCGGTGACGGTGCGGATGCCCGGAAGGAACCGGCGCTGCTGCTCCTCGGTCCCGAACGCGATCAAGGTCGGGCCGAGCAGCTCCTCGCCGATGTGGCTGACGCGTGCGGGTGCGTCCGCCTTGGCGTACTCCTCATGGAAGATCACCTGCTGCAGCAGGCCGAGTCCACGGCCGCCGTGCTCCTTCGGCCACCCGAGGCAGGTCCAGCCGGCTGCGGCGAGGTGACGGTCCCAGGCGACCCGTTCGTCGAACGCCTCGTGCTCGCGCCCCGGCCCGCCGCGCCCGCGCAGGTCGGCGAAGTCCCCGCGGAGGTTCGCTTCGAGCCAGCTGCGCACCTCGCTGCGGAACGTCTCGTCCTCGGAGGAGTACGTCAGGTCCATGGGCTCCGGTTCCTGGCTCGGCGAGCGATGGCTGTCGTGGACGTGGCGTTCGGTGTCTGGCGAAACGCTCACGACGTGCGTAGAGTACCCTACCAAGCACTTGTTTGGGCAGACTGAGGGCGGGTTGGAGAAGTGAGCATGCAGCCAGCGCAGCGGACGCTGCCGGGAGTGCTACGCGCCGCGGCGAGCACGTACGCCGACCGGGAGGCTGTCGTCGACGGCGACACCCGGTTGACCTATGCACAGCTGCACGAGCAGGTACGCCGCGCGGCGGGTGCGCTCATCGCCCTCGGCGTCGGCAGTGGTGACCGGGTCTGCATCTGGGCGCCGAACTCCTGGCGCTGGGAGGTCCTCGCACTCGCAGTCACCTACGCCGGCGGCACCCTCACACCCGTCAACACCCGCTACACCGGGCACGAGGCAGCCGACGTCATCGCCCGCACGCGCGCCAAGGTGGTCGCCGTTGCGGACGGTTTCCTCGGCCGCACGCAGTACGACGAGCTGGTGAGCGCTGCGAACGCCGAGGGACACACCCTCCCGGTCGTCATCCGGCTTCCCCACGGGGAGATGGAGCCTGCTTCGGACACGGTCGATGATGGTTCACTCGTGGTCGCGTGGGAGGACCTCGACCGGCTCGCGGCCGATGTCGCATCGACACAGGTCGAGCACCGCGCCGGCCAGGTGCGGCCGGACGACGTCGCGGACATCCTCTTCACCTCGGGCACCACCGGACGGAGCAAGGGCGCCTGCTCGGCGCACCGGCAGGTCGTCTCCGTGGCCGAGGCCTGGGCCGACTGCGGGGAGGTGACCTCCGACGACCGCTACCTCGTGGTCAACCCGTTCTTCCACAGCTTCGGCTACAAGGCCGGGCTCGTCGTGGCGCTGCTCACCGGCGCGACCGTCGTACCCCAGGCCGTCTTCGATGTCAGCGAGACCTTCCGGGTCATCGACCAGGAGCGGATCACGGTGCTGCCGGGAGCACCGGCGATCTACCAGGCGATGCTCGAGTCCGCCGAGCGCGACAAGCACGACCTCTCCTCGCTACGTCTAGCCGTCACGGGCGCAGCCACGGTGCCCGTGGCACTCGTCGAGCGGATGCAGAGCGAGATGGGCTTCGACTCGGTCCTCACTGCCTATGGCCTCACCGAGGCGGTCGTCGCGACGATGTGCCGCCCGGGCGACACCGACTCACGCGTCGCCAACACGTGCGGCCGCGCGGCCGCGGGGCTCGAGGTCCGGATCGGCAAGCCCGGGAGCAACACTCCCCTGCCCGTTGGCGAGGAGGGGGAGGTGCTCTTGCGCGGGGACAACGTGATGCTCGGCTACCTGGACGACCCCGAGGCGACCGCGGAGGCTGTCGACCCCGACGGGTGGCTGCACACAGGCGACGTCGGTCGCCTCGACGAGGACGGCTACCTCGAGATCACCGACAGGCTCAAGGACGTCTACATCGTCGGCGGCTTCAACGTCTACCCGGCCGAGGTCGAGCAGGTGCTCGCGCGTCTCGACGGCGTGGTCGAGTCCGCGGTCGTCGGTGTCCCGGACGAGCGGCTCGGCGAGGTCGGCCACGCCTTCGTCGTACGACGGTCCGGGTCGGTGCTCGACGAGGACACCGTGCTGTCCTACGCCAGGGAACGCTTGGCGAACTTCAAGGTGCCGCGCGGCGTCACCTTCATCGACGACCTGCCACGCAACCCCTCCGGCAAGGTCCTCAAACGCGAGCTGAGGAGCAGCAGATGAGCGAGAGCGCACCACGGGTGGAGGACGCCGCGGGCGGCACCGGCCCCGAAGAGGAGGTCGTCACCTACGAGCGTCGCGGATCGGTCGCGATGGTGACCCTGAACCGTCCGGAGTTTCGCAACGCCCAGAACTCGAAGATGACCTACGCCATCGATGCCGCGCTCACCCGCGCGGTCGACGACGACGAGGTCACGGTGATCGTGCTCGCAGGAGCCGGCAAGCACTTCTGCGCCGGCCACGACATCGGCACTCCGGGCCGCGACGTCGACCAGACCTTCGAGCGCAAGGCCGTGATCTGGTGGGACCACACCGACAAGACCGGGGGCGACCTTCGCTTCGCCCGCGAGTCGGAGGTCTACCTCGGCATGTGCCGGCGATGGCGGGAGATCCCCAAGCCGATGATCGCGATGGTGCACGGCGCGTGCATCGCCGGAGGCCTCATGCTCGCGTGGTCCTGTGACTTCATCGTCGCCTCCGAGGACGCGTTCTTCTCCGACCCCGTCGTGAAGATGGGGATCCCGGGCGTGGAGTACTTCGCGCATCCGTGGGTGATGAACGCCCGGGCCGCGAAGGAGTTCCTCTTCACCGGCGACCGGTTCAGTGCGCAGCGAGCCCACGAGCTAGGCATGGTGAACCACGTGGTCCCCCGAGCGGAGCTCGAGCCCACTACCCTCGCGATCGCTCAGCGGATCAGCACGATGCCAAGGTTCGGGCTGGCCCTGACGAAGAAGGCTGTGAACCAGGCGGAGGACCTCCAGGGCATGCGCGCGGGGATGGACTCGGTGTTCGGCCTGCACCACCTCGGACATGCCCACAACGCCGAAGTGGGCAAGGACTCGCTGGCCGGCATGGACGCGCGGAGCATGCGCGACAGCTCTGCAGGGGACGGCAAGCAGTGAACCTCGACCTCGACGAGCGGGCATCGGCATTCCAGGCGGAGGCCCGTGCCTGGCTCGTCGACCACGTGCCCTCGAAACCGTTGCCGTCGATGGACACCGCCGACGGCTTCGCCGCCCACAAGGAGTGGGAGGCTCTCCTCGCCGAGAACCGCTGGTCGGTGGTGTCCTGGCCGGCGGAGTACCACGGGCGGGAGGCGTCGCTGCTCGAGTGGGTGATCTTCGAGGAGGAGTACTACCGCAGTGGGGCACCCGGCCGGGTCAGCCAGAACGGCATCTTCCTCCTCGCTCCCATCCTCTTCGAGCACGGCACGAAGGAGCAGCAGGACCGGTTCCTGCCCTCGATGGCCACGGGCGAGAAGGTCTGGGCTCAGGCGTGGTCGGAGCCCGAGGCCGGGAGCGACCTCGCCGCGATCAGGAGCACTGCCGCTCGTGACGAGGAGGCGGGCGGCTGGCGGCTCACCGGCCAGAAGACGTGGTCCTCTCGTGCCGCCTTCGCCGACTGGGGATTCGGGCTCTTCCGTTCCGACTCCAAAGCGGAGCGCCACAGCGGCCTGACCTACTTCCTCTTCCCGCTCGACGCCGAGGGCGTCACGGTGCGGCCGATCGCCCAGCTCGACGGGGAACCTGGGTTCGCCGAGATCTTCCTCGACGACGTGTTCGTGCCCGACAGCGATGTCCTCGGCGCCCCCGGCGAGGGCTGGCGGGTGGCGATGAGCACCGCCGGCAACGAGCGGGGGCTGTCCCTGCGCTCCCCCGGCCGCTTCTGTGCCGCGGCGGACCGGCTCGTGGACCTCTGGAAGCGCACATCGGCCTCTGATCCGGCGCGTCCTGCGGCCACCCGGACCGCGGACCGGGTGGTCGACTCCTGGATCGCAGCTCAGGCCTACCGCGCCTACACCTGGGGCACGGTCACGCGGCTCGCGGCAGGCGGCGAGATGGGGGCGGCGGGGAGCGAGAACAAGCTGTTCTGGTCCGAGCTCGACATCGCGCTCCACGAGACGGCCCTCGACCTCCTCGGGCCGGAGTCGGAGCTGCGCGGCGACGAGGCGCCTGACGGCGGACGCTGGACAGACGGCTACCTGTTCTCCCTCGCCGGACCCATCTACGCCGGCACCAACGAGATCCAGCGCAACATCGTCGCCGAACGCGTGCTCGGCCTTCCCAAGGACAAGACCAGGGGTGGCCGATGAGGTTTGCGCTGACGGAGGAGCAGCAGGGTTTCGCGAGCGTCCTCGATGACCTGCTCGCCGCGTCCGACACCGCAGGTGTCGGACGCGCTTGGGGTGAAGGTGAGCCGGCTGCGGGCCTGAAGCTCTGGCACCGCCTCGCCGAGCTGGGTCTGACCGGTCTCCTGGTGCCGGAGGACCAGGGCGGCCTCGGCGCCGACGAGGTCGACCTCGTGGTGGCCTTCGAGGCCCTGGGCCGCCATGCCGTGCCCGGTCCCTGGCTCGAGAGCGTCTCGCTCCTGCCGGTGCTGCTCTCCGCGACGACGGAGGACGAGCTGCTCGCGGGCATCGTCACCGGCGAGACCCTGGCGACTGTTGCCTTGCCCCGGCTCGTTCCCTACGCGCTCGACGCCGACGTGGCGACCAGGAGCTTCGTGCTCGACAGGACGCTGCTTCGCCGCGGCCGACCCGGCGACCTCCTGCGGTCTGTCGACCCGGCGCGTCGCCTGTTCCACCTCGAGCCCGGGCCCGAGGTCGTGACACTCGACGAGCCGGTCGTGGAGCGGGCCTGGGACACCACGGCCCTCGCCTGCGCCGCCCAGCTCCTCGGCGCCGGCGAGCGCCTGCTCGGCGAGGCCGTCGGCTACGCCAAGCAGCGCACGCAGTTCGGCAGGCTCATCGGTGAGTACCAGGCCCTCAAGCACGCCCTGGCCGACGTGCGCGTCGCCCTCGACTTCGCCCGTCCGCTGGTCTACGTCGCCGCGCTGTCACTGCACGCCGGCTCCTCCGACGCCACCCGTGACGTATCGGCGGCGAAGGTGGCCTCGGGCGAGGCCGCTTACACCGCGGCTCGCACCGCTCTCCAGGTCCACGGCGCGATCGGCTACACCGCAGAGCACGACCTCGGGCTCTGGATCACCAAGGTGCGAGCCCTCCTCACGGCGTGGGGCACGCCGGCGTTCCACCGCACGCGCGTCCTGCACGCGATCACCTCCGACGCCGAGACGGTGGGTGGCTGAGATGCTGTTCTCGCTGAGCGACGAGCAGGCCGAGCTCGCGGCGATGGTCCGCGACCTGCTGCGAAAGCGCTCGGGCTCCCAGGCGGTCCGCGAGGCGGTGAGCGAACCCAAGGGCTACGACGAGTCGCTGTGGTCCGTCCTCTGCGAGCAGGTGGGCGCCGCTGCGCTCGCCATACCCGAGGAGTATGGCGGAGCCGGGTTCACGCTCTTCGAGACCCATCTCGTGCTCGAGGAGCTCGGCGCCGCGCTGACCCCCTCTCCCCTGCTCGGCTCCGGTGTCCTCGCGGCCCAGGCGCTCCTGCTCTCCGGCAACGACGACGCGTGCGCCGAGCTCCTCCCCGGCATCGCGTCAGGCGGTCACGTCGCCGCACTCGCCTGGGCCGGGGCCGAGGGCAGGTGGTCGGCCGAGAACCTGCCCGTCTCGGCGCGCGACGACGGCTCCTCGTGGGTCGTCCAGGGACGGGCGGCCTACGTGCTCGACGGGGACCACGCCGACGTGCTGCTGGTCGTAGCGCAGAGCCCGCCGGGGCCGGTGCTGCTTCGCGTCCACCCGGACCAGCCGGGCGTCCGACGTACCACCTCCGTGACCATGGACCAGACGCTGCGTCTGGCGACCGTGGACTTCGCAGCGGCCGAGGCTGCCCTGGTCGCACCAGATGCCGAGCGCTTCCTGCCGATGCTGCGTGACATCGCCTGCAGCGCGGTGAGCGCGATGCAGGTCGGGGCGGCGCAGCGATGTCTCGACCTGACAGTCTCCTACGCGCAGCAGCGCGTGCAGTTCGGCAGGCCGATCGGTTCCTTCCAGGCGCTCAAGCACCGGATGGCCGACATGCTCGTCGAGGTCGAGACCGCGCGCTCGGCGGCGTGGGCCGCGGCCTGGTCGGCCGCCCAGCGCGACGACGAGCTGCCCACGAGAGCGGCCACCGCGAAGGCCTGGTGCTCCGATGCGCTCAACCGGGTCGCCGCCGAGACGGTCCAGCTCCATGGCGGCGTCGCGATCACCTGGGAGCACGACGCGCAGCTCTACCTCAAGCGCGCGCACGCAACGTCGCAGCTGTTCGGCCAGCCGCACGAGCACCGAGCCCGCCTGTTCGCTCTCTACGAGCTGGCAGACCCGGTGACCTCCCGCTGAACGCGACGCAGGTCCCGCGCGGCTTCGCGGGACCTGCGTTTCGGCTTGTCTGTCTGTCTCGGTGCGTAGGTGCCTCAGTGGCCGGCGCCGGCGAGCTCCTCCTCCTCGAGCTCGGACTCCAGGCGCGCCTCCTCGACATGAGCCGCCACCTCGTCAGCGGGGAGTCCCACCTTCAGGGCGATCCCGTAGATCACGACGGAGAAGACGAACAGGATCGGGATCGCCTCACCGAAGCCGATGACGCCCTTACCGCCGTAGTCACCCAAGTAGGAGACCAGCGCGAGGCCGGCGAGCCAGGGCAGCATCCAGGAGGCCCCCGCTTTCATGTCCAGCTTCGGCACGTCGCTGCCCAGCCAGTGGTAGACCGGCAGCAGCGCGAGGCCGATACCGACCGCGACGAAGAGCTTCCAGTTGATGGGCCAGGTCGACCAGTAGATGATCAGGTTCGCGCACCAGAAGGCGAGGATCGGGATCACGTGGCCTCCAGGAACCCGGAAGGGGCGCTCCTGCTCGGGCAGCTGCTTGCGCAGCGCGGCGAGCACGAGCGGGCCCGACGCGAACGACAGCACGGTGGCCGAGGTGATGAACCCGACCAGCTGCTGCCAGCTCGGGAACGGCAGGAAGACGATCAGGCCGACCACGAAGGTGACGAAGAGGCTGAACAGCGGCACGCCGCGGTCGGTGGTCTTCGCGAGCTTCGAGGGCGCGTTGCCGTTTCGCGCCATGGCGTAGGAGATCCGCGAGGTCGTCGTGGTGTAGATCAGGCCCGTGTCTCCGGGAGAGATGATGGCGTCGGCGTACAGCAGCACCGCTAGCCAGGCCATGCCGAGGATCGAGGCGAGCGCTGCGAGCGGCCCGAAGTCGTTCTTGAAGCTCAGGTCTGCCCAGCTGCCCGAGTCGGCCAGGATCCGCGGGTCCAGCGCCCCGATGAACGCGATCTGCAGGGCGACGTAGATGGCGCCGGTGATCAGCACCGACCCGACCACGGCGAGCGGCACGTTGCGCTTCGGGTTGTCGGTCTCACCGGCCAGCTCGATGCCCTGCCGGAAGCCGAGGAACGAGAAGACGATGCCGGAGGTGGCGATGGCCGTGAAGACGCCGTGCCAGCCGGACGGCTTGAACCCGTGGCTGGTGAAGTTCTCCCCGTGGAAGGCGGTCAGCGCGAAAGCCGCGATCACCAGCAGGATGATGAACAGCTTCCACCCCACCATCGCGTTGTTGACCCGGGCGAACCACTTGATGCCGTAGTAGTTGACGACGACGAAGATCGCCATGAGCACGACGGCGCTGGCGTAGCCGAGGCCGGTCAGCGTGTGGACGGACTCGCCGCCCACGGTGTGCTCGGCGGTGAAGGGCGCGTACTTCGTTGCGTACTGCAGCGCCGCCTCCACCTCGATCGGCGCGGTCGTCGCCACGGCGACCCACGTGATCCAACCGTTGGTGTAGCTGGCGAACGAGCCGAACGACAGGTGCGGGTAGCGCACCACGCCTCCGGAGAGCGGGAACATCGTGCCGAGCTCGGCGTACACCAGTGCGATCATCAGGATCATCAGGCCACCGAGGATCCACGAGATCACCGCTGCCGGCCCGGCTTGGGCTGAGGCGTCGAGAGCACCGAAGAGCCATCCAGAGCCGATGATCGAGCCCACGCTGGCGAACAACAGGCCGACCACGCCGACATGGCGGCGAAGCTCGGGTTGTTGTTGTCCTTCGGCTTGGGCTACGCGTGTGTCGGTGGCCATCACAGCTGCCTTTCGGGGATTTACAAGTCGCTACTGCAGCGACCGCATCGGTTTTAACCCGCAAGTACCCCCATGGACACCGCCCCTAAACCCCTGCGTCCCCGCAGAGACGGACGGTCAGCCCGCCTCGGCCTCGGTGCGGGCGTAGCGGCCCCGGTAGAACAGCAGCGGGTGCGGTGCCTCCTCGACCCCGAGATCCATGACCCGACCGATCACGACGTAGTGGTCCCCCGCCTCGTGAACGGCGTAGATCTGGCAGTCGACCCACCCGAGCACGCCGTCGAGCAGCGGTGCACCGGTGACCGACGGGCGCCAGGAGACGCCGGCGAACTTGTCGGTGCCCTTGGCCGCGAAGCTGTTCGAGAGCTCGAGCTGGTCGTGCGACAGGAGGTTGACGCAGAAGAAGCCGGCCCGCTGCATCTGCGGCCACGCGCGGGAGCTCTTCGCGGGGCAGAACAGCACGAGCGGCGGGTCGAGGGACACGGAGGTGAACGACTGGCAGGTCATGCCGACCGGCCGGCCGTTGCTCATGCTGGTCACCACGGTGACGCCGGTGCAGAAGCGTCCGAGAACGTCGCGGAACTTCCGGGAGCTCTTCTCGCCTGCGGGGTCCCCGCCGGCCGCCGCGGCCACGGGCTCGGCCACCTCGAGGTCGAACTGCCCGAGCCAGGAGTCGATGAGCTCCTGGCTCGGCCACGTCTCCCGCGCGTCGGGGCTCATGCCCTCGGGCAGCTCACTGGTGGCCGACACTGAAGTCATGTCCCCAGTAGCTGACGGCGGTACTCTCCCGTGCGACCCACCGCTCGTCGTCGACGGTCAGGCCCTCGGTGCCGTACTCCACGTCGAAGCCACCTGGTGACTTGACGTAGAACGAGACCATCTGGTCGTTCATGTGGCGGCCGAGCGTGGCGCTGAGCGGGATCTTGTGCCTGTGGACCCGCTCGAGCGCCCGGCCGACGTCGTCGAGCTTCTCGACCTCGACCATGATGTGCACGCACTTGGCGGGGTTCGGCATCGGAAGGAACGCCAGGCTGTGGTGGCGCGGGTTGCAGCCGAGGAACCGGAGCCAGGCGGTCGAGCCGGGCTCCTTCCCCACGAACTCCCCCGGCATCCGCATCGAGTCCCGCAGCCGGAAGCCGAGCACGTCGGTGTAGAAGCGCAGCGCCTCCTCGTCGTCGGTGACCGGCACCACGATGTGGCCGAGCCCCTGCTCGCCGGTGACGAAGGTGTTGGCGTACGGCGTGACGACCGGCCGTGCCTCGTAGGTCGCACCGTGGAACAGCTCGAAGACGTTCTCGAAGGGGTCCTCGAACCGGATCATGCCCTCGACCCGGCGGTCGGCGAGCTCCTCGGCTGTGCCCTCGTGCACCTCGACCCCGTGGTGCTTCAGGTGGTCGACGGCCGCGGCCAGGGCCCTGTGGTCGGCGACCTCCCAGCCCATGCTGCCCATCCGGTCGTGCTCGGACGGGACGACGACCACCCGGGCCGACATCTCGTCCATGCGGAAGTACAGGTGGCCGGGGTTCGGGCCGCGGCCCTCGACCAGCCCGAGCACCTTGCCGGCGAAGTGCCGCCACTGCTCGAGGTCGGTGCTCTGGACCCGGACGTACCCGAGTGCGCGGATGTCGATCACGACTTGTCTCCCTCTTGGCCGTGGGTGCGGGGTGCGAAGGTCACGTCTCAGGTCTTCGGCTTCTCGCGGTGCAGGGCGAGGTACCCGGACGAGACCGTGAAGAACTCGTCGGCGGCCTCGACCTGCGCCCAGTGGCCACAGTTGGGGAAGACGTGCAGGGACGCCTTGGGGATCAGCTTGAGTGCGGCCAGGGCGCCGTCGAGCGGGTTGACCCGGTCCTCACGGCCCCAGGTCAGCAGGACCGGCTGGCGGAGCTTGTAGGCCTCGCGCCACAGAAACCCTTCCTCGTAGGTCTCGGGCTTGGCGAAGGACGCACCCATCGAGGCCATCGCCTCGCTCGCACCGGGTGCGGTGGCGGACGCGTAGCGGTCCTCGACGAGCTCGTCAGTCACCAGCGACTGGTCGACGACCATGGTGCGGATGAACGCCTCGAGCTTCTCCCTCGACGGCCCGGGAGGTGCGCTGAACTCGTAGAGCCGCTTGATGCCCTCGGTCGGATCAGGAGCGAAGATGTTCAGGCTCAGACCGCCCGGGCCCATGAGGATCATCCGGCCGACCCGCTTCGGGTACTTCAACGCGAACCTGACCGCCGTACCGCCGCCGAGCGAGTTGCCCACCAGGTGGATCTTCTCGATGCCGAGCTCGTCGAGGAGCGCGGCGAGCTTGTCTGCGGCGAACGTGAAGAAGTGTCCCTCGACCTCGGGCTTGTCGGACTCGCCGAAGCCGGGCTGGTCGACGAGCAGCGTGCGGAACTGGCTCGCGAACCGCTCGAGCGCCGAGCCGAAGTTGCTCCACGCGGAGGCACCGGGTCCGCCACCGTGCAGCATCACCAGAGGCAGGCCGCCGCCGATCTCCTTCGGCTCTCCCGCCTCGTGGTAGTGCAGGGTGATGTCACCGGCCTTGGCGAACCGGCTCGTGCTCTCTCGGGAGATGCCCTGGGTCGACTCGGTCATCGGCTCAGTACATCCCCGGGTCGATCTTCTGGCCGAACTCCACGGCGCCGTACATCACCAGCGCCCGCTCGGGGTCGTTCGCGGCGTGCACCCGGCCGGCGTGCGCGTCACGCCAGGCCCGTTGGAGGTAGGTGCCCTCGGCCAAGGCCCGGCCGCCGGATGCCTCGAACAGCGAGTCGATCGCGGCGACCGCGCGCTCGGTGCCCAGGACCTGGTCGCGGCGGACCTTCAGCCGCAGCTCCAACGGGATCCTCTCGCCCTTGGCCACCAGGTCCTGCATCTCTCTGAGGTTGTTCATCAGCGGCGCCCAGGCCGCGTCGATCTCGCTCGACGCCCGCGCGATGCGGACACTCGCGAACGGGTCGTTCACCGTCCTCTCTGCGATGTAGGCGGCACGGACCCGCTTGCGCTGCATCTCGACGTGCTCGGCGTAGGCACCGGCCGCCATGCCGACGATCGGCGCCGTGATCGTGGAGGTGAAGACCGAGTGGAAGGGCAGCTTGTAGAGGTCGGAGGTGTTCTGCTGCTGCCCGGGCCCGTAGCAGCGGCCGGTGTCCCCCATGCTGAGGGTGAACTCGTCGGGCACGAACACGTCGTCGACGACGATGTCGTTGGAGCCGGTGCCGCGCAGGCCCACGACGTTCCAGACGTCCTCGATGACGTAGTCCGAGCGCGGCACCATGAAGGTCTTGAAGTCGACGATCTGCCCCTCGTCGTTGGAGACCAGCCCGCCGAGAAGCACCCACGTCGCGTGGTCACAGCCGGAGGAGAAGCTCCAGCGGCCGCTGAGCTGGTACCCGCCGTCGACCAGCTTCGCCTTGCCCGTCGGGGCGTATGACGAGGAGAGGCGGGTGTTCGTGTCCTCGGCCCACACGGCCTGCTGGGCCCTGTCGTGGAAGAGCGCCACCTGCCACGGGTGCACACCGAGCACCGAGGAGACCCAGCCGGTCGAGCCGCAGGCGCTCGCGATCATCCGAACCGCGGTGTAGAAGTCCACCGGGTCGGACTCCAGGCCGTCGAACCGCCTCGGCTGCAGCAGCCGGAAGAAGCCGCTGGCCTCGAGGTCCTTGATGGACGACTCCGGGACGACCCGAAGGCGCTCCGTCTCGTCGGCGCGCTCGCGGAACTGCGGCAACAGGTCCCGCACCGCGTCGAGGACTGCCTTCGACATTGGCTTCTCCAAAACTGCCGTGGAACGCGGATGCGCTCCGAGTGACCTCAATACTAGAACACGTTCTCGTTTTGCGCGAGAACCTGGGACGAGCTATCCGCCGGCTTGCTCGCGCTCGAGCTCCAGCGCGATGTCGATGAGCTGGTCCTCCTGGCCGCCGATGAGCTTGCGCTCGCCTGCGCGCAGCAGGATCTGCGCCCCGGACACGTCGTAGCGCTCCGCCGCCCGTGCTGCGTGCTTGAGGAAGCTCGAGTAGACGCCGGCGTACCCCATCATCAGCGTCATCCGGTCGAGCCTGCACTCCTCCGGCATGGCCGGGCGGATCACGTCCTCGGCCGCGTCGACGATGCTGAGGAAGTCGACGCCGGTCTTCCAGCCGAGCTTGTCGCAGACGCCGATGAACGCCTCGAGCGGCGTGTTGCCGGCACCGGCTCCGAACCGTCGGACGCTGCCGTCGATCTGGGTGGCCCCTGCGCGGGCCGCGATGACGGTGTTGGCGACGCCCAGCCCGAGGTTCTCGTGACCGTGGAAGCCGACCGTGGCCTGGTCGCCGATCTCCGCGACCAGCGCGGAGACCCTGTCGGCGGTCTGCTCCATGACGAGAGCACCGGCCGAGTCGACGACGTACACGCACTGGCAGCCGGAGTCGACCATGATCCGGGCCTGCTTCGCGAGCACCTCCGGCGGCTGTGTGTGGGCCATCATCAGGAAGCCCACCGTCTCCAGCCCGCGTTCACGCGCCAGCCGGAAGTGCTGCTCGGAGACGTCTGCTTCCGTGCAGTGGGTGGCGATCCGGCAGATCGACCCGCCGTTGTCCTGCGCGGCGAGGATGTCGTCCTTGACGCCCACGCCCGGCAGCATGAGGAAGGCGATCTTGGCGTTCTTCGCCGTATCGGCGGCGATCTTGATGAGCTCCTGCTCCGGTGTCCGAGAGAAGCCGTAGTTGAACGACGAGCCGCCGAGCCCATCGCCGTGCGTCACCTCGATCACCGGGATACCCGAGGTGTCGAGTGCCTCGACGATCGACCGCACCTCCTCCGCGGTGAACTGGTGCCGCTTGTGGTGCGACCCGTCACGCAGGCAGGTGTCGGTCAGCCGGAGGTCGAGCTCGTCGGACCAGGTGCGCCGGAGCTCGTTGATCTGCGGGTCGGTCATGTCAGGCTCCCGTGGTCGCGTCGGACAGCAGCGAGGTGGCGATACGGTCGCCGACCTTCGTCGCGGCGGCGGTCATGATGTCGAGGTTCCCGGCGTACGGCGGAAGGAAGTCGCCCGCGCCCTCCACCTCGACGAAGATGCTGACCTTGGTCCTGCCTCGGGTCTCCGCGGACGGCGGGTCGATCTGCGGCTCCTGGAGCAGCCGGTAGCCGGGAACGTACGTCGACACCTCGGCGGCCATCGCCTGGACCGACTCGACGATCCGCTTCTCGGTGGCGCTGTCGAGGTCGGGTGAGACCGCGCAGAAGATCGTGTCTCGCATGATCATCGGAGGCTCGGCGGGGTTGAGGATGATGATCGCCTTCCCCTGGTCGGCACCCCCGATCGTCTCGACGCCTCGCGAGGTGGTGCGGGTGAACTCGTCGATGTTCTGGCGTGTGCCCGGACCGGCGGAGAGCGAGGAGACCGACGCGACGATCTCGGCGTAGCCGACCGGCGTGACCCGCGAGACTGCCGCCACCATGGGGATCGTGGCCTGGCCGCCGCAGGTGATCATGTTGACGTTCATCGCGCCGATGTGCTCGTCGAGGTTGACCGGCGGGATGACGGCAGGGCCCACGGCGGCCGGCGTGAGGTCCACCGCACGGATCCCCGCCTCCTCGTAGCGAGGGGCGTACTCCCGGTGCACGTAGGCCGAGGTCGCCTCGAACACCAGGTCGGGGAGCTCGTCCTGCTTGAGCAGCCAGTCAACACCTTCGGGGCTGGCCTCGAGCCCGAGGTCGGCTGCCCGGTGCAGTCCCTCGCTCTCGGGGTCGACGCCGATCATCCACCTCGGCTCGATCCGGTCCGAGCGAAGCAGCTTGTAGAGCAGGTCGGTGCCGATGTTGCCGGAGCCCACGATCGCAGCGGTCGCCTTGCTCCTGCCCGGGCCGTTCATTCGTCGCTCCCTGCGTCGTTGGTGAAGTCGTCGGTGAAGGAGAGGGACACGCTGCCGAGCCCCTTGAACTCCGCGCGGAAGTCGTCGCCAGGGCGTACGTCGATCGCGCGCGTGCACGAGCCGGGCAGGATCACGTGGCCCGCCTCGAGGCGCACGCCGAAGCCCGCGACCTTCCTGGCCAGCCAGGCGACCGCTGTGACGGGGTTGCCGAGCACCGCGTCGGAACGGCCTTCGGCGACCACCTCTCCGTTACGCGTCAGGGTCGCATCGATCGAGAGCAGGTCGATGTCAGCCGGGCGCACGCGTTGGGAACCGAGCACGAACCCGGCCGACGAGGCGTTGTCGGCGATCGTGTCGACCAGGCCGATCTGCCAGTCGACGATCCGGCTGTCGATCAGCTCGATCGCGGGTGCGACGTACTCGGTTGCGGCAAGGACATCGTCCTCGGTGCACTCCTCACCGGGCAGCGTCTTCCCGAGGACGAAGCCGACCTCGACCTCCACACGCGGGTAGCAGTAGCGGCTGACGTCGACCGGACGGTCCTCGGTGAGCGCCATGTCGGAGAGCAGGTGTCCGTAGTCGGGCTCGTCGACGCCCATCATCTGCTGCATCGCCTCGGAGGACAGGCCGACCTTGTGGCCGAGCACGGTGACCCCGCCTTCGAGGCGTTCGCGGATGTTGATGAGCGCGATCTCGTAGGAGTCCACGACGTCCATCGCCGGGAACGTCTCGATGAGCGGGCGGATCGGCTTGCGGTCGGCCTCCGCCTGGGCCAGCACCGCGGCCGCCTGGGCGCGCTCCTCATCAGACAGCATGAGCGGACTCCTCCTCCTGCTCGGTCTGGTCGGCCTGGCCGGTCTCTGTCTGGTCGGTCCGGCTCACGGATCGCCCGGCCCGGCGGCCGGAGTACACGCAGTCGGCGAGCGACAGCCCGCTGACGTAGGAGTTCGAGCAGATGCCCGCCGCGTTCCGGCCCGCCGCGTAGAGGCCAGGGATCGTCAGGCCGTCGTCGCCGACCACCTGCCCGGTCGCCTCGTCCACCACGAGGCCGCCGAGCGTCATCGTGGGGCAGGGGAAGCCGACTGAGGAGCGCACCGAGATGTCGATGAGCGAGAACGGTCGCTGTGCCAGCTCCTGACACTGGTCGGCGGGCTTGCCGAGGGGGTCGTCGACGCCGCTGCGGACGGCCTCGTTGTAGATGGCCACGGTCGACTCTGCCGCGGACGAGTCGATCCCGGCCTTCGACGCGGCCTCGGCAACCGTCGAGCCCTCGGTGCGGCCGGACCCGAACATCGTCAGCGTCTGCAGCCGCTGGAACCACAAGGTCTGCTTCGGGACCTGCTGCCTGGCCTCGTCGAGGATGCGCTGGTCCACAAGGAGGTGCGCCTGGCCTCCGTGCTCGTGGATCACGGCCTCGGCGACAGCGGCGCCGTACAACGCCTCGTTGCAGACCCGGGTGCCGTCGGGACCGAGCAGGACGCCCTTCGTTAGAGCAGAGGGCGGTGTGAAGAAGCGCCAGGCCGACGCCCGGTCCATGAACTTCGTGGCCGCACCGACCGCCTGACCCAGGCGAATCCCGCTGCCGTCGTCACCCATGGTGCCCAGCGGGAGGCCCGGGGCGTACGGCGCGGCATGCTCGCGCACCATCTCCCGGTTGAACGCGAAGCCGCCCGCGGAGAGGACGACGCCCTGCCGGGCACGCACCGTCCAGCGCCGGCCGTGCTTGCGCTCGATGCGCTCGAGGCGACGGCTCAGCACCTTGCCGGCGGGCCGGTACCAGAGGTTGAGCTTGCCGACCTTGCTCGCCATCCAGCGGTACTGCCGCAGCACCACCGCAGGAGCCCCCTCGATCGTCGAGCAGACGACTCCCACCACGGCTCCGGTGTGGTCGTCGGTGACCAGTTCTTCAGCCCGTGTGAGCCGCTGGACGCGAACGCAACGCCGCTCTACCGCCCTGCGGAGCGGGCCGAAGAGCGCCTTGCCGGAGGTGCCCTTGCCCTTGGCGCGGTGACCGCGCGGGGCTGGCGCGGCGACTGCGCGAGAAGCTCCGGCCAGCTCGTTGCCGGAGTAGTAGAGGTAGTGCTTGTTCGTCGGGTAGGACGTCTTGTAGGGCGCCGGGCTGCCCTCGAACGGGACGCCGTGACCTTCGAGCCAGGTCAGCATGTCGACCGACCCCTCGCAGAACGAGCGCAGCGTGTCCTCCGAGACCGCGCCCGCCGTCTCGAGGCGGAGGTACGCCAGCATCTGCTCGGGGGTGTCCTCGACGCCGGCAGCTCTTTGGTGACGCGTGCCGCCGCCGGCGTAGACGACCCCGCCGCTGATGGCGGTCGCACCTCCCCCGGTGAACCGGTCGAGCACCATGACCTCCGCGCCGGCGTCGGCGGCCTCGATCGCGGCACACGCACCGGCAGCTCCGAAGCCGACGATGACAACGTCGGCCTCGGCATCCCAAGATGGTTCGGACACGGCACTCCTCACGAGGTGAAGCGCCCGGCGGATGGGCGCAAAAAGTAGAACGCGTTCTCACTTTACGGCGTGCCGGGTTGTGGCGCCATACCCGCAGCGCGCCGTGCCGGCCGTCTTCGGGGGATATGGAACCTGTTACAGTTTCGCCTGCGTTCGAGGTCGACATCGCTGGAGGTCACATGGATCGGTCGGACCCGCAGGGCGGCAGTCCGCGCAGCGCCGACCACCCTGGTCATGCTCCGACCGACGACGGCCATCACACCGTGGACGTCGTCGTCGTGGGTGCCGGAGGCGCCGGCATGACCGCGGCGCTCGCAGCCGCCGCCAAGGGTCTGGACACGCTCGTGGTGGAGAAGAGCGCCTACTTCGGCGGCTCGACGGCGCGCTCCGGCGGCGGCGTGTGGATACCCAACAACTATGCCCTCGAGGCGGCCGGCGTCCCCGACAGCATCGACGAGGCCAAGACCTACCTGGACTCCATCGTCGGGGACGTGGTCCCGGAGGCCCGGCGGAGTGCCTTCCTGGAGCGCGGGCCGGAGACCTTGGAGTTCGTCCGCGACCACTCGGCGGCCGACTTCATGTGGGTGCCGGGGTACTCCGACTACTACCCCGAGGCGCCCGGGGGCCGTGCGGTGGGGCGCAGCGTCGAGCCTCGTCCCGTGAACGGCAAGATCATCGGCGACGAGCTCGCGCGCCTCCACCCGCCCTACGCCAAGGCGCCTGCCGGCATGGTGGTGACCCAGGCCGACTACCGCTGGATGAGCCTGGCCATGCGGACGGTCAAGGGCCCGGTCACCACCCTGAGGATCGTGCTCGGCCGCATGCTGAACCTGCTCCTGCGCCGTCCGATGTACGCGATGGGCGCCGCGCTCGTGATCGGGCTGCGCAAGGGGCTTCTCGACGCCGGCGTGCCGGTCTGGTACGACTCCGAGCTGACCGAGCTGCTCCTCGAGAGTGGTCGCGTGACCGGCCTGCGCCTCCGCCGCGACGGGCAGCCAGTGACCGTGCACGCCCGCCACGGCGTGGTGCTGGCCAGCGGCGGCTTCGAGAAGAACCTGGAGATGCGCGAGAAGTACCAGCGCTCCCCCATCACCACGGACTGGACCACAGGGGCGGAGTCCAACACCGGCGGCGGCATCACCGCGGGCATCGCGGCCGGGGCCGACGTCGCGCTGATGGACGACGCCTGGTGGGGCCCGACCATCCCCCTCACCGGCGGTCCCTACTTCTGTCTCTCGGAGCGCAACCTGCCGGGCGCGATCATCGTCAACCAGGCCGGACGTCGCTACGCCAACGAGGCGTCGCCGTACGTCGACGCGGTGCACGCGATGTACGCCGGTGAGGCCGAGACCGGCGTCCCGCACGTCCCGTCGTGGATGATCCTCGACCAGCGCTACCGCAACAGGTACCTCTTCGCGGGTCTCGGCCCGAGGCAGCCGTTTCCGGGCCGCTGGTACAAGCACGGGACGCTCTTCAAGAGCGACACGGTCGAGGGGCTCGCAGAGCAGATCGGGGTGGACCCCGCAGGTCTCGCCGAGACCGTCACGCGGTTCAACGAGATGGCCCGGACCGGGGTCGACACGGACTTCCATAGAGGAGACAGCGCCTACGACAAGTACTACGGGGATCCGACGAACACGCCCAACCCGTGCCTGGGCCCGATCGACCAGGCGCCCTTCTACGCCGTGAAGATCGTGCCCGGCGACCTGGGAACCAAGGGCGGCATCGTCACCGACGAGCGCGCCCGCGCCCTTCGTCCCGACGGCTCGGTCATCGACGGCCTCTACGCGGCAGGCAACGCGTCCGCTGCGGTGATGGGCCACACCTACGCGGGCGCAGGCTCGACGATCGGTCCCGCCATGGTCTTCGGCTACCTGGCCGCCCTCGACATCGCGGACCGAGCCGCAATGACTCCCTCACACACCACCGTGCACGCGACCGAGAGTGCGAGCTGACATGCCCATCGACCCCGACCAGGCCATCGGTGCCGAGCTCCCCGCGCAGGAGTTCGCGTGGACCGCGTCCGACGTGCTGCTGTACCACCTCGGCGTGGGCGCAGGCTGCAACCCCGGCGACCAGACCGACCCCAAGGCACTGCGCTACACGCTTGACGACGAGCGGCTGCAGGTCCTGCCTTCCTTCGGGATCGTCGCGCCGACCTTTCACGAGACCTCGCCCCCGAGCCTCGACCTCCCCGGCTGCGACATCGACCTCGCGCACGTCCTGCACGGCAGCCAGGAGATCGTCGTACACCGGCCGCTGCCCACGTCGGCCCGGGCGACCCTGCGCACGCGGGTCAGCGACGTCTGGGACAAGGGAAAGGCCGCCGT
>DATGYO010000063.1:0-17179 GCA_035297905.1 Nocardioidaceae bacterium
CACCACGACCAGGAGTGGGTCGAGGGCGGCGCCACCGACCTCGACAAGGGCAGGCTGCTCTGCCCCCGCCACCACCACCTCGCCCACGACTCCCGCTACCAGATGCACCGGCTGCCCGACGGCAAGGTCCGCTTCCACAAACGCACGTAGGTCGATCGCGGCGTGCTGCCCTGGCTCTCAGGCTCCAGAGTTCGAGTCGCTGCGCACCCTGGCGCGGCGCCTCGAACGGACGAAGCCGCTGTGGTGGCACGCGGCAGATCTGCACCTTGCTCGGTGATATCGGAGCCGCTGTGAGGGCGTGCACAATCCACGCACGGATCGTGGCTAGCGGGCGTCGAACGTGTGGGCTTAGATAAGCCTGACCGGGCCGTCATGCTCGATCGCGGTCACGATCCGCTCGTGGAGGCTGGACTTCATCGGGGGAAGGTCATCGGTCGGAAACCAGCGGACCTCAACCGACTCATCGTCTGCTGGATACGGCGTGCCGTCGAGGTATCGGCACCGAAAAGTGTGATCCAGGTACTGGGCTTGGTCGCCGTTCACATGGACGGTCGGTTCGGTGACGTTGACCCAGACGAGTTCCTCGACATCGCATCGGACCCCTGTCTCTTCGAGCACCTCCCGCTCCGCTGTCTGCGCCGGATGCTCGCCGGGGTCCACTATCCCGGTCACCGGCCCCCATGCGCCGTTGTCGGAACGGCGGACCAACAGCACTGAGTCGTCATGGAGGACAACTGCCGTCACGCCCGGCAACCACAACGAGTCATGACCGATGCGCTCGCGTAGGCGTAGGACAAAATCGGGAGCTGGCACCCTGTCACGCTAGCCGCCTGACCAGCCAGGAGTGCGGCAACGCGGCCGCCTACTCGGCCCGGGCGAGTGGATGGGCGCGAGTGGGCACCTCCGCTGTGTGCGGAGGTGCCCACGTGCGTTGGATGCGACCGCGCCGGTCAGGCGTCAACCATCAGGGCTGTACGTCGATCCGGTCGGTCGGTTTGGGTGCGTAGTCGGGGTTCTGACCGAGGTACGCCGCGAGCGCGTCGATGTCGAGCCCGCCGAAATACTTGTTCGTCGCCCCGCTGAAGGCGCCGAATCCGTCACCCCCGTCGGAGAGGAACGAGTTGGCCGCGACGCGGTAGGTCCGAGCCGGGTCGAGAGGCTGGCCGTTGACCATCACGCTGCCCGGGACGACCTTCGCGCCGGCGGGTGCCGCCTTCGACCAGGAGTAGGTGATGCCTGAGACCTGGAGCACCTTGGGCGTGCTCGCGTTGCCCCCGGACCACTGCTGCTCGAGCAGCGTGAGGATCTGCTGCCCGGTCATGTCCATGGACACCACGTAGTTGTTGAACGGCTGGGTCGAGAACGCCGCCCCGTAGGTGATGTTCCCGCCGCTGTCGGCGACCAGGTCGGCCCTGATGCCCCCGGGGTTCATGAACGCGACCTCCGGGGCGCGGGCGCCGGTGATCGTGCTGGGGTCGGCCTTCTGCGCGTCCGCGATCAGGTTGCCGAGTGGGGACTCGCCACTGTCGTCGGTCGTGCGGACCACCTTGTCCGTGCCGTCGGCGAGGGTGCCGATGACCTTGGACTCGATGTCCGCCACGAGGTTCTTGTACTTCGTGATCAGGTCGGTCATCGAAGCGTTCTTCGCCACGTCGCGGGTCACGATGTTGTTGTCCGCGGTCTCGGACCCACGGTCGATCTCGCCCGAGCGGCTGTTGATCTTCAGGTCGATGTCGGTGACGAGGCGGCCGACGCTCGCGCCGCTGGTGACCAGACGCGGCTGGCCGTTCGGGTCGTCGAGCGAGCAGTTGTACGCCTGGTGGGTGTGGCCGGTGATCACCGCGTCGATCTTCGGGCTGAGGCCGGCGTTGATGTCGACGATCGGTCCGGAGATGCCGGGGCAGGAGTTGTACGCCGAGGAGTCTGCCGGGTAGCCGCCTTCGTGGATGAGCACGACGATCGACTTCACGCCGTTGCGGTAGAGCTGGTCCGCGAGCTTGTTGGCGGTCTCGACCTCGTCGGTGAAGCGCAGACCCGCCACACCGGACTTGGTCACGATGTTCGGCGTGTTCTCCAGCGTCATGCCGATGAACGCGACCGGCACACCGTCGTACTTCTTGATCTCGTAAGCCGGGAACACGGTCTCGCCGGTGTCCTCGTGGAAGACGTTGGCGGAGAGGTACTGGAACTTGGCGCCGGTGAACTCGCCGTCGGGGCAGGAGTTGCGGTTGTTCCGGCCGTCGGGTCCGTCCGGTACGCAGCCGCCCTCCTGCTTGCGGACGAGCTCCTTCCAACCCTGGTCGAACTCGTGGTTGCCGACGCTGGAGATGTCGAGGCCCAGGGAGTTCATGGCCTCGATGGTGGGCTCGTCGTAGAAGGCGGCACTGAGCAGCGGGCTGGCCCCGATGAGGTCACCGGCCGCGACGGTCACGGTGTTGGCGCCGCGGGCCTGTGCCGCGCCGCGAAGACGCTCGAGGTGTGTGGCGAGGTACTCCGCACCGCCGGCCGGGGTCGAGTTGATGCGGCCGGAGGACGAGGTGGTGGGCACCGGCTCGAGCTGGCCGTGGAAGTCGTTGATGGCCAGCACCTGCAGGTCGATCTTGTGCGGCTTCTCGGCCGCAGCAGTGGCTGCGTTGCTGGGGGTGCTGAGCATGGTCACCGAAGTGAGGGCAGCGACGCCGAGGGCGGCGAGCTTCGTCCTGCGTCCTCGAGGTGCAAGGCGGGTCATGGATGAGCTCCTACGTGAGGAGGGAGCCGGACCAAACCGGTCGGTTCCGGCACGAACCGCCACATCATAGGCCTGGCCTAGACCAGTGTCCACGAGTCGATCTGTGAGGGAATTCCGCACTTTTCCCACGACGTCGGAAAGGTCCGATCTACCCTGCCTGAGGAGTCGGGGGACGAGCCGAACGACGGCCGCTCCGGCTGCGCGAGGCTTGGGAGGGCCCCGCCATGACCGTGAAGAGGAAGCATGTCCTGGCACGTCCCGTGGTGCGGAAGCACGGCGCATCACTGAGCAGGATCGCCCGAGGGGCCGTTGCCACGGTCGCCGCGTTCTGCCTCGTGGGCACGGCGGCCGCCTCGGCCTCCGAGCTCGGTGTGGACGTCTCGAAGTGGCAGCACACCAACGGCACCTCGATCGACTGGGCTTCGGTCAAGGCCGATGGCGTGTCGTTCGCGTTCGTCAAGGCCACCGAAGGCAGCACGTACACGAACCCCTACTTCGCCGGCGACTGGGCCGCCACCCGGTCCGTCGGGCTCTACCACGGCGCCTACCACTTCGCCCGCCCCAGCGTCGGTTCGGCCGGTGCGCAGGCTCGGTACTTCGTCTCCAAGGCCGGACTCGCCGACCAGCCCGGTGACCTTCCGCCGGTGCTCGACCTCGAGGCGACGGGAGGTCTCGGGGTGGCGGCGCTGCGCACCTGGACCAGCAACTGGCTCAAGACGGTGGAGAGCCTCATCGGTCGAAAGCCGATCATCTACACCTCGCCGACCTTCTGGGAGAACAACCTCGGCAACAGCACCGCCTTCACCGCGTACCCGCTCTGGATCGCCCACTACAAGGTGAGCCAGCCTCGGGTGCCCGGTGGCTGGAGCACGTGGACCTTCTGGCAGGGCCGGAGTGACGGCCGCGTGACCGGCGTCAGCGGCAGCGTCGACATGAACGCCTTCAACGGCACGCTTGCGCAGCTCGCCACCCTCGCGAACGCGCCCGTGACGATCCCGGCACCGGGCACGCCGTCGGGGGATACGTCCCAGCCCGGCACCACGAAGACCGCCACCTCCGTCAGCCTCGCCACCAGCCGCCCGAGCGTGTACGCGGGACAGAACGTGACTCTCTCCGGGGACCTGACGACGGACGCCGGAGGGCCGCTGGCGGGCCGCAACGCCGTGCTCCGGTCGCGACCGGCCGGGCAGACGACGTGGAGCCAAGTCGCCGCGATCCCGACAGACGCGGCCGGCCACTTCGCGGCGACGCTGAAGGTCAGCTCGGCGGCGAGCTACAAGGTCACGGTCGCCGCAACGACGAAGTACACCCGCGCAGTCTCGCCGGTGCAGTCGGTGTCGATCACCCCGAAGACCATCACGAAGGTCAGCCTTGCGGCGGGCCGAGCGGCCATCAGGCGTGGCGCCCGAGTCAGGCTGTTCGGTCACCTCACCAGCTCGAACGGGGCAGCCGTCTCCGGTAAGCAGGTCCGGTACTACGTGCGGCCGGCGGGCTCCACGACCTGGAGGCTGCTGGGCTCCACGACCAGTGTCGCCCCGAGTGGTTGGCACCAGCGCTACGTGAAGCCCGCGAAGACGTCGACGTACAAGGCGGTCTTCGCCGGCGGGCTGCGCTTCACCCGCGCTCGGTCCGTCCTGGTGAAGGTGACGGTCCGCTGACCACGGCCGCGGACAGGCCGTGTGGCCGGTTTCGGCCGTTCCGGTCTGCCCGCGGTGGCAGCATGGCGATATGACGAAGCACAGCCTGCCCGCGGCGCTCGATGTCGGTTCCACGGAACACATCGAGCTGACCGAGCGGTGGGCGGCGCACAACTACCAGCCCCTGCCGGTTGTCATCGACGCCGCCGAAGGGGCTTGGGTCACCGACGTGGAGGGGAACCGCTTCCTCGACTGCCTGGCCGGGTACTCCGCGCTGAGCTTCGGGCACGGCAACCGACGGCTGCTCGCCGTTGCGCATGAGCAGCTCGACCGGCTCACGTTGACCAGCCGGGCCTTCTACAACGACCAGCTCGGGCTGTTCGCTCGCGATCTCGCCGCGCTCGCCGGCAAGGAGATGATCCTGCCGATGAACACCGGCGCGGAGGCCGTCGAGACTGCGATCAAGGTGAGCCGTCGCTGGGGCTACGAGGTCAAGGGCGTGCCGGAGGAGACGGCTTCCATCGTTGTCATGGAGGGGAACTTCCACGGCCGTACGACGACCATCATCAGCTTCTCCACCGACGAGCTGGCGCGCCGCCACTACGGCCCGTACACCCCTGGCTTCAGGGTCGTGAAGTACGGCGACGTCGCGGCGGTCGGCAACGCGATCGACGAGACGACGGTCGCCGTACTGCTCGAGCCGATCCAGGGTGAGGCCGGGGTGATCATCCCGCCCGACGGGTACCTCCGTGAGGTGCGCGAGCTGTGCGACCGGGAGAACGTGCTGATGGTCGCTGACGAGATCCAGTCCGGCCTCGCGCGCACCGGGAAGACGTTCGCCTGCGACCACGAGGACGTCGTCCCGGACATCTACATCCTCGGCAAAGCGCTCGGCGGCGCGATCTATCCGGTCTCCGCGATCGCGGCCGACCGCGACGTGCTCGGCGTGATCACGCCCGGCTCACACGGCTCCACGTTCGGTGGCAACCCGCTCGGCGCCGCGATCGGCCGCGAGGTCGTCACCATGCTGCGGACGGGGGAGTACCAGGAGCGCGCAACACGGCTCGGCGCGGTCATGGCTCAGGGGCTCGAGTCATTGGTCGGTGAGGGCCTCATCGGGGTGCGGTGTCGCGGGCTGTGGGCCGGCATCGACGTCGACCCGACGTTGATGACCGGTCGAGGACTGTGCGAGGCGCTGCTGACCCGCGGCGTCCTCGCGAAGGACACCCACGGTTCCACGATCAGGCTCGCCCCTCCGCTCGTGGTGACGGAAGAGGACATCGCCTTCATGGTCGAGGCGATCCGCGATGCTCTCGACGAGGCCCTGTCATAGGAGGCCCCTGTCATCGGAGGCCCCTGTCATAGGAGGTCCTGTCATTGAGCGTCGCGCGCCGCGAACCACCACACGACCGTCAAGGCCGCTGCCGCGACCAGGATGAGCACGACGGCGCTCGCCCACACCAGGAGCGGCAGCGTGCTCAGCGCGAAGAAGTCCCGCAACACCGGCACCGCCAGCAGACACGCGAACGTGGCGACGAGGGAGGTCAGGAGCAGGACCTCCAGCCGGCTCAGCGGGAGGATCAGCAGCGTGAGGATCGCAAGCCCCACCCCGAAGAGCACGACAGTCGCCGCCGTGCGCGCGGCCGGGACTCCGAGGTCGGTCTCGAAGGTCGTGAGCGCGTAGGCGGCGAAGGTTGCAGTCGCGGCGATCAGGCCTGCAGGGACTGCGAAGCGGAGCACCCGTCGCAGGAAGTGCGGCTGTGCGCGGCGGTGGTTCGGAGCGAGCGCGAGGAAGAACCCGGGCACCCCGATCGTCAGGGTGCTCACGATCGTCAGGTGGCGTGGGTAGAACGGGAACGGCAGCTGCGCCACCCCGACGGCGAGAGCCAGGACCGTGACGTAGACCGTCTTGGTCAGGAACAGGTTCGCGACCCGCTCGATGTTGGCGATGATGCGCCGCCCCTCGGCGACCACTCCGGGGAGCACGTCGAAGCGGTTCGGCAGCAGGACCAGCTGGGCGACACCTCGTGCGGCCGGGCTGCCGCTTCCCATGGCGACGCCTATGTCGGCGTCCTTGAGTGCGAGTACGTCGTTCACGCCGTCTCCGGTCATCGCCACGACATGGCCCCGCCGCTGCAGGGCGCGCACCATCGCGCGCTTCTGATGAGGACCCACGCGCCCGAACACCGAGCGCTCCTCCATCACGACGCCGAGAGCGACTGGGTCGTCGGTGAGCTCACGGGCGTCGACAGGGTCCGCGGCGCCTGCGAGGCCGAGCGTTCTCGCGATGGTGCCGACCGTGCGGGGACTGTCACCGGAGATCACCTTGACCGCGACCTCGTCCTCGGCGAAGTAGCGCAACGTGTCTGCCGCATCAGAGCGCAGTCGCTCCGCCAGTGTCACGAGGGCGACTGGCTCGAGCACCGGCAGTGTGCCGTCGTGGGGGAGCGGGCCGCTGCCTCGTGCCAGCAGGAGCACGCGATGGCCCGTGGCGGCTCGTCGCTGGGCGTCGCCCAACGGCGACCCGGATGGCAGAAGCATCTCCGGGGCACCGAGCAGCCAGGTGCCGCGACCCGCGAAGGTCACGCCGCTCCACTTCCGGGCCGACGAGAACGGCACCCGGTCGGTGACCTCCCAGCCGTCGGGAGCGACGAACGTCTCTGTGAGCGCACGCATGCTCGCGTTCGGACGGTCGTCGGCGTGGGCCAGGGCGCCGAGCACCTCCTTGGCGTCGGACGCGGAAGCCTCCAGGGGTACGACGTCGCCGACCGTCATGGTGCCCTCAGTCAGGGTGCCGGTCTTGTCGATCCCCACCACGTCGACGCGCGCCAGTCCCTCGATGGCCGGAAGCTCCTGGACGAGCACACCCCGGCCTCCGAGGCGCACGACCCCGGCCGCGAAGGCGACGCTCGTCAGGAGCACCAGCCCTTCAGGGACCATGCCGACGACTCCGGCGACCGACCCGCGAACCGCCTCCTCGAGGGTGGCGTCCTCCAGCAGGAGCTGCGTCGTCACGAGCAGCGCCGCCGTCGGCACCAGCACCCAGGTGATCACCTGGAGCACGCGGTTCAGAGCATCCCGGATCTCCGAATGCACGAGCGTGAACCGGCGAGCCTCGGCAGCGAGGGCAACCGCGTACGCCGCCTCGCCGACTCTGCTCGCGCGGGCCCGGGCGCTGCCGGCAACCACGAAGCTTCCGGAGAGCACCTCGTCGCCAGGTCGTTTGGCAACGGGCTCGGACTCCCCGGTGAGCAGTGACTCGTCGATCTCGAGCCCGTCGCTGTCGAGGAGCGAGACGTCGACGACGGACTGGTCACCGGCACCGATCGCGAGCACGTCGTCAGCCACCACCTCGTTCGCTGGGATCTGTCGTGCCGCTCCGTCCCTGATCACGGTGACAGACGGCATGTTGAGGAGGGAGAGCCTGTCGAGCGTCCGCTTGGCGCGCAGCTCCTGCACGATGCCGATTGTGCTGTTGGCGACGATCACGAGTCCGAACAGCGCGTCCTGGATCGGCCCGACGACGAGGATCACGACGAGCAGCGCACCCAAGAGCGCGTTGAACCTCGTGAGCACGTTCGCACGAAAGATCTCGGCCAGAGTGCGGCTCGGCCGCGCCGCCGTACGGTTGACCAGCCCGGCCTCGACCCGCTGCTTCACCTCGGCGGAGGTGAGGCCGCGCAGCGACTCAGCGGCGAGCTGAGGCGTGCCCGTCATCCATTCGGCTCCTTCCGAGCGCTCGCGCATGACCCGAACGAGCGCATAGCCCGCACCGCCAGCGTCAACGACGAGTGCCGGGCGCGCCAGAGGCGATGGACCCATCCCGCTACGGGTGCCATGTCGGCCATGACCAACGACTCTGCCGCCGGGCCGCGTTGCGACAGATGCTCGAGGTATGACCAAGACGAAGAACATGGCCAGGGCTGCGGCGCTTGCCGCCGCCGGCGGCGCGACGTACGCGATCTCGCAATGGCCGCGGATGACCAGCTGGGGCGCGACCTACCAGGAGACCCAGGAGTCGCTTCCGGGTGACGAGATCGTCGGCCAGGCGAGGTACCGGACCACGCACGCCGTGACGATCGACGCCCCGCCCGACAGCGTGTGGCCGTGGCTGGCGCAGATCGGTCAGGGCCGGGGCGGCATGTACAGCTACGACTGGCTCGAGAACCTCGTCGGCCTTCGGATGCACAGCCTGTTCCGCATCCACCCCGAGCTTCAGCGCCTCAAGGTCGGCGACGTCATCCGCATGGTGCCCGAGGGAACGGAGCCGGACCTCCATTTCGTCGTCGCTCGGATCGAACCGCCCCATCTGCTGGTACTCGCGCCCGACACCTCGCGCGAGGAGGCGATCGAGTCCAACCTTCCCTACCCGGCGTGGACCTTCCTGCTCCGCGAGCTGCCCGAGGGCGGCACTCGGCTCGTGGTCAGGTTCCAGAGCGACTTCAAGCCGACCCCGATGGGGTGGCTGACGAACAAGTACGCGCTCGAGCCGGTGCACTTCCTCATGGAGCGCAAGATGCTGCTCACTCTCAAGCAGCGGGCGGAGAGCACCGCGGCCTGAGCGCCAGACCGGGCCGTTCGGCCGCTCAGGCGTTTCGCGTGTGTTTGCGCGCCCGTCGTCGGGTCGGGCCGTAGCGTGACGGTATGCCGGACGTCGTGGAGCGCGTGGACGACCTTCAGCGGCGACGTCGTGTCGCGGGGCTCCCGATCGCGGTGACCTACAAGTTCTTCGACGACCAGGGCAACTACCTGGCGGCGATCCTGACGTACTACTCGTTCATCGCGATCTTCCCGATGCTCCTGATCGCCTCGTCCGTGCTGGGCTTCTTGCTGCAGGGCGACTCGAAGCTGCAGCAAGAGGTGCTCAACTCGGCGCTGCGCCAGTTCCCGATCGTGGGGACACAGCTCGGCCGTCCCGAGGGTCTGCAGGGCAGCGTCTCGGCCGTGGTGGTGGGCTCGCTCGCTGCGCTGTACGGCGTCCTCGGCCTCGGCCAGGCGGCACAGAACGCGATCAGCGCCGCTTGGGCGATTCCGCGGAACAGCCGGTACAACCCGATTCACAGCCGTCTGCTCACCCTTCTGCTGCTGATCGTCGGCGGAATCGCAGTCCTTGCCGTGGCCGTCCTCTCCTCGCTGGCCAGCCATCTCGAAGTGTTCGGCAGCAACGTCAACATCGGCGTGAGGTGGGGGTCCACGATCGCCTCAGTCGTCCTGAGCGCCCTGATTCTCAGTGTGATGATGAGGCTCGCCTCGTCAGAGCGCCACAGCTTCCGCACGGTGATTCCGGGTGCAACCGCCATCGCACTGATGTGGCACGTGCTGCAGTCCTTGGGCGGGTTGTACGTGAGTCACGTGATCAACAAGGTCAGTGAGATGAACGCGGTCTTCGCGCTGGTGCTCGGTCTCATCGCCCTTCTCTACATCGCTGCGGTCATGGCCGTGCTCGGCATCGAGATCAACGTCGTCCTGGCCAAGAGGCTGTATCCGCGCGCGCTGCTCACCCCGTTCACTGATGACGTCGAGCTGACCAGCGCCGACCAACGCGTCTACACAGAACGTGCCGAGGCGCAGAGGCACAAGGGGTTCGAACGAGTGACCGTCACCTTCGAGCCTCACCCCGATGACGACAGGGGCGAGGCGGGGTGAGGCTCGAGGCACCCAGGAGACGAGACAGCGGGCCCGACCGGCCGCCCGCCGGCTACCGAGCAAGGATGCGCGGCATCACGTGACCTCGTCTTGCCGCAACGGGCAGCCGGTGTCGTGGTTCCTCCGTGGCCAGAGTGCGGTTGAAGGCGGCCCGCCACCTGCCGTCGGTCCAGACGGACGGTTCGGGGAGATCGGGGACGGAGGGTTCAGCCGGGACGTGCAGCCGGTCGAGTCCGGCCCAGATTGCTAGGTAATGTGCAGCGGTCATGATGTCACCCCGTCGGGGTTGAAGGCGATGCAACCGACGCTAGGGACTAAGGGAGGGGCTTCGCATCGGGCATCTGCCCGGGGTCTGTACGGGGGACAACAAAGCCTCCTTAGGCACCGAGCGGCTCCGCCAATGGTCAGAGTTCGTCATGGAGGTGCCTGCCGCACGCGCCTAGCATCGGACGAATGATGGCTCGCATGGGCGCATCCGCTCGGTCTCAGCCAGTCCCGACACCTCCGGACCAGCTGACGCCACGAGAGCGCGAGGTCTTGAGCCAGCTCGTCACGGGGGCGACCTACAAGGAGATCAGCCGGAGTCTCGGGATGACGCCCAAGACCGTGATGCACCACTCCGGGACGATCTACCGGAAGCTCGGCGTGAGAGGTCGCGCCGAGGCCACCGCGTGGGCCTTCCGTCACGGCGTGGCCAACTGAGAGTTGACCTACGCGTGATCGAAACGCAGGGCGCCACAGCACTTCTTGTACTTCAGGCCTGAGCCGCACCAGCAGCGGTCGTTGCGCCGCGGAGGCCATGCGACCACTCTGTCGAGGCGGCCCAGGTGCGCCGCATAGCCTGCGCGGGTGGAGGCGTTCGCGGCGTGGTCGTCGCGCCCCTCCGCGAACTCGAGGTACTCCGCGAAGTCACCGGGGCCGACCGTCACGTGGCCGTGCGACGCGGCGACCTCGCGAAGGTGACGCTCGACGACCGACCGGTGCTCGGCGTGGTCGGAGCCGTAGTCGTCGGCGAGGTCCGGCCACCGGCCCAGGAGCAGGGCGAACTCGGTCGGCGGCCAGTAGAGGACGGTCAGCAGCGGTGGCTTCTTGCCGGCAACCTCTTGGAGCAGAGGCTCGTCGCCCTCGACGTCCTCTTCGTACTGGCGTCGCCGCTCTTCGCAGAGCTCGTCGTAGCGGTCCAACGGCAGCCCGAGCGCGCGGCGTACCCTGAACCGCCCGTTGAGGCAGCCGATGTCCACCGCTTCCGGGTCCTCGCGCTCTGCGTGGGTCAGACCGGCGGTGAACCAGCGCAGCGCCTCCTGCAGCCGGCCGTTCAGCTCGAGACTCTCGCCGACCGTCTCGTGCAGGAACCGATGCGACCAGCCAGCCTTGAGATCACGCCGCAGGTCCGCGAGCACCTCGTCGGCGCGTGAGTTCTCACCGAGCCGGAGCAGCACGTTGACCAGCCCGGCCCGAGGATCGAGGTACGCCTCGCCGCCGTCCTGGGCCGCCTGCTCGAAGCAGGCCTTGGCTCGTGCGAGGTCACCCTCCATCTCCCAGCGCTCGCCGGCGTGACTCAGCCAGGCGGCACGGCCGGGAGCGCCGGGTGCGACTCCTCGGGCGCGCTCCTCGAAGAGCAGCGCGAGCGTCTCGCCCGGCAGCTGGTTCCCGAGAGCTTCGACCTCGTCGAGGATCTCGTCGAGCAGGTCGTCGTCCATGGGCACAGGCTAACGATCGCCGGTGGGGTTGCGCGGGACCCGCCTCAGGTGCTGCGAGACCTTCCGGCCGAGACGGAATGAACGGCTTGTCCCGTTAGGTCACGATGTCCTCGACGACCCTTCCCCTGGTGGCGCGAATTGCCTACGGGCCCATGGGTCGAACGGCTCTGGCAGGTCCCGAACCGGGTGCCTAGGTTCGCGGGTGGATCCCTGTCTTTCCGTGTTTGGAGGCCGGTATGACGACAGAAGCAGCATCCACATCGATTCCGCAGAAGAGCCGCTCCCGGGACGTACCGGCGGCCGAGGTGCGGATCAAGCTCTACGAGACGATGGTCCTGAGCCGCACCTATGAAGAGGCGATCCTTCGTGAGTACCACGCGGACAAGGGGCCTGGCTTCGACATCGGCAAGGGGCTGGTCCCCGGCGAGATGCACCTCTCCGCCGGACAGGAGCCCGTCGCAGCAGGAGTCTGCGCACACCTGACGACCGACGACGCCGTCACCGCGACGCACCGGCCGCACCACCTGGCCATCGCACACGGGGTCGACCTGCAGAAGATGACCGCCGAGATATTCGGCCGCGAGACCGGCCTCGGCAGGGGACGTGGCGGTCACATGCACCTGTTCGACCCCGCGACGCACTTCTCGTGCTCGGGCATCATCGCCGAGGGGTACCCCCCGGCGCTGGGCCAGGCGTTCGCGTTCAAGCGGCGGGGGACCGACCGGATCGCCGTCGCGGTCACGGGAGAAGGGGCGGCGAACCAGGGCGCGTTCCACGAGTCGCTCAACCTGGCGGCGAAGTGGGCGCTTCCGGTCGTGTTCGTCGTCGAGGACAACGACTGGGGGATCTCGGTTCCCCGGAGCGTGTCCACCGCCATCGGCTCGAACGCCGACCGGGCAGCGGCGTACGGCATTCCGGGTGAACGCGTCGAGAACGACGTCGAAGCGGTGTACGACGCCGCCGCACGCGCTGTAGCTCGGGCCCGCGCAGGGGAGGGGCCTTCGCTCATCGAGGTGCACACGCTCAGGATGTGGGGCCACTTCGAGGGCGACGCCCAGGGCTACCGGCCCGAGCTCGCCCAAGTGTCGGAGCACGACCCGATCCCGCGTTACGAGAAGGTCCTGCGCGACGAGGGCCTGCTCGACGACGAGAAGGTCGACGAGATCAAGCGCTTGGTGAACACGGCCGTCGAGGACGCGATCTCCTTCGCCAAGGGCAGCCCGATCCCCGACCCCGCGACCGCCACCGACTACGTCTTCGCGTGAAGGAGCCACGATGACAATCACAGAAGCGCCCCAGGCCACCCGGCGACTCACCACCTCCAAGGCGATGGTCGAGGCCATCGCGCAGGAGATGGAGCGTGACCCGTCGGTCTTCTACATGGGCGAGGACGTCGGCGCTTACGGCGGTATCTTCAGCTCGACCACGGGCCTGCTCGACAAGTTCGGTCCCGAGCGGATCATCGACACACCGATCTCCGAGACCGCGTTCATCGGGCTGGGCATCGGTTCCGCGGTGGAGGGCATGCGGCCGATCGTGGAAGTCATGTTCACGGACTTCATGGGTGTCTGCCTCGACCAGATCTACAACCACATGGCGAAGATCCACTTCGAGTCAGGCGGCAACGTCAAGGTGCCCATGGTGCTGACCATGGCGGCCGGCGGCGGCTACTCCGATGGTGCCCAGCACTCGCAGTGCCTCTGGGGTACGTTCGCGCACCTGCCGGGCATGAAGGTCGTCGTGCCCAGCAACCCGGCGGACGCCAAGGGCCTGATGACGTCGGCGATCCGGGACGACAACCCGGTGGTCTACATCTTCCACAAGGGCGTCATGGGTCTGCCCTGGATGGCGAAGAACCCGCGCAGCATCGACGAGGTCCCCGACGGGGACTACACCGTGCCGATCGGCAAGGCGAACGTGGCCCGCGAAGGCAGCGATGTCACGGTGGTGACCCTGTCGCTGTCGGTGCACCACGCCCTCGACGTTGCCGAGAAGCTCGCCCCGGAGGGCATCGACGTGGAGGTCCTCGACCTGCGCAGCCTGGTTCCTCTCGACCGCGAGGCGATCCTGGAGTCCGTGGGCAAGACCGGGCGGCTGGTCGTCGTGGACGAGGACTACCGGTCGTTCGGAGTGTCCGGGGAGGTCGTCGCGACGGTCACCGACCACGACCCCGGGATGCTGCGGGTGCCGGTGCAGCGGGTCGCCGTACCCGATGTCCCGATCCCGTACGCACACGACCTCGAGTACGCCGTCCTGCCGCGGCAGGACCGGATCGAGCAGGCCATCCGGGCCTCCGTATGACCGACGTCGTGTTCCCGGCGCTCTCGAAGGAGACCCCTGACGCCGAAGGAGTCCTCGCCACCTGGTTCGTGAGCGAGGGCTCCACGGTGGCCCCCGACCAGTTGCTGGCGGAGGTCCAGGTCGACAAGGTCTCCGCCGAGGTGGCAGCACCGGCCGGGGGAGTCGTGCACCTGCTGGTGGACGAGGAGGCAGCGGTCCGACAAGGTACGCCGATCGCACGGATCGACTGACCGCCCCGAGCCGGGGTCTCCGGGGGAAGGTCAGACGGGTAACGGCACTCGCGACTGGACAGCGTCCACCGAGAGTGCCGTTACTGCTGCCTGGTAGAGGCTGTCGGCGTGGTCGGGGGACGTGCCGATCGCGGTGAGGCCGATCCGGGCGTCGATGTCGAGGCCGCACAGCATGTGGAGGACGACGCCGGTTCGCGACTGTCGGTCGAACTCGAGCCCTGCGGTGCGTACGGCGCTGATCACGTCGTCGGCGGGGCGGCCGTACCAGTTCGGGTCGACGAGGTTGTCGGTGGACCGGTAGCAGCGCTCCTCTCCGTCGTCGGTGTGCCAGCGGCCGGACGGGCCGTCGTAGCAGCCCGGTGCCAGGTTGCGAAGTGCCGTGTAGGGATGGCTCGTGCCGCTCTTGCGCAGGTTGATCTCCAGCCCGTAGACCTCCCACCTTCCCGAAGGCCGCTGGACCGCCGCGAAGTCGACGCAGAACCTGCCCAAGGCGCCGCGCCGCGCGAGCACTTCGCCGACGGCGTTGCCGTACGACGCAAGCCGGTTGCCGTAGGCCTCGTCGGCCGGGAATCGACAGCCCTCGTAGACCTGCCCGTCGTCACCGCCGAGCAGCTGCTCGTGGGTGGACAGCACGGTGACGTGGCCGTCGGGGTCGATGTCGACCTGCACGCTCGGGCTGGTGAAAGCGGTCCCCACGACGAGCTCCTCGACCACCCCGCCCCGCAGGATGTCGGCGAGGTACCAGGGCTCGAACGCCTCGACGGCCGACCTCACCTGCTCGACCGTGCACGCGTGGGAGAACCGGATCACCCGGTTGCCGTCCCCCGCGCCGCTGTTGTCGGCCTTCACGACGACGCCGACCGCCTGCGGGTGACGCTTCCGGATGGCCATGGCCGCCGCGACCACGTCGTCGGGAGAGCGCACGTCCTCCTGGCCGAGGGGCAGCGGCACGCCCGCACGGCGCATGATCTTGCGCCCCGCGCTCTTGAAGCCCAGTGGCCAGAGCTCGGGTGCGGTCCCGTTCAGAGGAAGTCCGAGGCGTCGGGACAGCTCGGTCTCGAGGGGGGTGACGTTGTAAGGCTCGACGTACGCGAGCCGGCCACGGACCATCTGGCGAAGCCTCGCGATCAGGTCCGGCCGGTCGAGCAGCTTGGCGCTCACCGGTCGCGGCGTCCGGTCGGGCACCACGAGCATCCGGATCCGTGTCGCCACGTCTTGCCGGCGTCGCGACGGCACGAGAGAGAGGTAGTAGTCCAGGACCTCCGGTTGGGGCGCCAGGCACGTCACGAAGACGATCTCGCACCCCGGAACCCGCGGCAGCATGAGCAGCGACAGCAGGAACCGGTGCTCGAGCTCGGGAATCCGCGCGCTGTAGTGCGCCAGAAGGGAGTCGCCGACGCTGTACGACGGCAGCAGGACCACGGTGTGCGGCGTGCCGGAACGGGGCTTGTTCGCGCAGAGCGCGCGTGCCAGCTCCGTCCGTGAGTTGACGAAAGCCTCCATCTCGCTCCCAGCCCCCCGTCGTAGGCAGGTCGCGTCGTCAGGTCGGCCGGCCCGAGAAACGCCGCTCGACGACCATCCTCAGTGTGCATCGGGGGTGGCTACAGCCGCCACGGTCCAAAGGCCCGGCCGCTGACTCGTCGACCGCGTGTCCAGCGCGATAACGCTGCACAACAACGGCAAAAGCCCGCCTGGAGCGTGTCCAGACAGGCTCTCGCTTCCTCCAGGCTCAGTGCGCCCGGTGCATCAACCTCCGGGCCGCGCCACCGAGTCCGCCGGCGTTCTTCCGGCCACGGGTCATGCCGCCCTTCCCGCGCTTGGCAGTCGGGCGTCGGCCGCGTGTGCGGGAAGCCGGAGTCGAGCCGCCTCGCGTGAAGCGAGACACGAGGTTCGTGAGTCCACTCATGTGTATCCCTCCCTCTCTGGGTTGGCCTGGACGTGCCCAGCCGCAGTGAGGGCATGCACCATCACTCAGCGAGGTCGAGCACGGACTCCTCGTCGGTGTCCCAGTCGTCGACCAGCTCGATGAGGTCGGCCACGGAGTCCCGGATGTAGGTGGGACGGTAGGGGAACCGGTCGACGGCATCGGGCGATGTGGAACCGGTGAGCACCAGGACCGTCCGCAGGCCAGCTTCTAGCCCCGACACGATGTCGGTGTCCATCCGGTCGCCGACCATGACCGTCGACTCCGAGTGCGCATCGATGCGGTTCAACGCCGAGCGCATCATCAGCGGGTTCGGCTTGCCTACGAAGTACGGCTCCACGCCGGTGGCGCGGGTGATCAGGGCGGCGACCGACCCGGTGGCGGGGATGGGTCCGGACGTCGAGGGCCCGGTGGGGTCGGGGTTCGTCGCGATGAACCGTGCACCGCGTTCGATGAGGCGGATCGCAGTCGTGATCGCCTCGAAGGAGTACGTCCGCGTCTCGCCGAGCACGACGTACTCCGGGTCCCGCTCGGAGAGGACGTAGCCGATCGAGTGCATCGCGGTCGTGAGGCCGGCTTCGCCCACGACGTACGCCGTGCCGCCCGGCCGCTGCTGGTCGAGGAACTGGGCGGTCGCCAGCGCACTGGTCCAGATCGACTCCTCCGGTACGTCGATCCCGCTGCGTGCGAGCCGGGCCTGGAGGTCGCGGGCGGTGAAGATCGAGTTGTTGGTGAGGAGCAGGAACGGTCGGCCGCGGTCGCGGAGCCGACGTACGAACTCGGCTGCTCCAGGGATCACCTCTTCCTCATGGACGAGGACACCGTCCATGTCCGAGAGCCAGGTGCGGACGGGGCGCGGCGGAGACTCCATGCGCTGATGTTCGCAGATGTCGGGTAGTCGCGACATGCAAGGCGGGCGGACCCGTCAACTCCAATGTCGGACATCCATGGCCCGTTCATGACCCAGGTCCCCCATTGAGAGGTTCGGTCTTACTCAAATCCTTTGGCACATG
>DATGYO010000064.1:0-9712 GCA_035297905.1 Nocardioidaceae bacterium
CAGGCGTCCTTGCTCGGTTATCCACCACGCTACCTCGGTACGCGGAACAAAGATCCCACTGGAAATGTCCGCGTGACAGCAGCGTCGGGGCTTCGAGCTCAGCGCCCTCGTTGGTGTGGCTCGCCGCGAGATGCACAGCGAATCGTTGCCGACGATGGCGTCTGCTCCGTATGCGCCTTTATGAGGCCTTCTCCGGTCGTGACCAGCGACTGGTTGCCAAGAACTCGACAGTAGGCGTGTGGACCCCGTTTCGAGTCCCACCGGTCGGGTAGGTGTTCTTGAGTACGCCTGCGCTCGGTTTCAGACCCCGGCCCAGTTCGGGACGAGTCGATACCCGCAGGAGAGCCTATGAACGAGGCAACCCGTTGGTCGCACCAGATGCGACTCCCGGCCGAAGTCGAGAGCGTTCCGAAAGCACGTCACTTCGTCTGCTCGCTTCTGATCGACCACCAGTTCTCATACCTCGTAGAAGACGTGGCGCTGGTGGTCAGCGAGCTCGTCACCAACGCGGTCCGTCATGCGAACACACCGTTCACGGTGGCGTTGGAGCAGGTCGACCGGTCGGTGCTGCTGACGGTCTCCGACAGGTCGCCTGTCCCTCCCGTCCGTCACGCGAAGGACCTCTTGGACAACAGCGGACGTGGCCTGACCATTGTCGACCTCGTGAGCCGGGACTGGGGCGTCACGAGACGGGCCGGCGAGGCCAAGTCGGTGTGGGCGTCTTTCGCGCTACGGGCGGACATCTGAGTGGCAGGGGGCGACATGCTTAGAGACGAACGCTTCGAAGAGCACCTGAACGCTGCCCTGGTGACGAGGCCGACCAGCGACCAGGCGAAGGGCGTGCTGGTGACACTTCGCTCCGCGACTCCTGCCCAGGTCTTCGCCGAGCTCCGCCACGCCGCCGCAACCCCGAGTACTGGACCGAAGATGGAGGTTCCTGGTGGCACCCACATCCGGTCGCTCCCTCCCACCGGACCTAGGGATCTGTCGTCGCGACGTCTACGGCGCGGGCTGATTCAAACGGGCCTCCGCTGAGCGTGCCGAGGCCGCGGCCGCGCGCACGGCCGAGGCGACCGCTGGCGCGACGGTCGAGTCGAAGACGCTCGGGACGATGTAGTTCGCGTTGAGCTCGTCGTCGTCGACACGGTCGGCGATCGCGATGGCGGCTGCGATCATCATCTCGTCGGTGAAGTTCGAGACTCCGGAATCGAGGAGTCCTCGGAAGAATCCCGGGAAGGCCAGGACGTTGTTGATCTGGTTGGGATAGTCCGAGCGTCCGGTGGCGACCACGGCGGCGTGCTGGCTTGCCGCGACAGGGTCTACCTCAGGAACCGGATTCGCAAGCGCGAAGACGATGGCGTCGGGTGCCATGGTCGCGATGTCGTCGCCGGTCAGCAGGTTCGGTGCGGAGAGGCCGATGAAGACGTCCGCGCCGACCAGGACCTCCTTCAGGGAGCCCTCGAGCCGGGCGGTGTTGGTGTGCCGGGCGATCCAGCCGCGGTACTCGTCCAGGCCTTGCTGTCCGGCGTGCACCGCGCCGGAACGGCCGCACCCGATGATCTCGCCGGCGCCCTGGGCGTGCAGCAGCCGGATGACCGCGTTCCCGGCGGCACCCACACCGGAAACCACGATTCGGACGTCCTGGATCCGCTTGTCGACGACGCGCAGCGCATTCGACAGCGCGGCGAGCACCACGATGGCCGTGCCGTGCTGGTCGTCGTGGAACACCGGGATGTCGAGGAGCTCGCGTAGCCGGTTCTCTATCTCGAAGCAGCGTGGCGCCGAGATGTCCTCCAAGTTGATGCCGCCGTACACAGGAGCCATCGCCCGGACGATCTCGACCAAGGTGTCGGTGTCCTGGGTGTCCAGGCAGACGGGCCACGCATCGACGCCGCCGAACTGCTTGAACAGGGCAGCCTTGCCCTCCATGACCGGCAGCGCGGCAATTGCCCCGATGTTGCCCAGGCCGAGGACCGCCGAGCCGTCGGTGACCACCGCGACCGTGTTGCGCTTGATGGTCAGCTTTCGTGCGTCCTCCGGGTGCTCGGCGAGGGCCAGCGAGACGCGGGCAACACCCGGGGTGTAGGCACGGGCAAGATCGTCGCGGTGCTTCAACGGAACCTTGGGAACGACCTCGATCTTGCCTCCGAGATGCATGAGGAACGTGCGGTCGCTGACCTTGCGCACGGTCGCGCCGGGGATCTCGGCGATGGCCTTGGTGATCAGCGCGGCGTGATCCTCACCCGTCGTGTCACAGGTGACGTCGACCACCATGTGCGTCGTACGGCTCTCGACGACGTCGAGCGCAGTGAGCGCGCCGCCCGCGGAGCCCACCGCGCTGGTGAGAGCGGCCGTGGCGGTCATTCCGGTGGGCAGCTCCGCGCGAATGGTGATCGAGTAGCCGGGACCGGGTGAAGGCATTTGATCGACCTCTCCATGTGGCGCGACGACCTGTAGTCGGATAGTAACTTCGGCCCGGGTGGCCGGTGACCGCTTTGGGCGAGGGCCGGTGGAGTAGTCGACCAGCCGGGATTCGACGCCTGATCTTTACTGGTTCCAGAGAATGGTCGATACTTCGGAGCGTGCCGACCACTCGCGACTTCGAGCGCATGTTGCGTGGAGCGGCTCTGCGGGTGACGCGTCCTCGAGTGGCGGTGCTGTCCGCGGTTTACGGTCATCCGCATGCCGACACGGACTCGATCATCCGTGTCGTGCGGCAGGATCTCGGCGAGGTGTCCCACCAGGCCGTCTACGACGTGCTTCGAGCATTGACTGCTGCCGGCTTGCTTCGGCGCATCCAGCCTTCGGGCTCGGTGGCGCGCTACGAGTCCCGAGTGGGGGACAACCACCACCACGTCGTGTGCCGGTCCTGTGGTGCGATCGCCGACGTGGACTGCGCGGTCGGCGCCGCGCCGTGCTTGACCGCGTTCGACGACCACGGCTTCGCGATCGACGAGGCCGAGGTGACCTACTGGGCTCGATGTCCCGAGTGTGTCGCGAAATCCGAGGCTGCCTCAGGCGGCTCTTCACCGACACTCGGCGCTCGACACCAGCGCAGCAACAAAGCCGTGGATGCTGAGCAGCCGCGGTCAAGAGCGACCAGCCATTTGAAGCGAACCGCGGGATAGGAGAAGAACTGACGTGTCTGAGCACAGCAGCGAAAGTGAGAACCCGGTAATCCCCTCGCCGACTCCCAAGTCGGGCCGGCCCAGCACGAACCAGGACTGGTGGCCGAACCAGCTCAACCTCCAGGTCCTCCATCAGCACTCGCCCCGGTCAAACCCGATGGATGAGGACTTCGACTACCCAGAAGAGTTCAAGTCCCTCGATGTCGATGCGCTGAAGCGGGACGTCTTCGAGGTGATGACGACTTCGCAGGACTGGTGGCCGGCCGACTACGGCCACTACGGGCCGCTGTTCATCCGGTTGAGCTGGCACGCCGCCGGCACGTACCGCATCGAAGACGGACGTGGCGGTGCGGGCGACGGCTCCCAGCGCTTCGCGCCGCTCAACAGCTGGCCCGACAATGCCAGCCTCGACAAGGCCCGGCGGCTGCTGTGGCCGGTCAAGCAGAAGTACGGCCGGAAGATCTCGTGGGCCGATCTCCTGGTGTTCGCCGGCCAGTGTGCCCTGGAGTCGATGGGCTTCAAGACGTTCGGCTTCGGCTTCGGGCGTGAGGACATCTGGGAGCCGGAGGAGATCTACTGGGGTCCCGAGGACACCTGGCTCGGCGATGAGCGCTACAGCGGCGAGCGGGAGCTCACTGGTCCCTTCGGCGCTGTGCAGATGGGGTTGATCTACGTGAACCCGGAGGGGCCGAACGGCAACCCGGATCCGCTGGCGGCTGCCCGGGACATCCGGGAGACCTTCCGCCGGATGGCGATGAACGACGAAGAGACGATCGCTCTCATCGCCGGGGGCCACACGTTCGGCAAGACGCACGGAGCCGCGCCGGCCGAGTACATCGGTCCCGAGCCCGAGGGCGCTCCCATCGAGGAGCAGGGCCTGGGGTGGAGAAGCACCTTCGGCACCGGCAAGGGCAAGGACGCGACCACCAGTGGGCTCGAGGGTGCGTGGACACCCACCCCCACGTCGTGGGACAACAGCTTCTTCGAGACGCTGTTCGGCTACGAGTGGGAACTGACCGAGAGCCCTGCTGGCGCGAAGCAGTGGAAGCCGAAGGACGGGGCCGGCGCGGACGCGGTGCCCGACGCGCACGACCCTTCGGTCAGGCACGCGCCGATGATGTTGACCACAGACCTCGCGCTCCGCATGGACCCGATCTACGAGCCGATCTCGCGTCGCTTCCTGGAGAACCCGGACCAGCTCGCCGAGGGGTTCGCCAAGGCCTGGTACAAGCTCCTCCACCGCGACATGGGACCCGTCTCCCGCTATCTCGGTCCGTGGGTTCCCGAGGCCCAGATCTGGCAGGACCCCGTCCCGGAAGTCGACCACGACCTGGTCACGCATGAGGACATCGCTGTCCTCAAGGCCAAGCTCTTGGAGTCGGGACTGTCCGTCGCCCAACTGGTCTCGACCGCTTGGGCCTCGGCGGCGAGCTTCCGCGGCACTGACAAGCGTGGCGGGGCCAACGGCGCACGGATCCGGCTCGAGCCGCAGAAGAACTGGGAGGTCAACGAGCCGGCCGAGCTCGACGCGGTGTTGCGGACCCTCGAGCAGATCCAGCAGAACTTCAACGATGCACAGTCCGGAGGGAAGAAGGTATCCCTGGCGGACCTGATCGTGCTGGGCGGGTGCGCGGGCGTGGAGCAAGCGGCGAAGAACGCTGGGTACGACGTCACGGTCCCGTTCGTGCCGGGGCGCACTGACGCCTCGCAGGAGCAGACGGACGTGGAGTCCTTTGCCGTGCTCGAGCCGAAGGCAGACGGGTTCCGCAACTTCCTGCGGCCTGGAGAGAAGTTGCCGCCGGAGACCCTGCTGCTGGACCGGGCCAACCTACTGACCCTGACCGCTCCCGAGATGACGGTCCTGGTCGGCGGGCTGCGGGCGCTGAACTCCAACGTCAGGCGAGCCTCGCACGGCATCTTCACCGACCGGCCGGAGACGTTGAGCAACGACTTCTTCGTGAACCTGCTCGACATGGGCACCGAGTGGAAGCCGTCCGAGTCGACGGAGAACGTGTACGAGGGGCGCGACCGTGCCACGGGTGAGACCAAGTGGACCGCTACCGCAGTCGACCTCGTCTTCGGCGCGAACTCGCAGCTCCGAGCAATCGCGGAGGTCTACGCGTCCGACGACTCGAAGGACAAGTTCGTCCGCGACTTCGTGCAGGCGTGGGACAAGGTCATGAACCTCGATCGGTTCGACCTGGCCTGATCCCGAGGTCCAGGTCGGCCACACGCCGGCCGGCCTGGACCTTTCTCGGTGGTGTCCGAGGGCCTCGGTCAGCTGCCGACGTAGGCAGCGAGGTGCTCGCCGGTGAGCGTGGAGCGGGCGGCGACGAGATCGGCGGGTGTGCCCTCGAAGACGATCCGGCCGCCGTCATGGCCGGCTCCCGGGCCGAGGTCGATGATCCAGTCGCCGTGCGCCATGACGGCTTGGTGGTGCTCGATGACGATGACCGACTTGCCTCCGTCGACGAGCCGGTCGAGCAGGCCGAGCAGCTGCTCGACGTCGGCGAGATGGAGGCCGGTGGTCGGCTCGTCGAGGACGTAGACGCTGCCCTTCTCTGCCATCTGGGTGGCCAGCTTGAGCCGCTGCCGCTCGCCGCCGGACAGGGTGGTGAGCGGCTGGCCGAGGGTGAGGTAGCCGAGTCCGACGTCGGCGAGCCGGTCGAGGATCTTGTGGGCGGCCGGCGTCCGCGCCTCACCGTCGCCGAAGAAGGCCTCGGCCTCGGCCACCGACATCGCGAGCACGCCGGCGATGTTGCGACCCCCCAATGTGTACTCCAGCACCGACGTCTGGAACCGTTTGCCCTCGCACTCCTCGCAGGTGGACTCGACGGTGGCCATGATCCCCAGGTCGGTGAAGATGACGCCGGCTCCGTTGCAGGTCGGGCAGGCGCCCTCGGAGTTGGAGCTGAACAGCGCCGGCTTCACGCCGTTCGCCTTCGCGAACGCCTTGCGGATGGGGTCGAGCAGTCCGGTGTAGGTCGCCGGGTTGCTTCGTCGCGACCCGCGGATCGCGCCCTGGTCGATCACCACCACGCCGTCGCGGCCTGCGACCGAACCCTGGACCAGCGAGCTCTTGCCGGAGCCCGCGACGCCCGTGAGCACACAGAGCACGCCGAGCGGGATGTCGACGTCGACGTCCCTCAGGTTGTGCGTGTCGGCGCCGCGGACCTCCAGCGCGGCCGACGACGTCCGCACCTTCTCCTTGAGCGACGCCCGGTCGTCGAAATGGCGGCCGGTGATGGTGTCACTGAGCCGCAGCCCGTCGACGGTGCCCTCGAAGCAGACGGCGCCGCCCCCGGCACCCGCGCCGGGGCCGAGGTCGACGACGTGGTCCGCGATCGCGATCGTCTCGGGCTTGTGCTCCACGACCAGCACCGTGTTGCCCTTGTCCCGCAGCTGCAGCAGCAGGTTGTTCATCCGCTGGATGTCGTGGGGGTGCAGGCCGATGGTCGGCTCGTCGAAGACATAGGTGACGTCGGTGAGCGAGGAGCCGAGGTGGCGGATCATCCTGGTGCGCTGCGCCTCGCCGCCCGAGAGGGTGCCCGACGGCCTGTCGAGCGAGAGGTAGCCCAGCCCGATCTCCGCGAACGAGTCGAGGAGATGCTGCAGCCCGGCGAGCAGCGGTGCCACCGACGGCGCGTCGATGGCCCGCAACCATTCGGCCAGGTCGCTGATCTGCATCGCGCAGACGTCGGCGATGTTCTTGCCGTTGATCTTCGAGGAGAGGGCCTCCTTGGTGAGCCGCGTGCCGTCGCACTCGGGGCAGGTCGTGAAGGTGACCGCCCGCTCGACGAAGGCGCGGATGTGCGGCTGCAGAGAGTCGACGTCCTTTGACAGCATCGACTTCTGGATCCGTGGGATCAGGCCCTCGTAGGTCAGGTTGATCCCCTCGACCTTGATCTTGGTCGGCTCCTTGTAGAGAAGGTCGTGGAGCTGCTTCTTGGTGTACGTGCTGATCGGCTTGTCCGGGTCGAAGAAGCCGCAGCCGCGGAAGATGCGGCCGTACCAGCCGTCCATGCTGTAGCCGGGGATCCTCAGTGCGCCCTCGTTCAACGACAGGCTCTCGTCGTACAGCGCGGACAGGTCGAAGTCGGTGACCGACCCCATTCCCTCGCAACGCGGACACATGCCGCCGAGCCGGTGGAAGGTTGCCTTCTCCGCCTTGGTCTTGCTGCCCCGCTCGACGGTGATCGCGCCGCTGGCCCTGACCGTGGGCATGTTGAACGAGTACGCGTTGGGCGAGCCGATGTGCGGCTCGCCGAGCCGGCTGAAGAGGATGCGCAACATCGCGTTGGCGTCGGTGGCGGTGCCGACGGTGGAGCGGGGGTTGGAGCCCATCCGCTCCTGGTCGACGATGATCGCGGTCGTCAGGCCTTCGAGTACGTCGACCTCGGGCCGCGCCAGGGTCGGCATGAAGCCCTGCACGAAGGCGCTGTAGGTCTCGTTGATCAACCGCTGCGACTCCGCGGCGATCGTCTCGAACACGAGCGAGCTCTTGCCCGACCCGGAGATGCCGGTGAACACCGTCAGCCGCCGCTTCGGGAGCTCGACCTGGATGTCCTTGAGGTTGTTCACGCGCGCCCCCCGCACGCGGATCAGGTCGTGACAGTCGGCAGCGTGGAACGCAGGCGGTTGCTGCTCCCTGCCCGTGGCCCTGCTCATCGGGTCTCCTCTGTCATGGGTCGAACGCCACGAAGACCAGCCAGACGCCGTCGCACCTGAGCGTGCGGCCCGCGATCTCGTTCGCCTCGCGAGGCCTCGGCCGTCAGCGGACTCAGCGCAGCTCCTGGATGCGGATCAGGTTGCCCGCTGGGTCGCGGACTGCGCAGTCGCGGACGCCGTAGGGCTGCTCGATCGGCTCCTGGACGATCTCGGCGTCGCTGGCCTGCAGCCGCTCGAAGGTGCCGTCGAGGTCCTTGGTGGCCAGCAGGAGCATGGCGTAGGTGCCCTTGGCCATCATCTCGGCGATGGTGCGGCGCTCGTCGTCGGTGATGCCAGGGTTGGCGGCCGGCGGGTCCAGGACGATCGACGTGCCGGGCTGGTCGGCGGGTCCGACCGTGATCCAGCGCATCTTGCCGTGTCCGACGTCGTTGCGGACCTCGAAGCCGAGGGTGTCGCGATAGAAGGCCAGGGAGGCGTCCGGCTCGTCGTGCGGGAGGAAGCTTGCGTGAATGGTGATGTCCATGGCGGTCACGCTAGCTGCGGCTCGGGGGTCCGTGCTTCTCGATTCCTGATCGGTCGGGTGACCTGTTTCGCGACGCACGACGGGATCCCCGCCGTCGCGCGCGTCTCGTGGCGCCGATAGACGCTGGGCGGCACGCCGACCAGCTCGGTGAAACGAGTGCTGAACGTGCCCAGCGACGAGCAGCCGACCGCGAAGCAGACCTCGGTGACGCTGAGGTCGCCACGACGTAGCAGCGCCATCGCGCGCTCGATGCGCCGCGTCATCAGATAGGCGTACGGCGACTCGCCGTAGGCGAGTCGGAACTGGCGGCTGAGATGCCCGGCCGACATGTTCACGCCGCGGGCGAGCGCCTCGACGTCCAGCGGCTGCGCGTACTCCCGATCGATCCGGTCGCGGACGCGACGTAGCCGCGCGAGGTCGCGCAGGTGCTGCGCTGCGGCCGGTCTGCTGGTCACCTCCGCGATGGTGCCACGTCGCACCAGGATTGCCTAGAGCCGCCGGCGTCCTAACCACTCCATCCGCTCTTGCCCGGTCTGCATCGCTTGCGTCGCCCGACCGCTCACCGTTCCGCGGAGGCGAGTGCTTCGCGTAGCTCGTTCGCGGGCAGGCGAGGCCCGTAGCCAGGCGTTCCAGGCTCGATGCGCCAGCTCTCTGCGAGGGAGCCGAGATCGACGACGTCGAAGCCGAAGTTGTCGATGAGCCCGGCCACCGCGGCCTTGGCCGCCTCGTCGTCACCGGCGATGGCGAGTGCCCGGCGTCCGGTCGTGCCAGCCGGCTGGGCGTCCGCGGTGAGATGAGCCGACGTGATGTGGTTGAACGCCTTCACCACGTGCGAGTCCGGCAGGTGTTCCTGGAGCAGCGCGCTCGAGGTCGTCGAGCGGTCATCGAGCTCGCGGATCTGCCCGTCGCGCTGGGGGTAGTAGTTGTTGGTGTCGATCACGACCTTGCCCTTGAGTGGTTCGGTGGGCACGCTGCGGTAGGCCTTCAGCGGGATGGTCACGACCACGATGTCGCCACGTGCCGCGGCGCCCTCGACCGTGTCGGCTCGGGCGGCGGGACCAAGGCCCGCCACGACGTCGGTCAACGTCGCCGGTCCGCGGGAGTTGCTCAGCACCACGTCGTACCCGTGGTCGACCGCGAGCCGCGCGAGGGCCTGCCCGATGTTCCCTGCCCCGATGAGTCCAAGTGTCGTCATACGAGGTGCAACCCCGAAGCCGTAGCACGCAGTCCCACGATCGGTGCCTACGCGCCGGCAGGGGAGATCGTCAGAGGGCCTTCCGCCCTGGACTAACGCGACCAGGTCCGCCCCGCCCGCGTGGTCAGCCCTCCGCTGCGACGAGGGGGTCGATCTGCAGGGTCGACGCGATCGCGTCGAAGAGCACGACGAGCTCTT
>DATGYO010000065.1:0-2716 GCA_035297905.1 Nocardioidaceae bacterium
GGTGAAGGTCACCGCGAAGATCAACGGCACCACGCCGTGGTGGACCACCGACCCCGAGGGCATCGGAGCACGCGTCATCGTCGGAGCCGTCCAACGAGCCCACCGTGACCAGCCCCGGTCCGACACCGAGTAGCGGACATCGGGGCGCAGCGAAACTGCACCGACCGAGCACCGTCCCGCGACACCGAGGGCACCCGGGCAACTTTGGTCGTCAAGGACCGTCAGACCGGCCAGGGCACTAGCCCGCCGACTTGGTGGTAGCTGGCCGTCACGACAGGCGAGGTCGCTGAGCGGTGGGACCGTCCTGCGGCGAGGCATCGCCGCTCAGGCCCCAGTTCGTCGTGTTCGATCCGGGGTCAGACCGGGTTCATGAACCGGGCGAAGAACTTGTCGAGCTCGTTGTAGCCGTCCAATGGCAGTGTGAGCGCGACGTATTGGTCGGGTCGGACCACGACGAGAGCGCCCGAGCCGCGGTCGATGCGGCGTAGGTCGAAGATGTCGCGGTCTTCGTCGGCCACCGGGCAGAAGACCTTCTCGTAGTCGACGAGGCCTAACGGGGCTTCGCCCCAGCCCGACGAGCGGTGTGGTGGGTGGGCTCCGGTCGGGGGTCACACGGGGAGCATGCTTCCCGTCATTGGCCGCCTGTGGCGGTAGGTGACCCGGATGGGTCGACCCGTCGACCGGAGCTTGTGATGACGGTAGCGCGCAGTGTCAGCGATGTCCTTGATGAGCACGTGACGTTGGAGGTCGAGTGCATCGACCGGCTGTATCTGAACGTGTATCAGCCGCGGTTGCAGCACGTGAACGGGGTGGTGTGGTTCTTGCGCGGGCATCGGGGTGCGCCGTTCGCCTCCTCGGCGTTGATGGATCCGATCAGCAAGGCGTTCGTCGCCTCGATCCACCGGTTCTGCCGCGAGCGCGACGTGCCGATGGTCGAGTTCGCCAAGGGTCAGCGTAAGGATGACGTTGCGCACGAGTACCTGGCGGACTTCCAGGCTCAGGAGGGGGTGCTGTTCGTCGGGCGGGCGCAGGAGAAGACCCGGGTGTTTCGCACCGAGAAGCGCCGCAACTCGGTCACCGGCGCGTCCTACCCGTGGATCGTGTCCTCGACTGGGGTGGTGAACCAGTTCTACGTGTACTGCGTCGACGCCGACTTCGGGCCGTTCTTCCTCAAGTTCAGTTCCTACTTCCCGTACAACGCGAAGTTGTGCATCAACGGCAACGAGTGGGCCAAACGCCAAGCCGCCAAGGCCGGGATCGGGTTCACCGCGCTGGACAACGGCTTCGCCGACTGCGACGACCCGGCCCGGTTGCAGTCGATCTGCGACCGGCTCACCCCCGCCAAGATCGACGCGCTGCTGCGCAAATGGTTGCGGCGCCTGCCGCACCCGTTCACCCCGGCCGACCGGGCCGCCGGCTACCGCTACGACATCTCGATCCTGCAGGCCGAGTTCTCGCTGACCCAGATGTTGGATCGGCCGGTGTCCGGGCGGGTGCTGTTCGAGGAGGTGATCCGGGAGAACCTGGACCTGGGCCGCCCGGACAAGGTCGGGCTCATCTTCGCCCGACAGGTCCGCCGCCGCGGCAAGCGCCCCACCCCGGGACGCTGGCGCACCCGGGTGCTCACCGAAGGCGTCACGCCGAGCCTGCACGTGGACTACAAGCACTCCAAGATCAAGCAGTACCACAAACAAGGTCGGGCGCTGCGCACCGAGACGACCATCAATGACACCGGCGACTTCGGCATCGGCCGCCGCGTGTGTAACCTGCCCGCGCTGCGGCAGGTCGGCAACCATGCCAACCGGCGTCTGCTTGACGTCGAACGTCTGCCCAGCGACCCGACCATCGGCGCGGACGCGTTCACCGCGCTGAGCACCCCCACCGTGGTCGAGGGACAACGCGCCTCCGCGCTGCCGTTCACCGCCACCCGCACCCAGGCGCTGCTCGCCGCCCTGGTCGTGTTCCACCTGCTGCCCCACGGGTTCCGCGCCCGCGACCTGCGCGCGCACCTGGCCACACTCCTCGGCCTGCCAGCCGAACTCATGACCGCGGGACAGCTAACCTACGACCTGCGCCGACTGCGCCTGCACGGGCTGATCGCCCGCATCGAGGGCACCCACCGCTACACCGTCACCGACCATGGGCTGCGCCTGGCCGTCTACCTCACCCGGGTGCACCGCCGCCTGCTCTGCAACGGGCTCGCAGACCTCCTCGACCAGCACGCTATCCCGACGCCGGCACGCCGGGCCCTCGACAGGTTCAGCGCCGCCGTCGACCGAAACATCCACGAACACAGGCTCATCGCATGAAACTTGACTCAAGAACACGAGCCTCAGAACTCAAGCCCTCTAGACCTCCAGTAAGCGTGTGGCGTGTCTGGCGGGTTCTGGACAGCACAAAGGCCTTACCTTGGGGGGGTTTGCGGTCTCAAGGCAGCCCGGCGAGGAAGGCCTTTGTGGTGAAGAAGATAGCGCAGCAGCAGAGCCGGCGGAACGCGGCGCGACGTGGGCGTCGGGTCGCTGCCCGGCACCGGCTGGCCCGGGGGTGGAGTTCCCAGCCGGCGCCGATGCTGTCCACGGGTCCGGTGCATTACGAGGTCGGCGGCAACGTGGACGCGACCTGTTTCGGGGGGATCGCGGCGGTGCATCGGCTGGTGACCCGCCTCGGTTTGCCCGAGGCGATCGACGCCGACCTGGAGCTGTTGAAGGTGCACCTA
>DATGYO010000066.1:0-40738 GCA_035297905.1 Nocardioidaceae bacterium
CCCGGCGTCCATCCGGTTGCCGGTCATGGGATGTCTGGTGGTGTCAGGCATTCAGAAGAACCTCGGGTCAGTGATGGCACCGGTCGACAGCAGGTAGACGTACAGGTCGGTGAGGGCCACCGAGAACAGCGACAGCCAGGCGTACTTCGGGTGGTCCCGGTTCATCCGCGACACCCACGTCCACATCCGGTAGCGCACCGGATGCTTGGAGAAGTGCCGCAGCCTTCCGCCGATGAGGTGGCGGCACGAGTGGCACGACAGCGTGTAGAGCCAGATGAGGACCACGTTCACCGCGAGGACGACGGTGCCGAGCCCCATGTGCCCCCACTCGCCCTCCGGGTTGCGGAAGGCCAGGACCACGTCGTAGGTGAGAACGGCCGCGATGACAGCCGAGGCGATCAGGGCCCAGCGGTGGCCGTTCTGGAGGATCAGCGGGAACCGTCGCTCACCGGTGTACTTCGTGTGCGGCTCGGCGACCGCGCAGGCGGGCGGCGAGAGCCAGAACGCCCGGTAGTACGCCTTGCGGTAGTAGTAGCAGGTCATTCGGAAGCCGAGCGGGATGATCAGGATGATCAGCGCCGGTGAGTACGGCCAGAAGCTGAACGGCTCCCCGAAGTCAGCCGAGCCCGGGACGCACTGCGAGCCCATGCACGGTGAGTAGAACGGCGAGAGGTAGGGGGCCGCGTAGTAGTGCTCGCCCGAGAACGCCCGCCATGTCGCGTAGACGACGAACGCAGAGAAGACCACGAAGGTGACCAGTGGCATCAGCCACCAGTTGTCCTGACGGAGTGTCCGTGGGGCGATCTCGGCGCGGCCAGTGCTTCTGACACCAGTCGACATGCATCCCCCTAGGGCGCGTGTTGGGCCTCGGTCTGGGCGTCGTGCCACATGCTCTCGTCGTACGGCTCATCAGGGATGGGGATCATCTCCTCAGGAGCGACCGGCGGGCGAGCACTCGGTGCCGGGGCTCCGAGCTCGTCGAGGTCCTCGAGAAGTCGGTCCACGTCCGAGGTCAGCCGACGTACGCCGAGCGTCTCGCCGTACTCGTTGCGTATCCGCAGCACAGCCGCGGCGAGCGAGGTGATGGCGGTTCGCGCTGCGGCCACCGGTTCTTGCGCCATTGGGCATCCTCCGTGATCCAGGTCACGTGCTTTCTGCCTGAGTGTGGCGCTAATTGCGGCTTCGGGGAAGGGGTTTGCGCCGCGAGTCGCCTGAGCTGCCCCCCGGCTCAGAGGTCGAAGAGCTCGGAGAGCACCGCCGCCACGCCGTCGTCCTCGTTCGAGGGCGCGACGTGGTCTGCGAGCTCCTGAACGGTCGGGTGGGCGTTCGCCATGGCGTACGACGCACCGGCCCACTCCAGCATCGGGAGATCGTTGGGCATGTCCCCGAACGCCACCACCTGCGATGCGTCGACGCCCAGGTCGGTGCACAGCATCTCGAGCGTGCTCGCCTTGCTCACCCCCGCGGCGCTCATCTCGACCAGCGCACCCACCGAGGACCAGGTCGTGGTGAGGAGGTGGCCGACGTGGGACTCCACCTCGGCCCAGAACTGTTCCGGCTCCAGGTCCTCGTGGCGGGCGAGGAGCTTGACCACGTGCTCGTCGAAGATCTCCTCGACGGGCCCGGTCCGCAGGTCAGGAGGCGGCGGGAGCCGCGGCATGAACTCCGGCTCCTTCGCGAAGCCCTCGATCCGCTCCATCGCGAAGGTCGTGCCGGGCACGGCGTCGCGGAGGACGGTCGCCGCCTTCACGCCCACGTCGACCGGGATCGTGCGGGCCGTGCGCACGACGCGTTCGTGCACGTCGTACAGGATCCCGCCGTTGGAGACGATCGCCAGCCCGTGGCCGCCGACGTGCTCCCACAGGTCGTCCATCCACCGGATCGGCCGACCCGTCACGAAGACGACGGTCACCCCCAGGTCCTCGACGGCCGTGAGCACCTCGCGGGTGCGTGCCGTGACCGAGCCGTCGGTGTGCAGCAGCGTGCCGTCGAGGTCGGTGGCGACGAGCTTGAACACGTTGTTCAGGCTATCCGGGCGGCCTAGGGACTCCGTGTCGGCGGGGGTCAGAACCAGCGGTTCAGCTCGACCGCGGCACCGTCCTCCGTCACGGGGGCCGTCACGTCGTCGGCGGCCTCCTTGACCTCGTCGGGTGCCTGGCCCATCGCGACACCGCGGCCGGCCCACTCGAGCATCTCGATGTCGTTGCGGCCGTCGCCGATCGCGAGCACGTCGGACCGGTCGATGCCGAGACGGTCGGCCACCTCGGCGAGGCCACTGGCCTTGGAGACGCCCTCGGGCGCGAGGTCGAGCCAGGCCGTCCAGCCGATGAAGTAGTTCGTGCCCTGGAGGCCCAGCTTGGCCGCCAGCGAGACGAAGTCCTCCGAAGTCGAGTCGGGGTCACGGATGATCACACGGCTGACCTCCTTGGCGATCATCTCCTCGATCGGGGTCAGGATCATCTCGCCGTCGAGCTCGCCGTGGGGGAAGTGCCGGTTCACCCGGTAGCCCACGCCGTGCTCCTCGACGGCCACAGCGGCGTCCGGGACGTGCTCGAGCACGGCGGTGACGGCCTCCCGCGCGTCGAAGGTCACCTCGCTGACCACCTTCAACGGCGGGAAGGAGAAGGTCACCGCGCCGTTCGAGGCGACACCCATGACGTGCGACCCGTGGTTGCGCGGCATGTCGAGGTCGCGCAGCACCTGGCTCATGCTCAAGGGCGCGCGTCCGCTGGCAAGCACGATGTACGCCCCCGCGTCGTGCGCCCGGTCGATTGCCTCACGGACGCAGGGCGTGACGGCGTCGTCGCTGAACCCGTTCTCGGGGTGCGGGATGAGCAGGGTGCCGTCGATGTCGAGGGCGACCAGCTTGGGTCGGTATGTCACTTGGTGATCGGCTCCAACACGTCTCGGCCCTGCAGATAGGGCTGCAACGCCTTGGGTACCCGCACCGACCCGTCCGCCTGCTGATGGGTCTCGAGGATCGCCACGATCGCACGCGGGATGGCGACGAGCGTGCCGTTGAGCGTCGCGACCGGCCGCACGCCGTCCTCGAACCGTGCGCGCACGTCGAGGCGACGGGCCTGGAAGTCCGTGCAGTTCGAGGTCGACGTCAGCTCGCGGTACTTCCCCTGGGTCGGGATCCACGCCTCGCAGTCGAACTTCCGCTGCGCGGAGAGTCCCAGGTCGCCGGCCGCGGTGTCGATGACGCGGTAGGACAGCTCGAGCTTGTCGAGCCACTCCTTCTCCCAGCCCAGGAGGCGCTGGTGCTCGTCGTACGACTCGTCGATCGTCGTGTAGGAGAACATCTCCACCTTGTCGAACCAGTGCACGCGGATGATGCCGCGGGTGTCCTTGCCGTAGGAGCCTGCCTCCTTGCGGTAGCAGGGGCTGAACGCGGCGTAACGGAGCGGCAAAGCGGAGCCGTCGAGGATCTCGTCGGAGTGGTACGCCGCCAGCGGCACCTCCGAGGTGCCGACGAGGTACAGGTCGTCGCCGTCGATCCGGTAGACGTCCTCGGCGGCCTGGCCGAGGAAACCGGTGCCCTCCATCGCGCGCGGCTTCACCAGGGCGGGCGGGATCATCGTCGTGAAACCGGCCGACCGGGCCTGGTCCATCGCCATGTTCACCAGGGCGAGCTCCAGGTCCGCGCCCACACCGGTGAGGTAGTAGAACCGGGCGCCGGACACCTTCGCGCCGCGCTCGACGTCGATCGCGCCGAGGATCCGGCCCAGCTCGACGTGGTCCTTGGGCTCGAAGCCCTCAGCGGCGAAGTCACGGGGGGTGCCGATCTCCTCGAGCACGACGTAGTCGTCCTCACCGCCCGCCGGCGCCTCGGGAGCGGCGACGTTCGGGATCGACATGAGCAGCTCGCGATAGGCCTGCTCGGCCTCCGCCTGGGCCTGCTCGGCCTCCTTGACGGCGCCCGAGAGGGTCTTGGTGCGCGCCAACAGCTCCTGCTTCTCGTCGCCCTGCGCCCCCTTCAACGCGGCGATCTGCTTGCCCAGAGTCTTCTGCTGGGCGCGCAGCCGCTCGAAGTCCGCTATGGAGGAGCGTCGACGCTCGTCCGCAGCGATCGCCTGGTCGACCACGGCCGGGGACAGGCCGCGCTTGACCTGCCCGTCGCGCACGCGGTCGGGCTCTTCACGGAGGAGTCGAGGATCGATCACCACAAAAGGATATCTGGCTGGTGCACGGGACTTTTCCAAGACGTTCGGGCTGCCTGCCCGGGACCTGCGGCCCTGCCCGGACGCCGGACCCGGTGCGACGCTGCGGCTGGGAGGTCTCACCCAGGAGGACGCATGAGCAATCGGCTGATCGGCCCGGTCGACACGATCTGGCTCAACATGGACCGTGCCAACAACCTGATGGTGATCGAGAGCCTGATGTTCCTCGACGGGCCCGTCGACTGGGACCGGCTCCTCACGACCTACGCCCGGCGGATGCTGGACCGCTACCCCGTCTTCCACCAGCGACCCGTGATGTCGATGGCCCACGTCACGCCCCCGCACTGGGAGGACGACCCGGACTTCGACCTGGACCGCCACGTGACGAGGGCGGTGCTCGAGCGCGGCGACGACGCTGACCTGCAGCACTACATCGAGCAGCGGCTCTCGGTGCCCTTCGACCGCAGGCACCCGCTGTGGGAGGTCCACTTCATCGACGGCTACGACGGCGGGTCGGTCGTGTTCAGCCGGCTGCACCATGCCCTGGCGGACGGCATCGCGCTGACCCAGGTCATGTTGTCCCTGACCGACGCCACCCCCGAAGGCGACCTCGTCGAGGTGGCCGAGGAGCCGCCGGAGGAGTCCCTGGGCGTTCTCGACGGAGCGCTGCGGGTGGTCGGGGCGGCAGCCTCGGCGGCCGGCGCGGTCGCCGCCGCGACGCCGAGAGTGCTCCGCGATGCCTCGCGTCTCCTCGACCCGCGCAGGATCGGCGACGCCTTCACGCAGGCGGAGCGGACCGGCGAGGTCGCGAACAAGCTGATCCTGGGACCGCATCCCGCGACTCCCTTCAGCGGAGAGCCCGGCATCGCGAAGCGGGAGGTGTGGTGCCAGCCGTTCCCGCTCGACGACGTGAAGCACGTCGGCCGGATGAGCGACGCCACCGTCAACGACGTGCTGATGGCGACCCTGGCAGGTGCCCTGGCGACGTACGTCCGCGAGCGCGGCGGCACCCCTGAGGACGTGGTCACGATGGTGCCGGTCAACGTGCGTCCGCTGGACCGGCCGCTGCCCCGGAACCTCGGGAACCAGTTCGCACTGGTGCTGCTCAAGCTCCCGGTCGGCGTCGAGGGTCCGTTCGCGCGGGTGGCTGAGGCGAAGCGGCGGATGGACGTCATCAAGAACTCACCCGAGGTCATGCTCACCTTCGGGCTGATCAAGGCGATCGGTCGCAGCGGCCCGGAGCTCGAGCGCTTCTTCGTCGACTTCTTCGCCTCGAAGGCGATCGGGGTGACCACCAACGTCCCGGGTCCCAGGAAGCCGAGATACCTGGCCGGGACGCGGATCAGCCGGGTGCTCGGCTGGGCGCCGGAGTCGGGCGACCAGACGCTGGGCGTCTCGATCTTCACCTACGCCGGGGAGGTCCACGTCGGGTTCAAGGTGGACGCCACCCGTATCCCGGACCCTGAGCGGCTCGTGGCGGCGTTCGAGGCGGAGATCACGGAGCTCGGACGCTTCGCGCACGCGGTGTGAGGGTATGCCTGTCCGGGTCGTCATACTTGTCCACTGACCCTGACCCGCTGACCGACCCGTCGCATCCGTCCTGAACTGGAGCACCGTGCCTGTTCGCGCCTTCACGAGGCCGCGCCTGCTGTGGGGCGCGCTCATCTGCCTCGTCACGCTGGCGACCCTGGCGACGATGGTCAAGCTCCACTGGCAGCCGCTGTTCGACCTCGACCGGTCGGTCGGGTCCGGTCCTGAGAGCTGGACCTCGCAACATCCTCGCGTCGCCTCCGTGCTCGAGGTGATCGAGCTCTGCTTCGACACACTGCCGATGACGGTCCTCACCACGATCGTGGTGATCCTGCTCCTGGTGCGTCGCCACCCGCGGGCGGCGCTCTGGACGGCCGCCGTGATGATCGGCGCGTCGCTGACGACGTACTTCCTCAAGCGCTTCTTCCAGCGCGACCGCCCGGTGTGGCAGGACCCGATCCACACGCTGAGCAGCTTCTCGTTCCCGTCGGGGCACGCGTCGGGCATCGCCTCGGGCATGGGCGTGGCGATCGTGCTGACGCTGATTTTCGTACGGCGGAGGTCGCTGCGTCGTGGGCTGATCGCGTTCTGGGGGTTCCTGGTCGTCCTGGTCGGCCTCGACCGGATCTTCCTCGGCGTCCACAACTTCTCCGACGTCACGGCGGGCTACGCCGTCGGGTTCGTCTGGGTCCTCGGCGCGATGATGGTCTACAACCCCACGCCACGGCGCCGGGTCGTGGAGAGCTTCAGCAGCCCGGTCCCCCAGACCAAGCAGCTGGCGGTCGTACTCAACCCCATCAAGGTCGACGACGTCGACGCCTTCAAGACGATGGTCGAGGAGCAGGCGACCGAGTCCGGCTGGGGCACCCCGGAGTGGTACGAGACCACCATCGAGGACCCGGGCCGCTCGATGGCCGAGACCGCCGCGATCAGCGGAGCGGAGCTCGTCCTCGTGTGCGGCGGCGACGGCACGGTTCGGACGGTGTGCGCCGAGCTCGCCGGGACGGGCGTCCCGGTCGGCGTCATCCCCGCCGGCACCGGGAACCTGCTGGCCCGCAACCTGGGCGTCCCGCTCTACCTCGAGGCGGCCGTCGACGTCGCCCTCAACGGCCAGGACCGGGCGATCGACCTGGTCTCGGTCGGAGGTGACGGGATCGGCGAGGACGAGCACTTCATGGTGATGGGCGGCATGGGCTTCGACGCCGCGATCATGGAGGGCGCCGACGACGCCATCAAGGCGAAGATCGGCTGGCTGGCCTACTTCGTGTCAGGCATCAAGCAGCTCCGGTCCCCGTCGTTCCGGGTGGAGATCTCGGTCGACGACCAGCCGTTCACCAAGCACCGCGCCCTGACTGTCGTGGTGGGCAACGTCGGGTACCTCACCGCGGGCATCCCCCTGCTGCCCGACGCCACCATCGACGACGGCGTGCTCGACGTGGTGCTGGTCTCGCCGAAGCGGTTCGTGAGCTGGATCCCGCTGCTGTGGCGGGTGATGAGCAAGCGCAAGCGGGTCGACGAGGAGCTCAACCGGATGACCGGGCGCAAGGTCGTGGTCCGCACCGCGCACGACACCGCCCGCCAGCTCGACGGCGACCCGATCGGCCCTGGCAAGGAGATCCGGGCGGAGTGCATCCACGGCCGCCTGTTGGTCCGCGTCCCCCGCTGACTCAGGCCCCCGCTGACTCAGGCCCCCGCCGGCGGCTCGAGGCTCTTGCGCTGGCGGCGTTCGAGGCGCCGCCGCTCCTTCTCGACGAGGTCCTGCTTGTGGAGCAGCACCCGCAACAGGTTGGCTCCCCCGAACAGGATCACGAAGACCGGCCAGTAGAAGCCTCCTCCGGTCACGAACCAGATGACCGACAGGACGGCGGTGACGGTGACCAGGCCCGAGAAAGCCTCGCGTCGAGAGGCCTCGTAGGCGCGCAGGGCACGCTCACGAAGCTCCTGGGCGGAGGCCCGCGCGAGGCTGTCCGCCCGCGGCGCCGTCTGCGGCACCAGGTCGGCGACGATGGGCGGGAGCTCACCCAGGGTTCTTGCCCTGCCCGCGACATCGGCTCGTTCGTCGTACTCCTCGCGGTTCAGCCGCCCGTCGGCGTAGGCCTCCGCGAGCAGGCCGAGCACGACCTCGCGGTCGCGGTCGGAGGCGCGCAACGCCGCCGCTGCAGGATCACGAGGGTCAGCGGAGAAGTCTCCCCACGGCATCGAGGCGGGCGTGCTCACGACGCCGACGGTACTCGGACGGCTGCCGCTCCAAGGTGCAATGGCGCCGGAGGCTCGTGGTCGGCGTGAGTCAGCGAGGGGTCAGCTCGAACACCGGGATGACACGGTCGGTGCGCTCGGCGTACTTCTCGTAGTTCGGCCAGGTCCGCACCATCACCTGCCACAGCCGCTCCCGCTCCTCGCCGGAGACCTCGCGCGCGTGGACCCGGATGTCACGGCCGCGGTGGCTGATCTCCGCATCCGGGTTGGCCCGGAGGTTGAGCACCCAGACCGGGAGCTTGGGAGCGCCCCAGTTGGAGCCGGCTATCAGGAACGACCCCTCGTGCGGCACGCACAGCAGCGGCGTCGTGCGTGGCGTCCCGCTCTTGCGACCCCGGACGGTCAGCATCAGCTGCGGCAGGCCGGCGATCGCCAGGAGGCCGAACCGGCCCCGGCTGATCCGGTGGACGGCCAGGTCGAGGGCGACGATGTACTTCAGGTACTTCGGCAGCCAGCTGAGGCGGCCGACCCGGATCGCGACCGGGGTGAGGACGTTCATGGCAGCGCATCGTAGTGACGCGCGGCGCTACCGTGGCCGGGTGACGACAGTGCGGACATTCACCTCATCGACGTTGGCGCCCGCAGACCGCGGGCGGGAGCTCGGCGAGCGACATCGCACCGAGATCCGCCGCACGATCGCCGCCTACCGCAGGCTCTTCGCGGCCCGCGCCACCCGGCCGTTCGAGGTCGACCCCTGGGCAGAGCAGGCCTGGGCCACGATCGGCGAGCTCGCTCCCGGGGCGGCCTTGGAGATCGCCGGCATCGCGGAGGGTGCACGGGTGCCGGCGCACGAGGTGGCGATGCTCAACGCCCGCACGGAGCTGCTCGCGGTGGCCGACCCCACCGGCGTGGTGGACGAGTGCTCGACCGTGGTGGCACTGCCCGAGAACGGTCCGCCGGTCGCCGTACAGACCTGGGACTGGTACGACGCGATGTCCGACGACTGGTTCGTCTGGACGATCCCTCATCCCGACGGCCACGTGGTGCGGACCGTCACCGAGTACGGCGTGCTCGGCAAGATCGGCGTGAGCTCCCGCGGCATCGGCGTGCTCTTCAACATGCTGCGCCACAGCGACGACGCGTTCGCGGAGGAGAAGGGGCTCGGCTTCCCCGTGCACCTGCTGAGCAGGCAGATCCTCGACACCGCCGGCGACCTCGACGACGCGCTCGCCCAGGCGACTGCCGTCAGCCCGTCGGCGTCGACGTCCCTCACGGTCGTGGACTCGGGTGGGCGTACGGCGTCGGTCGAGCTGTTCCCGGGCGGTCCGGGCGTCGTGCGTCCCGAGGACGGCCTCCTGGTCAGGACCAACCACTTCCTCTCCGACGAGGGCGCTGTCGGCTGCCTCGCCTCGACGATCGGGCCGAGCAGCGAGATCCGGCGCGCGACGCTCCTCGATGCGTTCGGAGGGCAGACGCCCGGACACGCCGAGGAGGTCCTGACCGCGATGCACGACCACAAGGACGTCGGCGGCGTCTGCGCGCACCCCGATCGCACGATGGACCCGTTGCTGCAGCACGCGACCCTTGCGACCGTGGTGGTGGACGTCGAGGCGCGGCAGCTGCGGGCCGGCGCCGGCGGCCCCTGCGCGCGACCGGTGTCAGACAGATGAGTTCCGCCCGGAGCGCGGGTCCATAGACCAACCGCGCAAGAGAGGACCCACGACATGGAGAAGATCGTCCCGAACCTGTGGTTCGACACGGAGGCCGAGGAGGCCGCCGAGTTCTACGTCTCCCTGTTCGACGACTCCAAGATCCTCGAGGCCGTCCCCTACGGGGAAGCCGGTCCCGGCGAGCCCGGCACCGTGATGCTCGTCAGCTTCCAGCTCGCCGGCCAGGAGTACGTCGCGATCAACGGCGGCCCGCAGTTCCCGTTCACCGAGGCGGTCTCCTTCGAGATCCGGTGCGAGGACCAGGCGGAGGTGGACCGGCTCTGGGACGCCCTCACCGCCGACGGGGGACAGGAGGTCCAGTGCGGCTGGCTGAAGGACAAGTACGGGCTTTCCTGGCAGATCGTCCCCAAGCGGTGGATCGAGATCGCGACGGCGTCGGACCCGCAGAAGGTCCAGGCCGCCTTCAAGGCGATGCTCGGCATGAAGAAGCTCGACATCGCCGAGCTCGAGCGCGCCTACAACGAGGGCTGAGCAACCCTAGCGGCCGGCGGTTGAGCCGGAGTGGCCTGGCCGCGATCCTCGGCGTCCACGCCGGCTCGGCGGTACCCTGGAACCAACCCATTCGGGAGGCCTCCACACCGGACCCTTCTTCGAGTCGGTCGAGAGGCGGGCTTCATGCCAGCATCGTTCGAACCCGACAACCTTCAGCCGTCACCGTCGCGCGGGGTCGGCGCGCCCTCTCGCCTACCGCTGCGACTGTCGCTGTCCCAAGACTTCAGCCACGGCCGCCTCGACGGAGCCTGGTGGCCGCAGTCGAGGAATCTCGAGACCGAGCTGACCGACCTGGTCACGAACTTCCCGACGAAGCTCGGCCAGATCACCCGGGCGACCTGCTCCAGGAGCGACTGGGAGCGCGCGCCCTCGGAGGTGCGAGTCCGTGGCGAGACCGTGGAGGTCGGGCAGCTCCAGCAGGACGGGACGCACATGGTGATCCTGACCCTGCGGAGTCGCAACCTGACCCTCCTGCTCGTCCCCCCGGAGACGTCTGAGGTGAGGGCCGGCGAGGCGATGAGAGTTGCCTCGTCCCCCACGAACCACGCGGCCGCACGGGACGTTCTCTCAGCTCCCGTTGCCTCGCGTCCCGCATCGCCGAAGCCAGAGCCCCGCCGTACGCCCCCTCCGGCCGCTTCGAACGGCAGCGGCGCCATCATGACGACGATCCACTTCGCAGAGGAGGGCGGGAACTACAAGGGCCGCTCAGCAGGCGGCCGGCAGTGGCGCATCTCGGAGGTGCTCACCGGCTGGCGGCTCGAGTTCCGCGACGACGGCGACACCGTCTCGACCAACGCCGGGATCCACCGGACGGTCCAGGCGGCCATGGCCGAGGCGAACCGCTGACCCGGTTCAGCTCGCGGTCTTGGCGAACTTGACCGCCTCTTCCTCCTCGGGCGACAGCGGCTGCTCGCAGGACCAGCCCATCACGTTCTTGGCGTAGGTCCGCGCCTCGCTGCGGCCGTGGATCGAGGTGAGCACGACTCCGTCGCCACCGTCGTCGAGCAGCGCCATCGACCACGACAGGTGGCCGCCCATGTCACCGAACGCGTCGTACCGGACGACCGCGAGGTGCCTCAGCGCCTGGGACGCCTCCACCCGCAGCGCCTGCACCTCCGCGCGGAGGCCTTCGACGTCGGTCGGCAGGTCAGCCGCCCTCCGCCGTGCGGAGGTACGACGGGCATGGCCGGCCTGCGAGCGACGCAGCGCGACGACTGCGACGGCCAGCGCCGCAAGGGCGAGCACGACCCCGACGACGAGGAGGACCACCAGGCCGGTGGGAACCGTGTTCGAGACGAGGGGTGCCTGCTCGGAGATGTTCATCGCGCCCGAGAGTAACCGGACGGGTCAGCCTCCGTGGCGAAGGCGCGCGAGCCACGCCGCGGCGTCCTGGAACTCCGCGTCCGAAGTGCCGGCACGGACCGTCGGGGCGACGCCGTCGTGCCGTTCGTAGGACCCGAGGAAGCGGACGTCCGCGCACACCCGGCGCAGGCCCATGAGCGCCTCGCCGACCCGGGCGTCGTCGACGTGTCCCTCGCAGTCGATCGAGAAGCAGTAGTTGCCGAGTGCGGCGCCGGTGGGCCGGGACTCGATCCGGGTCATGTTCACGCCGCGCATCGTGAGCTGCTCGAGGATCTCCAGCAGGGCGCCGGGGTGGTCGTCGCGCATGAACGCCACGAGCGAGGTCTTGTCGCGCCCGCTCCGGGGTGCGGGGACACCTGGGCGGGAGACCAGCACGAACCGGGTGAGCGCGTCGCGGTTGTCGCCGATGCCCTCTGCGAGGACGGCGAGGCGGTAGTGCTCCGCGGCGATCGGAGCGGAGATCGCGGCGTCCCAGGGGGATGCCGGGTCCGCAACGGCGGCGGCAGCCGCAGCGGTGGACGGCGCGTGCACGACCTCGGCCTGCGGCAGGTGCAGCGCGACCCAGCGCCGGGTCTGTGCAGCGGCGTGCGGGTGCGTCGCGACGACCTTGATGTCCTCGGGCGCCGTACCGCGTCGGGCAAGCAGCGAGAACGCGATCGGGACGGTCATCTCCCGCGTGATCATCAGCGGCTCTCCGGTCGCGAGCTCGTCGAGCGTGACCGGCACCGAACCCTCGACCGAGTTCTCGATCGGCACCACCGCGCCGTCGGCCTCCCCGTTGCGCACGGCGTCGAGCGCCAGGGTCACGGTGGCGCACGGCTGGAGCTCCGCGCGCGCGGCTGCGGGCACCGAGCGCAGCGCCTGCTCGGTGAAGGTCCCCTCCGGACCGAGGTAGGCGTATCGGGCTGGGGGTACGCCCGGCGGTGGTGGCGGCACCCGTCAACTCTATGGGAGATACATTCGGGCGCATGAGCGACCAGAGTGTGGACCGGCCCCACGAGTCGGGCGTCTCCGACCTCGGGTACGCCAGGCTCGACACGGACCGTGCTGCACGCACCGGCGATCCCGAGGTCGTCTACGGCGCCGGCAAGACCGCCGACCAGGTCGTGGAGATCATGAAGACCCTGCGTGCCGCCCATCCCGACCGGGCCATCCTGGCGACCCGGCTGAGCGACTCGGTCATCGACGCCGTGGTGAACGAGGTGCCCGAGGCAGTCGTCGACGAGGTGGCCCGCGCCGTCACGGTCGGTCCCCTGCCGCAGGCGCAGGGCACGGTCGCGGTCGTCTCCGCGGGTACGTCGGACGCTCCCGTCGCCGCGGAGGCCGCCCTCACGGCGAGGGTCTACGGCGCCGGGGTGAAGATGGTCAACGACGTCGGGGTCTCCGGGCTGCACCGGATCCTGGCCGCCCGCGAGGAGCTGCTCAGCGCCAACTGCCTCATCGTGGTGGCCGGCATGGAGGGCGCGCTGCCCAGCGTCGTCGGCGGACTGACCGGGGTCCCGCTCGTGGCGGTGCCGACCAGCATCGGCTACGGCGCCTCGTTCGGCGGGGTGGCGGCCCTGCTCGGGATGCTCAACTCCTGCGCGCCCGGGGTCACCGTCGTGAACATCGACAACGGCTTCGGCGCAGGCGTCTTCGCGGCCCGGGTCGCGCGGGCCGCCCGGTGAGCGCAGAAACGGCGGTCGGCTGGGTCGACGCCTCGTCAGGCGCGAGCGGCGACATGCTCCTCGGCGCGCTCGTCGGCGCCGGGGTCCCGCTCGAGGTCATCTCGGCGGCGGTCGACGCGGTCGCCCCCGAGCACGTAGCCCTCCACCCGGAGCAGGTCAGCCGCAACGGCTTCGCCGCGACCCGGTGCCACGTGGAAGTGGCGGACAGCGACACCCATCGGACCTGGCGCGACATCGCCGCGCTGCTTGCCGAGGCGGACCTGCCCGAGGCCGTGCGCACCCGCGCGCACGCCACCTTCGAACGGCTTGCCGTCGCGGAGGCGGAGGTCCACGGGACGGCACCCGACGAGGTGCACTTCCACGAGGTGGGCGCCCTGGACGCGATCGCCGACGTCGTCGGCGTCTGCGCGGGTCTGGAACATCTGGGCCTCGAGCAGCTCGTCGTCTCCCCCGTTGCCGTGGGATCCGGGTCCGTCCGCGGCGCCCACGGCTCGATGCCCGTGCCACCTCCGGCCGTCGCCTGGCTGCTGCGGGGGCGCCCGTCGTACTCCGGCCCTCCCTCCGCCCCGGAGATGGAGCTGTGCACGCCCACCGGCGCGGCCCTGCTGACTGCGAACGCCACCGACTTCGGGCCGCAGCCGAGGATGACCGTCCAGGCCGTCGGGGTAGGTGCGGGTGGTCGCGATCCCGAAGGGCACGCGAACGTGCTGCGCCTGTTCGTCGGGGTCTCGACGGGCTCGACCGCCGACCCGAGCACCAGGACCGAGCACGGGGTGCGCGAACCGCTCCTCATCGAGACCAACGTCGACGACCTCGACCCACGACTGTGGCCGAACGTCATCTCCGCGCTCCTCGCTGCCGGGGCCTCCGACGCGTGGCTGAGCCCGATCGTCATGAAGAAGGGCCGGCCCGCTCACACGCTGCACGTGCTCGTCGCCGGCGACCGCGCTTCGGCGGTCCGCACGGAGATCTTCCGGCAGACCTCCACCATCGGCGTACGCGAGATCGCCATCGGCAAGCACGCGCTCGACCGCGAGATGCGTGAGATCGAGGTCGACGGGCACACCGTGCACGTGAAGGTCGCCCTGGAGGACGGCGTCGTCATGAACGCCCAGCCGGAGTACGACGATCTTGCGGCCGTCGCCGCGGCGACCGGCCGCCCCCTGAAGGACGTGCTCGCCGAGGCCGTCGCCCTGACACGCGCCCTCACCCGAGACTGAAGCCCCCGCCCCGAGCAACGAAAGCAACCCATGGACCTCGCCGTCATCGCGCTGACCTTCGCCGCCATCTTCGTGGTCGAGCTGCCCGACAAGACCTTCATCGCCGCACTTGTCCTCTCGACGCGGTACCGGCCGCTGATGGTCTGGATCGGGGTCGGTCTGGCGTTCCTGATCCAGACGGTGATCGCCGTGACCGCGGGACACCTGGCCACGCTGCTGCCCGAGGTGCTGATCCACATCGTCGCGATGGTGATCTTCCTGATCGGCGCCGTGGTGCTGTTCCGGTCGGCACCGAGCGCGGAGGCCGAGGAGATCGAGGCCGAGGAGGAGTACGCCGCCCGGGCCACCGAGTCCAAGACCGGCCTCAAGGCCATCACCGCTTCGTTCCTGGTGCTCTTCGCGGCGGAGTGGGGCGACCTGTCGCAGCTGCTCACGATCAGCCTCGTGGCGAAGTACGGGCACCCCGTCAGCGTCTTCATCGGCGCCTGGGGCGCGCTGCTCGCCGTCTCCGGACTCGCCGTGATCGCGGGGCGGATCCTGCTGCGTTACATGAAGCTGTCGCTGCTGCACTACATCGGCGCCGCGGTGTGCTTCGTGCTGGCCTGCGTGACGTTGTACGAGCTCATCACCTGACGCCTGCGCCGCTCACCCCGTGCCGGCCATCCGGGCCCCCGGTGTGGTCGCGGGAGCGTTACGCTTCCGCCCATGACGAGCGAGGGTGGGAACGGGATGAGCCTGGGTGCGAACAGCGAGGTCGGCCGGCTGCGCACGGTGATGCTGCACCGCCCGGGGCCGGAGCTGAAGCGGCTCACCCCGCGCAACAACGACAAGCTGCTCTTCGACGGGATCCCGTGGGTCAGCCGCGCCCAGGACGAGCACGACGCCTTCGCGCAGGCGCTCCGCGACCGGGACGTCGAGGTGCTCTACCTGACCGAGCTGCTCGCCGAGACGCTCCAGACCGCAGAGGCACGTGAGCACGCCATCGCCGGGGCGATGGCGAGCCTGCACCTCGGCGACACGCTGCGGGACTACCTCACCGCCGCGCTCTACGACCAGTCCCCCGAGCAGCTCGCGGCGTTCCTGACCGCCGGCGTGCGGAACGACGAGGTCCGGGGCGGTTTCGGCCTGGTCACCAGCCTGCTGGCCAGCGACGACTTCCTGATCGACCCGCTGCCGAACCTGCTCTTCACCCGCGACTCCAGCGTCTGGATCCAGGACCGGGTCGCGATCACATCCCTCGCGATGCCGGCTCGGGAGCGTGAGACCCAGCTGACCGAGCTGATCTACCGGGACCACCCCCGGTTCCAGGGCACCCGGAAGATCCACGGCTGGGAGCGGGAGCACGTGGAGGGCGGCGACGTACTCCTCCTCGCCGCCGGCGTCATCGCGATCGGAGTCGGGGAGCGCACCACCCCCGCGGGCGCTGAACGCCTTGCGCGGCAGGTGTTCTCCGAGGGCCTCGCGCACACCGTGCTCGCCGTGCCGATCGCGCAGGAGCGGGCGACCATGCACCTCGACACCGTCTGCACGATGGTCGACGTCGACAAGATCGTGATGTACCCGAACGTCGCGGACCACCTGCAGGCGTACACCGTGACCGTCCGGGACCGCAACGGCGACACCGACCGCGACCTGGTCCTCGAGGTCACCGAGCCGGAGCCGTTCCTGGTCGCGGCGGCCAAGGCGATGAGCATCGACACGCTCCACCAGATCGACACCGGCCTCGACCCGGTCACCGCCGAGCGCGAGCAGTGGGACGACGGCAACAACACGCTCGCCCTCGCGCCTCGGGTCGCGGTGGCGTACGAGCGCAACGTCGAGACCAACAGCCGCCTCGAGGAGGCCGGCATCGAGGTGGTCGCGATCGCCGGGTCGGAGCTTGGGTCGGGCCGCGGCGGACCGCGGTGCATGTCCTGCCCGATCACCCGCGACCCGCTCTGAGGGCCGGGTCCTCCAGGGGTCACGCCACGGGCGGCAGGTCCAGAGGCTTTTCCGGAAGCCCGTCGCGGAGCAGAGCGGTCAGGTGTACGCCGAACGCACGCGGCGAGAACACGTCCGGGCCGTCGTAGGTGGCGACCGCCTCGAGCGGCCACCAGGCGAAGCCCGTGACGTTCTCGGCGGCGAGCTCCTCGTCGGTGAGGGCGCCGCGGGGCGTGAACCGCTCGGTGCGGAGCCAGAAGTAGTGGTTGACGATCCCGTCGTACCCGGTCGCGTGTCCGGGAGCGATGTACGCGTGCCGCCACACCTTGCGGGGCTCCTCGACGAGGTCGAGGCCGACCTCCTCGGCCAGCTCACGGCGTAGGCAGTCGAGCTCGGTCTCGCCCGGGTCCACGCCGCCACCTGGCGCAGCCCAGACGACCGGGCCGCCGGCTTCACGAAGGTCGAACCGGCACAGGAGTACGGCGTCGGTCTCGTCGAGCAGGAGGGCGCGGGCGGCATGACGGAGCTTCGGCTCGTTCACGGCCCGCAGCCTAGTGCCGCCCGCAGGTCACGGGGGCGACTGGCGACTTGCATAGGATACCTATGTATATTCCTTGGGGTGACCAAGCAAGCCGCGGTGTCCGACGTCCAAGCGCTGAGCGCGTCGCTCGTGACCTACGCGTCCCGGCTGGGCAGGGCCGTCAGCCGGCTCACCGCTCAGGAGATCCCGGCGGCGACCCTGCGGCTCCTGGCTCAGCTCGACGAGCTCGGACCGGTCGGGATCAGCAGGCTGGCCCAGGCGGACCGCTGCTCTCAGCCGACGATGTCCGGGACGGTGCAGCACCTCGTGGACAAGGGCTGGGTCACCAAGACACCGAACCCGGCCGACGCCCGCTCCTCGCTCATCGAGCTCTCCGAGGCCGGTGCCACCGTGCTCGACGAAGCGCGCCGCCGAATCGGCGCCGTCGTAGCCGAGCGGCTCGAGGCAGACCCCTGTCACGACGTCAGTGATGTCGCGGCCGCGGTCGCTCTGCTCGAGCACCTCCTCCCCACAGACCAAGGAGCCCAGTGACCAGCCAGACGTCGACGGTCGACCCGGAGCTGGCCGACCAGCCATCTATCCTCAAGCAGCCCCGCGCGGTGTGGGCGGTCGCCTTCGCCTGCGTCATCGCCTTCATGGGCATCGGGCTCGTGGACCCGATCCTCAAGCCGATCGCCGACGAGCTCGGCGCCTCGCCGAGCCAGGTCTCGCTCCTCTTCACCAGCTACATGGCGGTGATGGGCGTGGCGATGCTGATCACCGGGGTGGTCTCGAGCCGGATCGGGGCCAAGCGCACCCTGCTCACGGGCTTGGCGCTGATCGTCGTGTTCTCGGCTCTTGCCGGGGCGTCTGACACGGTAGGCGCGATCGTCGGCTTCCGGGCCGGCTGGGGCCTGGGCAACGCCCTCTTCATCGCGACCGCACTCGCGACGATCGTGTCCGCGGCAAGCGGATCCGTCGCACAGGCGATCATCCTGTTCGAGGCGGCGCTGGGCATCGGCATCGCGGCGGGCCCGATCCTCGGCGGCCAGCTCGGCTCGATCTCCTGGAAGGCACCGTTCTTCGGCGTCGCGACGCTGATGACGATCGCGCTGGTCGCGACGGCGTTCTTCCTGCCGAAGACGCCTCCGGCACCTCGGAAGACCTCGCTCGCCGACCCGTTCAGGGCGCTGCGCTACCCGGGCCTGCTGACGGTCGCGATCACCGCGCTCTTCTACAACATGGGCTTCTTCACGCTGCTCGCGTTCGCGCCGTTCCCGCTCGACATGACGGCGTCCCAGGTGGGCTGGGTCTTCTTCGGCTGGGGCATCCTGCTGGCCTTCACCTCCGTGGTCGCCGCTCCGTGGCTGCAGAGACGGCTCGGAACCATCCCGACCGTGACTGCCTCGCTCGCGCTGTTCGCGGTCGACCTCGCCGCGATGGCCGTCCTCACCGACGACAAGACCGCGCTCGTGATCGGGATCATCGTCGCCGGCGCGTTCCTCGGCATCAACAACACCCTGATCACCGAGGCCGTGATGGGAGCTGCCCCCGTAGAGCGACCGGTCGCGTCGGCGGCGTACTCCTTCGTCCGCTTCTCCGGCGGCGCCGTCGCACCATGGCTCGCCGGCAGGCTCGGCGAGGACGTCAGCGTGCACGCGCCGTTCTGGATGGGCGCAGGCGTGGTGCTGGTCGCCGTCCTGGTGCTGACGGTCGGTCGCCGGTACGTCGACAGCGGCAGCCACCACGTCGACGTACCGGCTCAGGCATCCACCGAGGAGGCCGAGGCGGTCTCGGTTGGGGACTTCGACTGATCCGCTTCTCCTGCTGACAGGATGAGCAGCGTGAACCGCACCCTCACCGTCCAGGCCACGTCGGACGCGGCGGTGTTCGCGCCGAGGGTCGCTCCTCTGATCGAGTCCGCGCCGGTCATGACGAACGTGGTCGCGACGAACCTGCAGAGGGCGCTCCGCGACCCCGCCACGTTCGAGGACCCTTGCTGGCTCTGGGTGGAGGACCAGGACGGCAGCCCTGTGGCGGCAGCGATCCACACGCCGCCGCGGGTGCCACACGTGGCGGGCGAAGAGCCGGACGCGGGCCTGGCGCTGGCCGACCACCTCGCGACTTCAGGGCGTTGCGTCGAGGGCGTCGGCGGCTTCCGGCCTGCCGCGGAGGCCTTCGCGCAGCGCTGGAGCGACCAGCACTCCTGCCACGTCGCCACGACGATGGAGCAGGGGGTCTACGAGGCAACCGGGGTGACCGCTCCGACGGGGGTTTCCGGCTCGCTCCGCCTCGCGGCACCCGGCGACGCGCCGCTCCTCAACGCGTGGGCGCTGGGATTCGTCGAGCACATCCCCGAGGCGGTCCCTGCGGAAGAGGCGATCCTGACCGACCGCGTCGAGCGTGGTGAGATGTGGGTCTGGGAGTACGACGGAGCGCCGGTGTCCATGGTCTACGCGTCACCACCCGCCGGAGGAATCAGCCGGATCTCGTGGGTCTACACCCCGCCGGAACATCAGCGGCACGGCTACGCGAGCGCTGTCGTGGCGGGAGCCACTGCCGCACAGCTCGCGGCCGGCAACCGGTGCATGCTCTACACCGACCTGGCCAACCCGACGTCGAACGGCATCTACCAGGCCATCGGCTACCGCCGGGTCGGCGACGCCGTCATGCTCGCCTTCGAACCGCGCCGCAACCCTTACCGCTGAGCACGCATGACGGACGCGGACCTCGACCGTCCCGCGAAGCACCTCACCGGCTGGACGCAGCGCCCTAGACTCCGGCCATGACGGCGGTCGAAGCGGAGGAGAGAGCTGGCTCCCCGACCAGTCCGGAGCAGGTGTCGAGGGGCTTCGTGCTGTTCCTTCTGGGGGCTGTGCTCGCCGCCGGGATCTTCTGGTCGTGGGTCGCCGAGGCAGCGAAGCTGCGAGACGACGTCGAGGTGACCTGGTCCCGTCCGGTGACCTGCACCGGCACAGAGGTCGTCTGGCGAAGGCTGGACGTCGGCGAGCCCAGCGGGGTTCGCGCGATGCGCCTGCGGAGGTCGATGGACTGCAACCTCCCGGTGCGCCTGACCAACAACGGACGACGCTCGGTGCGGATCGACAAGCTCCGGCTGCCGTTCATGGGCCCTGATGGCGGTGCGGCCGTCCAGGTCGAGAAGCTGGAGGGCCGGCGACCGCTGCCGGGCCGGATCGACGGGGTCTTCCCGATGAGTCGGTCGCTCGAGCCGGGCGCCAGCTACGACTTCGTCATCGACTTCAGCTTCCGAGCACCACCGAAGGGCTGCACTGCCGAAGGCGTCCTGTGGATGCGCGGCTTCCCCCAGGTCACGGTCACCGCGATGGGTCGCAGCGGGACGCGGTCGAGTGACAGGACCATCGCCTTCGCCGGCACTCGCGAGAGCAGCTGCTGACCCGACGTCCGCCCGTCGCCGCGGAGATTTCGCCTGTAGGGCATGAAAAAACCCGGCCGTTGCTGACGGGGGATACAACAACGACCGGGCACTTACAAAGATACGTGGCCGACGGCTCAGGTACAACTCGGCACGACCAAATCAGGACACGACCCAGGGAAAAGTTGTTTCGGTCTAGTCAGGATCAGCGGATCGTAAGCTGCCGGTTCGCCAGCCCCGACCGGGCCGCGCGCTCCTCCGACGTCAGGGGCGTCTCGTCGGCGAGTGCCTTCTCGAGCTCCTTGGCGAACTCGGCGGCCGGCTCCTCGAGCACGTCGGCTCCGGTGCCGACGGGCAGGTCCCACACCGGGACCAGGACGCCGTGCACTCGGAACATGCCCACCAGGCGAGCACCCTCGGCGATCACGTCCTTGCCCTGCACGTGCAGGCGGGCGAGCGCCGAGAGCAGCTGCTCCTCGTCGTACGGCATGACCCACCGAAGGTGTTCCTTGGTGCCGACGTCGGTCCAGTACGCGGCCTCGACCGAGGCGAGCCGCTTGGTCGGGTTGGCGGCCGCGTTGGCGCTCTCCAACGACGCGCTCAGCGCGCCGCCCTCGTCGTCCATGTCGGCGATCCAGAACTCGAAGCCGTCGTGGACGGTGATGTCGAGCGGCTCGTTGGCGATCAGGTCCTGGATCCTGCGGCCCTCGCCCGGCGGGTCGGTGAGGCCGACCATCGAGCCCGGCTCTGCCTCCAGCGCCTGCTCGAGTACGGCGGCGAGGTCCCGGGACGGGTCGCCGAACTGGTGCTGTACCTGAAGGGCGAGCCACACGGTGCCGTCCTGACGGACCAGGGCGGGCGCAGCCATGGGCAGTAGGGTGCAGAGCAGCACGGAGCGGTCCGTCTCGACGCCGTCAGCCAGCCGGAGCGGCGCGGTCGCGGCCGGGACGAGCTCGCGCAGCGCGATGATGTCGCACTCAGCGGCCAGGGACTCGAAGGGCCGGCTCACGAAGGTCCGCGCCACGCCGGACGGGTCTCCGTGGCAGGCCTTGTACCGCTTGCCGGAGCCACAGGGGCAGGGTTGGCGGGGACCGATCTCACCGCTTGTCGTGGTGGCTTCGGACCTGCTCTTGACGCGCGACTTCTTTCCCATGCCGCGAAGGCTACTTCAGCGCATGTTCGCGGGCTCAGAGGTGGTGTGGGGTCACTCCGCGGGAAGAAGTGCGTGGATGGTGGACCGGCTGCGGGAGTGCTCGGACCACCAGTCGAGCGCGAGCGTCTCGACGATGGCCATGCCGCGGCCGGAGAGGGCTGACGCGGGAGCGTGGAGGGCTCGCGGTCGCGAGGAGCTTCCGCCGTCCGACACCGAGAGCCGGATGCCCTTGTTGTCGAGGCCCCACGAGATCAGGATCGTGCCGTCGGAGAGCGGCTGGGCGTGCCGGATCGAGTTGCCGACGAGCTCGGAGATGATGACCCGGCCGTCCTCGATGACCTCGCGCGGAAGCCCCATCTCGCTCATCCACGACTTGAACTGCCGGCGTGCAACAGCAACCGAGGACGCGGCAAAAGGCACGCGCACCGTGACGGGCGCGTGGCCGTTACGCACGGAGCGTGTCTCCACGCTGCCACCCCTTCTCTGCCAACCCTCCGGCCATCAGCGTCCCCCGTTCTCCCGTATCCAAACCCTTGCTCGGGCTGGTCTACCTGACGCTCCGCAGGTGGTGAATGGCCTTGCCCGGCGTGTCCGTGATGACCGCCTCGACACCGAGCTCGACGCACAGGTCGAGGTCCTCGGGCGAGTTCACGGTCCACACATGGATCCGCCGGCCACTTCGCATCAGGCTCCGCCGGAACCGGGGACTGTCCCTGAGCAGGTCGATGCCCGGGCCCGCGATCCAGTCGTCGGCCACGAGGTTCTTGCTGAGCTGCCAGGCGTAGAGCCGGTCGACGAGCATCACGATCTCGATGTCGGGGGCGAGCCGCTTGACCCGGTTGAGCGCGGTGTACGAGAAGCTCATCACGCGCGCAGTGGAGTCCTTGCCGGTCAACCCGTAGGAGTCGAGCAGCTCGACCAGACGGCGCTCCACCAGACCGGCGTAACGCGTGGGGTGCTTCGTCTCGATGGCCAGGTCGATCGGCCGGTCGTAGTCGGCGACGGCCTCGATCAGCTTGCGAAGGGTGAGGACCTTCCGGGCCTCCATGTCGACCTCGGGTGCCTCGTCGTCGAGCTCGGCCCAGGGGTTCTTCCAGCCGGCGAAGTCGAGCTCGTCGAGCTGGGCGAGCTCCATCGTGGAGACCAGGCCGGTGGCGTTCGTCGTACGGTCGACGCGCCGATCGTGGACGCACACCAGATGGCCGTCCGCCGTGAGGCGTACGTCGCACTCGACCCCCTCGGCGCCCTCGTCCAGCGCAGCGAGATAGGCACCGAGCGTGTGCTCGGCGTTCATCTCACTGGCGCCCCGATGCGCCACCACCTGCGGGCGTCCGCTGCTGTGCACAAGCCCATCGTGGCACCTCCGGGCCTACCGGCCGGGTAGCGGGCGCGACACGCTCAGGCTCGCTGGGCGCGCAGGAACTTCCCGAAGTGCGGCACCGTGAAGGCGACCGTGCCGCGCTCGGAGGAGTAGACGAGGCCCTTCTTGATCAGCCCGTCGCGAGCCGGCGAGAGGCTCTGCGGCTTGCGGCCGAGCGCATCGGCGACCTGCGCCGTCGTCACCGCCTTGTCGTTGCTGTCGGCGCCGAGCTCGGCCATCGCGCGCATGTAGTCGCGCTCGGCCGGCGTGGCCCGGTCGTAGCGCGCGCCGAAGAACCCGACCGCCAGCTCACCCTCGGCCTCGGGGGCGGCCTCGCTGACGTCGCTGATCCGGATCGGCGACTCGACGGCGACGTCCCAGGTGACCTTGCCGTACGCCTGCACGAAGTAGGGGTAGCCGTCCGTGAGCCGGTAGAGCTCGTCGAGGGCGTCGTCCTCGTAGTCGACGTCCTCGGTGCCGGCCGGGACCAGGAGGGCCCGGTCGGCCATCTCCCGCGGCAGCCGGTCCACGACGACGTACCGGAAGAGCCGCTCGGCGTACGACTTGCTCGCCGAGAGCGCGACGGGCAGGTGCGGGAGGCCGGCACCGACCACGACGAGTGGCGCGCCCTGCTGGCTGATCTCGTGCACCGCGCCGCAGAGGGCCGCGAGCTCGGGCGGAGCGATGTCCTGCATCTCGTCGATGAAGATGCCGATCCCCACACCGAGGTCACCGGCAAGCTCGGCCACGTCTGTGAACAGCTCGATCAGGTCGAGCTCGAGGTCCCCCGAGTCGGCCCGGCCCTTGGCGGCGGGCACGTCCGCTCCGATGGACGCGGGCTGCCAGCGCACGCCCTTGCGGTCACCCATGGAGGTGCGCAGCGCGAAGGACTTGAGCACTCCGGCCACGGCGTCGACGCGCTCTGGGTCCCGGTGCCGGTGAGCCACCTCCCGCACTGCGGCGTGCACGGCCTGAGCGAGCGGTAGGCGCAGGGACTGCTCCGGGCGGGCCTCGATCTTGCCCGTCCCCCAAGCACGCTTCACCGCGAGGCTTCGGAGGGCATTGAGCAGCACGGTCTTGCCGACGCCACGCAGGCCGGACAGGACCATCGAGCGTTCAGGGCGTCCGGACGCGACCCGCTCGAGGGTGACCTCGAACTGTCTGAGCTCGCGGTCACGGCCGGCGAGCTCGGGCGGACGTTGACCGGCGCCAGGGGCGTAGGGGTTCCTCACGGGGTCCACGATCGGACTGTATCCCGCTATCTAGCCCAAACCTTAGATTTCGCTAGCGAGTCCTAGTGGCCTTTAGATTGATCTCATGAGCGCTGCGGGACTCGTGTGGGCGATCAGCGGGATCTGCGCCATCGGGCTGCTGCCGGTCGGTGCGATCCGCATGGTCGCCTACAGGTCGGGCGAGGTCGACCACACCCCTGCGCTCCACTCGGTTGCCCGACTGGCGCTGGGGATCGGCGGAGCATGCTTCATCGTCTTCGTGGTGCTCACCGGCTGGTTCCTCGCCACGGGCACGCGGCCCCTCTGACGCGAGGCTCGTCAGCCGACCTCGTCATCGAAGGCACCGAGGCTGGCGAGCAGCGAGTGCCTCGCCTGCTCGTAGCTCTCCTCCAGCCCGTCGCGGAGCACGTTGATCAGGGCCGGCACCTCTTCGATCGGCATGCGGAACGTGCCGGCACAGACGCGGTCGCGCCACAGCGAGAGGACCACGACTCCGGCCTCACGATGCCAGGTCACCCTCAGGGCTCGACCGTCACCGCGCGCGTCGAGGAAGACCTCGCCGGTCGCCGGGATCGGTGAAATGCCGTGCACAGTGCTCATTCTGCGCACGCGGGACCGCCGTGTCAGTAGTTTGCCGTTCGCTTTCAAAGATGCTCGTCACCCGCCGGCGCTGCCTATGCTTGCGACGTGCCCGAGCTTCCCGAGGTCGAGGCCCTCGCCCTCGACCTGCGCACCCGGCTCAAGGACCGGGCGATCGCGCGTGTCGACATCGCCGCGTTCAGCGCGCTCAAGACGTTCGATCCGCCGCTGTCCGCCCTGTACGGCGCCCTCGTGGACGACGTGTCCCGGCACGGGAAGTTCCTCGACATCGAGGCCTCGGGCCTGCACCTGGTCATCCACCTGTCGCGGGCCGGCTGGGTCCGCTGGCGCGACGAGGTGCCGAAGCTGCCACCGAAGCCGAGCAACAAGTCGCCCCTCGCCGCGAGAGTCGTGCTCGACAACGGCGCCGGCCTCGACATCACCGAGTACGGCACGCAGAAGCGACTCGCGATCTACGTCGTGCACCAGCCCTCCGACGTCCCCGGCATCGCGAGGCTCGGCCCCGACCCGCTGGCGGAGGAGTTCACGCGCGACGTGCTCCGACAGATCCTCACCGATGCCGGACGCGCCCAGATCAAGGGCGTGCTCCGCAACCAGGGGGTGATCGCCGGCATCGGCAACGCCTACTCCGACGAGCTGTTGCACGCCGCCCGGATGTCACCGTTCAAGCCTGCTTCGAGCGTCGACGACGAGGAGCTCGAGATCCTCTACGACGCGATCCGGACCGTGCTGGGCGACGCGGTCGAACGCTCGCGCGGGCTGGCGGCCTCGGAGCTCAAGGGCGAGAAGAAGTCACACCTCGCGGTCCACGGCCGCACGGGCGAGAAGTGCCCGGTCTGCGGCGACACGGTCCGCGAGGTGTCGTTCGCGGACTCCTCGCTGCAGTACTGCCCGACCTGCCAGACCGGCGGCAAGCTCCTCGCCGACCGCCGGATGTCGCGGCTCCTGAAGTAGGCCCGTTGCGCCGTTCAGGCGAAGGCGCGTGGCAGAGGGAGCTCGAGCGCGCAGCCCAGGAGATCGAGGTACGTCGACCTCCGCACCTCCACGACGCCGAGCGACGCCAGGTGGGGCGTGGACCACTGGACGTCGAGCAGCCGCTGGTCGGCGTACTCGTCCCGGAGGAGGTCGACGAGGCCGACCAGCGCGACCTTGGACGCGTCGGCGACCCGGTGGAACATCGACTCGCCCGCGAACAGGCCGCCGATCGCCACGCCGTAAAGACCTCCGACGAGCCGGCCGTCCTGCCAGGACTCCACCGAGTGTGCCCAGCCCAGGTCGTGCAGCTCGGTGTAGGCGTCGATGATCTCCTCGTCGATCCACCCCGAGTCACGGCTCGGGTCGGCGCAGGCACGGATGACCTCGTCGAACGCGGTGTCGACACGCACCTCCATCCGACGTACCGACGCCCGCAGGGACCGGGAGACCTTCAGGCCGTCGAGCGGCAGGATGCCGCGAGGATCGGGCGACCACCAGAGCATCGGCATGTGCGTGTCCCCGGGCATGGGGAACAGCCCGTGGCGGTAGGCCGAGAGCAGCGTCGCGGGCTCCAGGTCCGCACCCATGCCCACGACGTCGTCGTCCGCGTCGTGGAAGGACTCGGGGAATTCCCAGCCCGTCGGTGGCGGTTCGATCGGCACCGGCCCATCGTGTCACCGGGGGACCCCGGGACTGGCCTGGGGTGGCGGGTGTGCCGGGGACCACGTTCGCCGGCCTTGTTCGCGGGTACGGGGGTCGTAGGGTTCAGGAGGGAAGAGCCGGCGGGTCAGACCGGCGACACAGGAGGACACATGAGCATCGGTGGCTCGCTCGGGAAGGCGCTCGCGCCCCAGGTGCAGAGGATGGCGCCCGAGCTCACCGCGAACTTCGTGCACGAGGCGCTGTCACGCGCCATCCACGGAGTCGGCCCGCTGCCGGGCGCCGCATCGGCCGCGGACAAGCAGCTCGAGGAGCAGCGCGGCGACGTCGACGCGGCGATCCACGAGGTGATCGAGAACCACGTCCGCTACGCAGGCGCTCAGGGGTTCGCGACGAACCTCGGCGGCATCGTCACCGCTGCCGTGACCATCCCCGCGAACATCGCCGGACTCGCGATGCTGCAGTGCCGGATGGTGGCGGGCATCGCGCACCTGAGGGGCTACGACCTCAAGGACCCCCGCGTCCACAACGCCGTGCTCGCCTGCATGCTCGGTGAGGACTCCGTGCGCTCGCTGGTCAAGAAGAAGAAGCTTCCTGCGCCGCCGATGGCGATCGCCACTGCACCCGCGCACGACCCGCACCTCGACAAGGTGCTCGCCGCGGAGGTCACCTCGGAGCTGCTGACCAAGGTGGCCGGAAAGCGCGTGGCCGTCACCGTGGGTCGGCGGGTCCCCGTCGTGGGCGGCCTCTTCGGCGCGGGCGCCGACGGGTTCTCCACGTGGAAGATCGGCCGCTACGCGGACCGGGAGCTCCTCCCACGCACGTTGCGCTGACGCCACTCAGCTGCCGCGGAAGCGCTTGGCGGCGCGACTCATCCTGGCGGTGAGCTGGTCGTTGGGGTCCGGGCGGTTCGCAGCTTCCTCGGTCATCGCGACGAGGGCGTCGAGCGCCGCGCCGATGACCTCGCGCTGACTGGGCCGGTCGGGGTCCTCCCACGCCTCGTCCGCCGGAGGTGGAAGAGGGCATAGGTCCTCGACGTCACCGACCACGTCGATGCCCGAGCCCTCGGCCCATTCGATCCAGCGCTCGGAGATCTCCTGCGCCCACGGATAGAGCTCCGGTGGGAGGGTCGCCCTGCGACCTTCACGGTTGGCGAGGTTCTGGTGGACGAGCATCTCCCGGACCAGCGTGGTGTGGTGGTGCTCGCTGAGTCCCTGGTGGGCCAGGCGCCGGTTCAGCCTTCGGATCAGCGCGGTCTCGGCGACCCCCATCGAGGGGTTGACCCGGTCGCTCTCCTTCGGGGCCCAGGCCGGGTCGATCCCGAAGACCGTGCAGAACCGCTGCCACAGCAGGTCCCGAGGCGCCCCCGGCTGCGGGACCGTGACCAGGTGCACGTGGTCCGGCTCCAGCCCGGCGCCCCACCGGCTGAGCACCTTCGGCAGGCACTGCGAGCGCCAGAACCACAGGTCGTCGTCCTGCTGATGGGCCTCGAGGAACTTCTTGAAGGTCCACCGCCTTCCCTGCTTGATGCTCTCCTGCCACACGGCCGGAAGCTGGCGGGCGAGGTCGCGGGCGGAGAAGACGACGTGCACGTCGCTGCCGCCCAGGTCGGACATCGCCTTCGCGACCTTGTCGGCCGGTGCCGCGGAGAGGATCTCGTGGCTGATGATCACCGTGCCGCGGCTGCGGCGGACCTTGCGCATGAGCGCGTCCCAGTACCCCTCGGCGTGACCTGACGGGCCGCCCCAGTCCTCCTCCAGGAGGTCGAGGGCTGCGCGGAAGTGGGTGTGGCCGGGGTCGCGGCCGAGAGGTCCTCGCGGGAAGTGGATGCCGTACTCGGCAAGGCTGTCGGCGTTCGCGCCCAGCCGGTCCTGCAGGTAGGTCGTGCCGGTCTTCGGCGCGCCGATGTGCAGGTAGACGACACGGTTCATGCAGGGATTGTGCCCCACACGGGTCGCGGGTCGGTCAGCCCCCCGACAGTGCTGAGACGACCCGCGAGGGGCTGGGCCGGCCGAGCTGCTCGGCCATCCAGACGCTGGTGTCGACCAGCTTCGCGAGGTCGACGCCGGTCTCGACGCCCAGCCCGTCGAGCATCCAGACCAGGTCCTCGGTGGCCAGGTTGCCGGTCGCGCTCTCGGCGTAGGGGCAGCCACCGAGTCCGCCGGTGGACGCGTCGAACGTGGTGATGCCGGCCCGCAGCGCCGCCTGGGTGTTCGACAGCGCCTGGCCGTAGGTGTCGTGGAAGTGCATCGCGAGCTGGCCGTTGGACAGCCCGGCGTCGTTGAACGCGCGGAGCAAGGCGGTCACGTGGCCCGGCGTACCGACTCCGATCGTGTCGCCCAACGAGAGCTGGGAGGCGCCGAGGTCGAACAGCCGCTTGCCCACCGACACGACCTGGTCGATCGGGACGTCACCCTCCCACGGGTCGCCGAAGCACATGGAGACGTAGGCCCGGACGTCCATGCCTTCGTCGCGGGCGCGTCGTACGGTCGGCTCGAACATCTCGAACTGCTCGTCGAGGCTGCGGTTGAGGTTGCGTTGGGCGAAGGTCTCGGTCGCACTGCCGAAGATCGCTATGTGCTTCACGCCCTTCTCGATGGCGCGGTCGAGGCCGCGTTCGTTCGGCACGAGGACCGGCATCGGGAGCGCGTCGGTGTCGAAAGCGCTGAGCGCGTCCAGCGCGTCGAGCAGCTCCGCCGCGTCGGCGAGCTGCGGCACCCACTTCGGGTGGACGAAGCTGGTCACCTCGACGATCGGCAGGCCGGCGTCGACGAGCCGGGCGATGAACTCCGCCTTCGTCTCCAGGGGTACGACGGTCGACTCGTTCTGCAGCCCGTCGCGGGGTCCCACCTCGTAGATCGTCACCCGCTCGGGAAGGCTCGGGTCCCGGACCAGCTGGGGCTTGCGCATGCCTACTCCTCCTCCACCACGTGCGACGTCACTCGGTCGCCTCGACGACGAACAGGGTCGCGCCGAGCGCCACCTGGTCGCCCGCCGCGGCGCCGACCTCGGTCACCGTGCCGGCCACCGGCGCCTTGAGGGCGAGCTCCATCTTCATCGCCTCCATCACTCCGAGTGTCTCCCCCTCGGCAACCTGCTGGCCCACGGCAGCGGCGACGCTGAGCACCGTGCCCGGCATGGGCGCGGCGACCGTCCCGTCGGACACCGCATGGCTCGCGCCGGGACCGAAGGCGTCCGGCCTGTCGAACAGGTGCGTGTTGCCCTGGTGGGCGACGTCGACGCGGTGGGGCCCGACCCGCACGGCGGCCTCGTGGACGAGGTCGTCGATCTCCAGGCGGAGAACTCCGGCCTCCGAGGCGATCGGGTGGACGACCCACGTCCGGTCACCGACCTTCACCGAGCCGGTCGTGTCCACCTCGTAGACCACGGTGTCGCCGTTCACGATCAGCTCGACCGGGATCGTGGCCGCAGGACCGGCGACGCGCCAGCCGTCACCGGCCCCGAACGGCTGAAGAGCTTCCTCGCCGCCGCGACCGTCCCTGCGGATGCCCTGGGTCGCCAGGGCCCAGGCCGCGAGCACGGCCGCCTCGGTCTGCCCCTCCGGGCGTACGACGTCGGGGTGGGTGTCGAGGTAGGCCGTGTCGATCTCGTTGTCGCGGAAGGCGTCGGAGGCGGCCAGACCCCGGAGGAACCCGAGGTTCGTGGTGAGACCGAGGATCGCGGTGTCGTCGAGCGCCGTCACGAGCGCGCGGCGGGCGGCCTCGCGGGTCGGCCCGTGCACGATCACCTTGCCGAGCATCGGGTCGTACGACGAGCTCACGACCTGGCCGGACTCCAGCGCCGCGTCGATCCGGGCCCGGGGCGACCAGCGCACGCGCTCCGCGACCCCCGCCTGCGGGAGGAAGCCGTTGAACGCGTCCTCGGCGTATACCCGGGCCTCGATCGCGTGGCCGCTGAGCGTGACGTCGTCCTGGCCGAACGGCAGGGGCTGCCCAGCCGCGACCATGAGCTGCAGCTGGACCAGGTCCAACCCCGTCACGAGCTCGGTGACCGGGTGCTCCACCTGGAGCCGGGTGTTCATCTCGAGGAAGAACACCTCGTCGCCGGCCACGAGGAACTCCACGGTGCCCGCGTTGACGTAGCCGACCTCCCGCGCGAGCGCGACGGCCGACTCGGTCAGCACGCGCCGGACCTCGGCGGTGATGGTCGGCGCCGGCGCCTCCTCGAGCACCTTCTGGTGCCTGCGCTGGGTCGAGCAGTCGCGCTCGAAGAGGTGCACGACGTTGCCGTGGGAGTCGGCGAGGACCTGTACCTCCACGTGGCGCCCGTGCTCGACGTACCTCTCCACCAGGATCGTGTCGTCACCGAACGCGCTTGCGGCCTCCCGCCGCGCTGCGGCGAGCGCGTCCGCGAAGGCAGCGGGCTCGCGGACGATGCGCATCCCCTTGCCGCCGCCGCCGGCAGCGGCCTTGACGAGGAGCGGGTAGCCCACGACCGAGGCGTCCACGTCGTCGCCGCGGAGCTCGGCGGACGGCACGACGGGCACTCCGGCCGCGATGGCGATCTCGCGGGCGAGGTCCTTGCGGCCCATCTTGTCCATGACCTCGGCGCTCGGGCCGACGAAGGTCAGCCCCGCCTCGACGACGGCCCGCGCGAAGGGAGCCCGCTCCGACAGGAACCCGTAGCCGGGATGGACCGCGTCCGCCCCGGTCCGGCGGGCGGCCTCGATGATCGCGTCGATGTTCAGGTACGACTCGGAGGCCGGTGTCGGGCCGATGCGCACCGCCACGTCGGCCGCACGGACGTGCGGGGCGCCGCGGTCGGCGTCGGAGTACACCGCGACCGTTCGCAGGCCACGCTCGCGGGCGGCCCGGATGATGCGGATCGCGATCTCTCCACGGTTCGCGACCAGGAGAGTCGAGAGGGGACGGTGGGCGTCGCCCGAAGGAACACCGCTGGAACGAGTGGTCGGAAGGCTCACGTTTCTCACATCCGGAAGATGCCGTAGGACGGCGTGGGGATCGGAGCGTTGGCGGCGGCGGCGAGACCCATGCCGAGCACCCGACGGGTGTCGAGCGGGTCGATCACGCCGTCGTCCCAGAGCCGGGCGGTCGAGTAGTACGGCGAGCCCTGCTCTTCGTACTGCTCGCGGATCGGGGCCTTGAAGGCCTCCTCGTCCTCAGGGGTCCACTCGCCGCCCTTGGCCTCGATGCCGTCGCGGCGAACGGTCGCGAGCACGGAGGCCGCCTGCTCGCCGCCCATCACGGAGATCCGGGCGTTCGGCCACATCCAGAGGAAGCGCGGGTCGTAGGCGCGTCCGCACATGCCGTAGTTGCCGGCGCCGAACGACCCGCCGATCACGACGGTGAACTTCGGTACGACGGAGCAGGCGACTGCCGTGACCAGCTTGGCGCCGTCACGGGCGATGCCGCCGTTCTCGTACTCCCGGCCGACCATGAACCCGGTGATGTTCTGGAGGAACACCAGCGGGATGCCCCGCTGGTTGCACAGCTCGATGAAGTGCGCGCCCTTGAGGCTCGACTCGCTGAAGAGGATGCCGTTGTTCGCGACGATCCCCACCGGGTAGCCCCAGATCCGCGCGAAACCACAGACCAGCGTCTCGCCGTACAACGCCTTGAACTCGTGGAAGCGCGAGCCGTCGACGATGCGCGTGATCACCTCGCGCACGTCGTACGGGGTGCGCGAGTCTGTCGGCACCACGTCGTACAGACCGTTCGGGTCGTCGACCGGCTCCTCCGGCGGCCGCTGCTCGAGCGAGGGGGGAACCGGGCGCTCGAACGTGGCGACGATCGACCGGACGATCGCGAGCGCCTCTGCGTCGTCGGCCGCGAGGTGGTCGACGACGCCCGACTTGCGGGCGTGCACGTCGCCACCGCCGAGCTCTTCGGCCGTGACGACCTCACCTGTCGCGGCCTTCACCAGGGGCGGGCCGCCTAGGAAGATCGTGCCCTGCTCCTTCACGATCACCGTCTCGTCGGACATCGCGGGGACGTAGGCGCCGCCGGCCGTGCACGAGCCCATCACCGCGGCGACCTGCGGGATGCCCTGGGACGAGAGGTTGGCCTGGTTGAAGAAGATGCGGCCGAAGTGCTCCTTGTCGGGGAAGACCTCGTCCTGCATCGGCAGGAAGGCGCCGCCGGAGTCGACGAGGTAGATGCAGGGCAGCCGGTTCGCCCGCGCGACCTCCTGCGCACGCAGGTGCTTCTTGACCGTGATCGGGTAGTAGGTCCCGCCCTTGACGGTGGCGTCGTTCGCGACGATCACGCACTCGCGACCGCTCACCCGGCCGATCCCGGTGACGATCCCTCCGGAAGGTACGGCGTCGGGCCCACCCGCAGGGGTGCCGTACATCTCCGTCGCCGCGAGCGGGCTCAGCTCCAGGAACGGGCTGCCCGGGTCGAGCAACCGGTCGACCCGGTCGCGTGCGAGCAGCTTGCCGCGCTCGAGGTGCTTCGCGCGTGCGGACTCCGAGCCGCCCAGGCGCACCTGCGCGACCCGCTCGCGCAGGTCCTCGACCAGCTCACGCAACCCTGTCGCGGCCACCCGCCACCTCCGTAGTCGGCATCGGGTCGATGTTAACGATCGATAACATCGACGTCCAACGCGGCCGGCCGCGGTCCAGCCGTCATCGCGTCTCCGCGGCCGAGCGTGCTCCGCCGCTCGAACCGCGGCACGGTCGGAAATCTGCATTTTCCATGCAATACGCCAGCGACGTCCCTAACTTGGGGTCATGGGGGCACATCGCAGAGCGAGCGACGCCGCCGGCCCGGTGCGTGTCATCAGCCCGGCACCTCGAGACGCCTGGGTCGAGGTGCTCGCGTCGGATCCTGACGCCACGATCCAACAGGCCCCCGCCTGGTTCGAGGCGGTGCTGCAGACCGGTCGGGCCACCGACGTGAGCCGGCTCTACCAGCTCCCCGACGGGCGGCGGCTGGTGCTGCCCCTGGCTCGTCGGGAGCCGGTCGCAGGGCTCGCCTTCGACGCAAGCCACCACGCGAGCTTCGGAGCAGGCGGCGTGCTCGCCTCCGGAGGGCTTCGGGACTCCGACCTTCGCCACGTCCTCACCGACCTGCGGCGGTCGAGGGCGGTCAGCACCCGGCTGACCGGGAGCCATCACACCGCGGACCGCTGGCGCGCCGCTCACCTGCCCGGCGTGCTCACGATCCCGCGCCGCAGCGAGGTGCTCGACCTCTCCGGGGGCTTCGAGAAGGTCTTCGGGGAACGGTTCCAGTCGTCTGTTCGTCGGGCCGTGCGCAAGGCGGAACGCTCCGGGCTCACGGTCGAGTGCGGGACCGGCTCAGGGTCGGTCCAGGTGTTCTACGACCTGTACCTCGAGTGGACCGAGCGCCGGGCGCAGGAGTCCGGCCTCCCCCGCGGCGTCGCGCTCGCGCTGGCCCGTCGTAGGGAGCCGCTCAGCAAGTTCCAGACGGTCGCCGAGATGCTCCAGGACCACTGCCGCGTGTGGGTCGCGGCGTACGACGGCGAGGCGGTGGCCGGCATCATCACGCTGGCCCACGGCGACCACGCCACCTACTGGCGCGGATACAGCCGCAAGGAGGTGGCCGGTCCGCTGCGGGCGAACGTGCTGCTCCAGCGCCTCGCCATCGAGCAGGCCTGCGAGGCGGGGTGCCGGTACTACGACTTCGGCCAGTCGGGCGGTGTCGCGGCGCTCGAGCGGTTCAAGCAGACGTTCGGGGCCACACCTCGCGAGAGCGTCGAGCTGCGCCTCGAGCGGCTGCCGGTCACCCGGCTCCAGCAGCTCAGAGGTCGCGCAGAGGCCCAGGTGTCGCGGCAGCTCAGCCGCCGCACGGCCGCCGGACCGGCCGAGGCGTGATCCTGCCCGCGAGGACGCACGGCAGGAATGTGAACGAGCACTAACCTCGTGCTCTATCGTGGGCCGCATGGGTGGCCGTCGGGAGCAGATCCTCGCTACTGCCGCTGCGCTCTTCGCCGAACGCGGCTTCCACGGCGTATCGGTGGCCGACCTCGGGGCGGCGTGCGGTATCTCCGGGCCGGCGCTCTACCGGCACTTCCCGTCCAAGGACGCGATGCTCGCCGAGATGCTGGTGTCCATCAGCGAGGAGCTGCTCGAGGTCGGTCGTGAGCGCGTACGCGAGGCCGACGAGCCCCGCGAGGCGCTGCACGCTCTGGTGAACTGGCACATCGACTTCGCGCTGAACAACAAGGCCCTGATCATCGTGCAGGACCGCGACTGGGCCTCCCTCCCTGACGACGCGCGGGAGCAGGTGCGGGAGCTTCAGCGCAGGTACGTCGAGCTGTGGGTCGACCAGCTCAGGGCGCTCCATCGCGGCCTGCCCGCCGACCGAGGGCGCGCGATGGCGCACGCGGTCTTCGGCCTGCTCAACTCCACGCCGCACAGCGCCTTGCTGTCCGAGGACGAGATGCGGTCGATGCTCGAGCAGATGGCTCTCGCGGCCCTCGAAAGCCCCGGCGTCCCGGCCGAGTCAACCTGATCCGCACCGCTTCAGGCGGTGTGCAAGGCTGGCCCGCATGAGCCTTCTCGACACTCCCATCGCCCGCCTCGACGGGTCCTCCTCGACTCTCGGCGAGATCACCGGTGGTCGTCCCGCACTGCTCGTGAACGTCGCCTCGAAGTGCGGACTGACCCCCCAGTACTCAGGCCTCGAGTCGCTGCACGAGAAGTACGCCGACCAGGGCTTCACCGTCGTCGGCGTCCCGTGCAACCAGTTCGGCGGCCAGGAGCCCGGGACCTCCGAGGAGATCGCGGAGTTCTGCTCGTCGACGTACGGGGTCACCTTCCCGATGACCGAGAAGATCGAGGTCAACGGCGAGGACCGGCACCCGATCTACACGGCCCTGGTCGAGACCCCCGACGAGGAGGGCCGCACCGGGGACGTCCAGTGGAACTTCGAGAAGTTCCTCGTGGACGGGTCCGGCTCGGTCGTGGCGCGGTTCAGCCCGGGCGTCGTGCCCGAGGACCCGCGCCTGGTCGAGGCGGTCGAGGGGGCACTCTGACCCGGCCCGCACTCGCGGCCGTCAGCGAGCTCTGACGATCCGGTTCAGCTCGAAGTGCATGGGGTCGGTGTAGCTCCAGTCACCGCCCCAGGCGAAGCCCCACTTCTTGAAGATCGCGACCACGTCACGGTTCATCTGGCCGAAGGTGCCGCGCTGGTTGCCCGGGACGTTCAGGTCGACCGCGATGCCCCATGTGTGCAGGGAGAGGCCCTTGCTCGGGTCGTGCGCGATGAAGCGAGGGACATAGCAGCCGCCGAACTGCGAGGGGTCGATCTGGTCGGCGAGGCCGCGTGCGACGACCTCGTTCAGCGCGCCGCGGAGCTGCGGGAAGAGCACCTTGTGGCCGGTGACGTTGCCCAGGATCGGCACGGCCTCGGTCCTGATGTTCGCCGCCACCCAGGACGGGTCGGGCTGGACCGAGCCGTCGGCGAACCAGCGGTAGCTGAACGTGCCGACGGCACCCGCGACGGAGCCGACCGTCGCCAGCGGCTGTCCCACCCGCTGCTCCTTCGCGATCTTCTCGACCGCCTTGACGAGCCGCTCGACCTCCTTGATGTCGAGGCCCTCGCTCACGGCGTACTGCGGACCGACGTCGACCTTGCGGTCGGGGGCGTCGCTGCCGGGCACGGCGGAGGCGAAACCACCGCCCTGGAGGACCTTCGGCTTCTTGCTCGTCGATCCGCCGGGTGCGGGATCCGTGGCGCCCTGACCCGGAGTCTCAGCCGGCGTGGGTGAGCCCGCTCCGGAGGGGACCGAGGGGCTCGACGGGACGCCTGCCGAGCTGTTGCCGGAGGGGGCGCTCGACGCCAGCTCCTTGGCTGTGGCCCGGGGCGACGCGGTGGTCTCGTCGCGGCAGGCTGCGAGGGGGCTCAGGAGCAGGAGTACGGCGCCCACGGCGATGCCGCGGGCAGGCAAGGACTCGGACCTCGTCCGACGTACCGCCATCGACTCCCCCTCAGACCTCGGGGACGATCCCTGCACCCGAGTGCCTCAAGTGTAAAGACGCACCGACGCGCGCGGGCGCTTCCCGGTACAACGCGTTCACGTCCCGCGAGGTGTTTACCCCGGAATTGGCGCTTTATCGCGGTGCCCTGGGAACCGCCGCCGAGTCCGCGCCGGGGACCGCGGGGTCACCAGATGCGGACGCGGTCCTCGGGGTCGAGCCAGAGGCCGTCGCCGGGGCTGGTGTCGAAGGCCTCGTGGAACTCGTCGAGGTTCCGCACGATGTTCGCGCGGAACTCCGCCGGGCTGTGCGGGTCGACGGTCAGGAACTGCTGCATCTGCTCCTTGCGCCGCTTGGTGCGCCACACGTGCGCCCAGTTCAGGAACACCCGCTGCGACCCGGTCAGGCCGTCGTGCTCGGGCATCGGCTGGTCGCCGAGGCTGATCAGGTACGCCTTGTGCGCGATGGTCAGCCCGCCGAGGTCGCCGATGTTCTCGCCCACGGTCAGCGCACCGTTGACCTTCTCGCCGGGCAGGTCGCGCGGCTCGAAGGCGTTGTACTGCTCGATGAGCTTGTCCGAGCGCTCCTTGAAGGCGGCGCGGTCGGCCTCGGTCCACCACTCGTTGAGGTTCCCGACCCCGTCGTACTGCGAGCCCTGGTCGTCGAAGCCGTGGCCGATCTCGTGGCCGATGACCGCGCCGATCCCGCCGTAGTTCTCGGCCGGGTCGGCCTCGGGGTCGAAGAACGGCTTCTGCAGGATGCCCGCGGGGAAGCAGATCTCGTTGGTGCCCGGGTTGTAGTAGGCGTTGACCGTCTGCGGCAGCATGAACCACTCGTCGCGGTCTACCGGCGAGCCGATCTTGTTCAGCTGGCGATCGGTCTCGAAGGCCGCGGACGCCTCGACGTTGAGCATCAGGTCGTCGTGGCGGATCTCGAGCGAGGAGTAGTCGCGGAACTTCTTCGGGTACCCGATCTTCGGGTTGAAGGTCTCGAGCTTCTCGAAGGCACGCTCCTTCGTCTCCTCGCCCATCCAGTCCAGGGCCGCGATGTTGCGTCGGTAGGCCTCGATCAGGTTCGCGACGAGCTCGTCCATCTTCGCCTTCGAGCTCGGCGGGAAGTGGCGCGCGACGTACTCCTCTCCGACGGCCTCTCCGAGCGCGCCCTCGACCAGCGAGACGCCGCGCTTCCAGCGGGCCCGCAGCTCGGGGGTGCCGCTCAGGGTGCGGCCGTAGAAGTCGAAGTTCTCCTCGACGAAGGCCGAGGAGAGGTACGGCGAGGCGCGCCGGACGACCCGGATCGCGAGCCATTCGCGCCACTGCTCGATCGGGATCTCCTCGAGGGCCGTCGAGAGGTGCGTCAGGTAGCTCGGCTGACGGACCACCGTCTCGGCGAGCACCTGCTCGGCGCCGCCGAGCCCCTCGCGCCACGCGGCCCAGTCGACGTTCGGGGCGAGCTTCGTCAGCTCGTCGACCGGGGTGAGGTTGTAGGTCTTGAGGACGTCTCGCGTCTCCGCACGCTCCCAGTGGCCCTGCGCGAGCCGGGTCTCGACGTCGAGCACGACCCGGGCCGCCTGCGCGGCGTCGTCGCGGCCGACGAGCGAGAACATCCGGGTGAGGTGCGCGAGGTACTTCTCCCGGATCTCGGCGAACTTCTCCTCGCGGTAGTACGACTCGTCGGGGAGCCCGAGGCCGCCCTGGAGGACGTTGAGGATGTAGCGGTCGGAGTTCCGGTCGTCCGTGTCGACGTAGGACCCGAACAGCCCACCGCCGCCGAGCCGCTCGAGCTCTCCCACGAAGTGGAGGAGCTCGCTGGTGTCGGCGACGTTGGCCGCATCAGCGAGCATGTCCCGGATCGGGTCGAAGCCGAGCTCCTCGACGCGCTGCTCGTCCATGAAGCTCGCGTAGAGGTCGCCGATCTTCTTCCCGTTGTCGCCCCCTTGATTCTGACGAGCGGCGTCCGCCAGGTCTTCAACGATGTCCCGGACCCGCTCCTCTGACTGGTCGGAGAGCTGGACGAAGGGACCCCACGCAGAGCGGTCCGAGGGGATTTCAGCGGTCTCGAACCAGGTGCCGTTCACGTGCCCGAAGAGGTCGTCCTGGGGCCGGATGCGGGGGTTCATGCCGTCTTTGGCGTCGTCGAGGATCGTCACGCCCGCCACCTTAACCCCGGCGCCCTCGGCTGCGACCGGATCGGCGACGCGTCGCGGCCGGTTCAGCTGACGCGATGGCCGCGGGCGCGAGTGCGCGCGCCCGCGGCCAGCTCCCGGTCAGACCAGCTCGGGCGCGTCCAGGTGCGCCACCGCCAGCTCGAACTCACGTACGTCGAGGATCTCGGCGCCGATCTCCTTGACCGCACCCGCTCGGATGTTCGCCGCCTGCTCGCGGCTCCGCTGGAGCGCCTCCTTGCTGTCGAACGTGATGGTGGCGACGGAACGACCCGAGGCACGGTCCGTCATCATGCTGGCGCTGCAGAACCCCTCCAACGCCTCGGCCTTGCGCAGGACGACGAGCTTCCACATGTCGACCGCCCGGTCCGCCCCAGCGGGGTCGACCTTCGCCCACGTGGCTCGGACACAGGCTCCCTCGGGGGCGCGGTGGTCGCGGTGCATGACGGCGATCTCCCACTCGTTGACCTCGACGGCCTCCGCGTTGAGGATCCTGGCGGCCTGGTCCCGGAGCGGGCGGACCTTCTCCGCGCTGGCCTGGCGAGCCTCCGGAGTGGCCCAGTTGGCCGTGACGATGCACATCCCGGACTCGCGGTCGACGAGCAGGGACGCCCCGACAAAGCCCTCCATGTCCCGAAGCGCTGGCAGGATCTCGTCGCGGAAGTTCGCGATGCCGGCGTCGAGGGAGCCGGGCTGGGCGTGAAGTGTGGTGGAACGTGCGTACACGATCTACCCCCTTCGGATGGGGCAGCGCCCCGGTGGCGCCACCGGTCGAACCTCAGGTTTCTCCGCCTTGCTCGGCCCGGGCAATAGTCAATGCGGAGGGGATGAGGCAGCCTCCGGAGGTTTCCTCGCCGGGTCGTGGGTACAACCCGGCCATGAGCGAACAGACTGACGTGACCGTCCAGGAGAACACCGACCTGCGCCGCTACGAAGCGTCCACCGACGCGGGTGTCGTCGCCGGGTTCGCGGAGTACGAGGACGTCGGCGTCGTCCGCATCTTCACCCACACCGAGGTGGACGACGCCTTCGAAGGACAGGGCGTCGGCTCGTCGCTTGCCCGGGGTGCGCTCGACGACGTGCGCAGGCGCGGGATGAGGCTCAGCGCCAAGTGCGAGTTCATCAAGGGCTACGTCGAGAAGCACCCGGAGTACGCCGACCTCGAGGACTGACCCGCACCCGGCGCTCAGCGCAGGGAGAGGACCAGCTTGCCGGTGGCGCGCCGCTCGGCCATGTCGGTGAGCGCCGTCCGGACCTCGTCGAGCGGGTACGTCCTCCCGATCGGCGGGTCGATCGTGCCGGTCTCCATCATCGGCACCAGCTCGTCCCACTGCTTGCGCATGAACCCGGGCCGCACCATCGCGTAGGCGCCCCAGCCGACGCCCCGGACGTCGACGTTGTTCAGCAGCAGCCGGTTCACCTTCACCTCGGGGATCGCCCCTGCCGTGAAGCCGACGACCAGCACCCGACCGAGCGGTGCGAGGCACCGCAGGGAGTCGGTCATCAGGTCGCCGCCGACGACATCGACCACCACGTCGACTCCGCGGCCCCCGGTGAGCTCCTTGACCGAGGCGAGGAAGCCGTCGACCAAGACGGCCTCGTCGGCTCCGGCCGCCTCGGCGACCTGGGCCTTCTCCTCCGTGGAGACCACGGCGATGACCCGGGCGCCGTACCCCTTGGCAACCTGGATCGTCGCGGTGCCGACCCCGCCGGCGGCGCCGTGCACCAGGACGGTCTCGCCCTCCTGGACCTGGCCGCGCGTCGCGAGGGCGAACTGTGCGGTGAGGTAGTTCATGGGCAGCGCCGCGCCCTGCTCGAAGCTCATCGCGTCGGGGAGGGGGAAGACGCTCTCGGGCCCGACCGCCACGACGTCGGCACCTCCGCCGTACGGGAGCACGCAGGCCACCCGGTCGCCGGCGGAGAAGCCGGAGCCCTCCGGCGCCTCGCGTACGACACCGGCGAAGTCCACGCCGAGCTGGAAGGGCGGCTCGGGCTTGAGCTGGTACTGACCCGCCGAGAGCAGCAGGTCCGGGAAGCTGACCCCGACCGCGTGCACCTCCACGAGGACCTGCCCCGGCTCCGCGGTGGGTTCTGGGACGTCGACGACATCCACACCGGAGGGACCGTCGAGCCGGACTACCTGGACAGCGCGCAAGGGAAGCTCCTCAGTTCGGGTGCTGCCGAGTATGTCGCGTGGGCTGCCGGACCCGGTCGCCGGTCCGGAACCGGGCGCGATCTCAGCGGAACCGGTCGCGCAGCGTCAGCAGCTCGTCGGCCGCCTCGATGTCGGAGTCGTCGTGCAACACAACGGTGATCCCACGGGTGCGCGTACCGTCGGCCGCCTCCAGGAACTGGCTCTTCAGGTCGGCGGGGAGGGAGCTCTCGGCGATCGTGTGCTCGGCACGGGCGGGGAGGTAGACGGTCAGCCGGAAGCTGTGCTCGCTCACCGACACCCAGCAGATCGTCCGGGAGCCGTGG
>DATGYO010000067.1:0-11477 GCA_035297905.1 Nocardioidaceae bacterium
CCGTTGTGCTGGAGCAGCGCCCGCAAGGTCTCGACGAGCAGGTCGGCCTGGTGCTGGGGCTGCGCGAGCAACGGCCCGACGGACTCCTCCACGACCAGCGACGCCACCTCAGGGCTCCCGTTGAGCAGCACCTCGGGCAGCCGGTCGACGACCGAGACGACCTGGGGGTGACCACGGGGGACGGTCTGGGCGGCTCGCGTCGCGAGGAGGTAGGCCGAGGCGAACCCACCGATGCCGTCGGCTGACACCGCGACCCCCGCACGACCCGCCGCGAGCGGGGAGAGGAGATCGACGAGACCGGCGGCGTCCGCGTCGCCCAACGGGACGAGCCCGAAGTAGGCGCCGCCGCGGATGTGCCAGTGCGAGATGCGGCCAGCGCGTTCCAACCGGTCGTCAGGGGCCCTCAGCGGTTCGTCGAGCGACTCGTCGAACGGGGCCACGACACAGGCGACGGGTTCGTCGACGGCCACGCCCAGCGTCTCGGCGGCCTCGACTGCGAACTGCGGGTCCGCGCCCCGGCCCTCGACGAGGCCGTCGAGGAAGCTCTGCTGGCGTTGCAGGTCGCGCCGCTGCAGGCGGGCGGACTCGCGGCGGTAGGACTCGACGAGAACGGCGTTCTGCACGTCGAGCGCGTTCCAGATCCGCTGGCCGGCCATCAGCAGCACATGGTCGTCCACCCCCAGGTCCTGCCGGGCGCCCTGCTCGAGCAGCGCCTCCCACAGCACTCGTGTGCCCAGGCTGTAGGCGTTGAGCACCAGCTCCATGGGCACGCCCTGGCGCGCACGGCGACGCCCGGTCTCCCGCCACACGTCGGTGGCCTTCTTGCCCGGCTCCCGGCGGCCCGCCATGGTGAGGATGCCGCGTCGGATGTGTTCGCGGGTGCTGGCACGGACATCGGCGCGAAGGTCGTCGCCCGCCTTGTCGTACCACTCCCTGCCCTTCTCCAGAAGGGTCAACGAGATGTCGTCGGCGATCGCATCGGCGCGGTCGATGAGCGAGGCCCAGGCGAGCTGGATCTGTCGCTCGAGAGTGGCATCCACCTGCTCCTGGGCGCGGGTCGACGTCGAGCCGTTCGTCGCCCGCGGCTGGTCCATACCGGACAGGTTCGCACTCAGCGCACAGTCGGAACAACCCAGATGCGCATCTTGGGGCGGTTAGCACGAGTCAATTTGTGCAGTCCGCCCATATCCGTTTCTGTGCGCAGCGACCAAGGTGGTGCCCGTCACATCTGCCACACGAGGGAGCCTCAGATGGGCACCACCCCCGCCACCTTCACGATGTCCGACGTCGAGGTGAGCTTCGGCGGCATCGTCGCGCTGAGTGGTGTCGCGCTCGACGTCCTCCCCAACCAGGTGCTCGGCGTGATCGGCCCCAACGGTGCGGGCAAGACCACCTTGTTCAACGTGGCCTGCGGGTTCGTCCAGCCGGACACCGGCCGCCTCACCTGGCAGGGACGTGAGCTCGGCCTGCTCCGCCCGCACCAGCTCGCCGGCCTCGGCATCGGGCGCACTCTCCAGGGGCTCGGGCTGTTCGACCGGATGGCGGTGGTGGAGAACGTCATGGTCGGCGCCGACCGCCACGCCAAGGCGGGCCTCTTCTCCGGGCTCCTCGCCCTCCCTCGCAGCACGAAGGACGAGCGGGCGCTGCGTGACCGCGCGATGGAGGTCCTGGCCGAGCTGGGGATCGCCGAGTACGCCGGGCGCCTCCCCTCGAGCCTGCCCTATGCGATCCGCAAGCGGGTCGCGCTCGCCCGGGCCCTGGTCAGCGACCCCGAGCTGCTGCTGCTCGACGAGCCGGCGAGCGGGCTGTCCAACGACGAGATGAGCGAGCTGGGCGAGCTGATCCGGGGCCTCGCCGGCCGGATGTCGGTGATGCTCGTGGAGCACCACATGGACCTCGTCATGAGCGTGTGTGACCACATCGTCGTGCTCGACTTCGGGAAGGTCATCGCCCGCGGGGCACCCGACGAGGTGCGCAACGACCCGTCGGTGCTCGCCGCCTACCTCGGCAACGAGGTGTCGCACCAGTCGGCCGGCCTTCTCGCCGAGGAAGGGCGGTGAACATGCTCGACGTACACGAGCTGACGACCACCTACGGCCCGGTGACCGCGCTGGACCACGTCTCGTTCTCCGCGCCCAAGGGGAAGATCACCGCGGTGCTCGGCGCCAACGGCGCGGGAAAGACCACGCTGCTCCGGACGCTGTCCGGTCTGATCCGGCCGACCGTCGGCGCGGCCTCGCTCGACGGCACGGACCTCGTGCGGACGCCCGCGGAGAAGATGTCGGCGCTGGGCCTGGCGCACGTGCCGGAAGGTCGCGGCGTGATCACCGAGCTCACCATCGAGGAGAACCTCCGGCTCGGGGGCCTCGGGCGGGCCGACAGGGCCAAGCCCGCCGACATCGATCGGGCGTACTCGCTCTTCCCGGTCCTCGGCGACCGGCGCAACGCCACGGCCGACACCCTCTCGGGTGGTGAGCGGCAGATGCTCGTGATCGCCCGTGCTCTCATGGCGAACCCGAAGATCCTGCTGCTCGACGAGCCTTCGCTCGGGCTCGCACCGCGCATCGTCGCGCAGATCTTCGACCTGCTGAAGACGCTCGTGGAGTCGGACGGGCTCACTGTCCTGCTCGTCGAGCAGAACGCCCGCAGCGCACTGTCCATCGCCGACTTCGGGGTGGTGCTCAACCTCGGCAGGCTGGTCGTCCACGAGCCGGCCGACGTGCTGGCCGCGGACGAGAAGCTCCGCCATGCGTACCTCGGATTCTGACCAAACAGCCCTGACCCTGGACCCTCACCGCAGCGGGGAGAACTCGTGCAGCAGTTCCTGACCACAGCACTGACCGGGCTGACGCTCGGCTTCGTGTACGCCGCCTTCGCGCTCGCGCTCGTGCTGATCTGGCGCTCCACGCGGATCGTCAACTTCGCCCAGGCGCCGATGGCGATGATCACCACCTACGTCGCGCTGGTGCTCATCGACGCGGGTGTCTCGTACTGGGTCGGCTTCGTCGCGGCGCTCGTTGCCGGGCTCGTCCTGGGTGCGGTCGTCGAGCGGGTCTTCGTGCGCCCCGTGGAGGGCAAGTCCGAGATCAACGCCGTGATCCTCACCCTCGGTCTCTTCATCGTGCTCCACGCGCTTGCCGCCGTCGTCTTCGGCTCGCGCTACCGCTCCTTCCCGGCGCCGTTCGGGCTGCACGGCTTCCAGGCCGGTGAGCTGCGGATCGCTCTCACCGGCTTCGGGATCTTCACGATCGTCGCCGTGCTCGTGGTCATGGGCCTGCTCGTCGCCCTCTTCCGGTTCACGGACCTCGGCCTGAAGATGCGCGCCTCGGCGTTCAACGCGGAGGTGGCCCGGCTCCTCGGTGTGAAAGTCGGCCGGATGCTGACCCTCGGATGGGCCCTCGCCGCGCTCGTCGGCTCGCTGTCGGGGCTCCTCATCGCCGGCGGCAGCCTCGTGCACCCGTCGTACATGGACTCCGTCGTGGTCTACGGCTTCGTCGCTGCGGTGCTGGGTGGGCTCGACAGCCCCGCGGGTGCGGTGGTCGGAGGCCTGCTGCTCGGTGTCTCGCTGAGCTTCGTCAGCGGGTACGTCGGGTCCGAGCTCGTCGCGCTCGCATCGCTGGTGATCCTCATGCTCGTCCTCCTGCTCAAACCCGGTGGCCTCTTCTCCCACGCAGCAGAGCGGAGGGTGTGACATGGCCTCGCTTCCCCTGCCCCTGGCCAAGGTCGGGCGGTCGACCCTGTGGCAGTCGACCCTGTGGCGCCACCTTCTCCTGGCGGTGGCCGGCCTCGTGGTCGTGGTCCTCGTCCTCGAGGGCACCAGCGACTTCCGCAACGCGCAGCTCGCCGCGATGGCCTACCTCGGCATCGCCGCCGGCGGGCTGACCGTGCTCACGGGACTCAACGGCCAGATCTCGCTCGGCCACGGTGCCTTCATGGCGATCGGCGCCTACACGACCGCCCTCCTCTACCAGGGGACCGAGCCGGTGCTCCCGGTGCTCGGCGTACTCCTGGCTGCCACCCTGGTCGCTCTCGTCGTGGGCGCTGCGGTCGGCGTAGCGGCCGCGCGGCTCCACGGCCCGTACCTGGCGGGCGCCACGCTCGCCCTGGCCATCGCCGTCCCTGGCATCGCGCTGTTCTTCGACGGCGTGCTCGGCGGCGAGCAGGGGCTCAACGTCCGCCTGCCCGAGGTTCCCGGCTGGTTCGCCGACATCCTCTTCTTCCTGACCGCCCACGACGTGTCGAGCAGCAAGTACGTCGCCTACATCGGCTGGCTCTCGCTCATCGTCACCTTCGTGCTGCTCGCGAACCTCTCGCGGAGCAGGGTGGGCCGGATCTGGCGGGCGGTCAGGGACGACGAGGTCGCGGCCGAGATCGCCGGGATCAACCTCGGCCGCGCACGAGTGCTGGCGTTCCTCGTCAGCGCCGCCTGCGCGGGCCTGGCCGGCGCGGTGATGGCGATGGCGGTGCGGCTGACCGCCCCGAGCGGGTTCACGCTCACGTTGTCCCTGACCCTGCTGACCGCAGTCGTGCTCGGCGGGCTCGGCAGCCTGCTCGGAGCCCTGATCGGCGCGGCCCTGCTGACGTTCCTGCCCCAGGTCGTCACCGGGGTGGGCGCGGACCTGGGCCTCAGCGACCTCCAGTCCGCCGAGCTCACGCCACTCGTCTACGGCCTGACGATGGTGCTCGTGATCCTGCTGGCACCTGCAGGGATCGTCGGCAGCGTCCGGGGGTGGTGGCGTTCGCGAGCCGAGAAGGCGCACAAGCCCGCATGAACGGCTGCGCCGCGCCGGCGGCGTAGCAGCAGAAGCCGGTAACTACAGGAGGCACACGAGATGAAGAGATGGACCAGGACGCTGACGATGGTCACCAGCGTCGTCACGACGGGGGCCGTTGTCGCCGCCTGTGGGGCGGGCAGCAGCCGTGAGGCGAGCGGAGCATCCGCCTCCGAGGTGGGCATCACCAAGAGCTCGATCAAGATCGGTGCGCACTTCCCGCTCACCGGCGTGGCCGCTCCCGGCTACAGCGAGATCCCGACCGGTATGAAGGCCTACTTCGACTACGTCAACGCGAACGGCGGCGTGAACGGCCGGAAGATCGAGTTCGTGGTCCGCGACGACGGTTACAACCCGACGAACACCAGCCAGGTCACCAACGAGCTGGCCCTCAAGGAGCAGATCTTCGCGATGGTCGGTGGTCTCGGAACCCCGACGCACGCCGCGGTCGTCGACTTCCTGAACTCCGAGAAGGTGCCGGACCTCTTCGTCTCCTCCGGGGCGCTCCAGTGGGGTGACGACGTCGAGGCCAAGCCCTACACCTTCGGCTGGCAGCCGGACTACGAGAGCGAAGGCAAGATCATCGGCCAGTACGTCGCCGAGAACATGCCCGACGCCAAGGTGGGCCTCTTCCTCCAGGACGACGACCTCGGCCGGGACAGTGAGAAGGGCGTGCGCCAGTTCCTCGACAAGCAGATCGTCGCCGTGCAGCGCTACACCTCCGGCAACACGGACGTCGCTCCGCAGATCGCGGGTCTTCAGGCCAAGGGCGCGGACCTGGTGCTGAGCTTCAACACCCCGTCGTACACCGCGCTCAGCCAGCTCGTCTCCATGAAGCTCAACTACAAGCCGAAGTGGTTCTACGCCAACATCGGCTCCGACCCGACACTCGTCGGCTCGCTGCTGTCCAAGTTCTCCGAGGGCAAGGTCGACGGCGCCAGCCCGCTCGACGGCGTACTCACCACCGAGTACATCTCGGGTGTCGACTCCACGGACGACCCGTGGGTCAAGCTGTGGCAGAAGGTGTGGGACGAGAACGGCGGCAAGGGCGACCTGACCAACTACCGCGTGTACGGCATGGCCAAGGCCTACGCGTTCGTCCAGGCCCTGCAGGCAGCGGGTGAGAACCCGACCCGGGAGAGCATCGTGAAGGCGGTCGAGAACTGGGACCCCTCCACTGCCGGCCCCGAGCTGGCTCCGTTCCGCTTCTCCGAGGAGAGCCACATGGGGATCTCCGGGATGCGGATCGTCCAGCTCGAGGGCGGTGTGAGCAAGCCTTTGACGCCCGTGCTGGTGACCGACACCGGTGACGCGCCGATCAAGGAGGACACCTCCGGCCAGGGCGACGACGCACCGCCCGCCAACGGCATCCCCGACGTCAAGCCGGCGGGCTGATCCATGACCTCGCTGTCACTCGCCTCCGTGCTCGCCGAGTCGGCCCGTCGTGTGCCGGACAAGCTCGCCGTCGTGGAGGGCGACCTCCGGCTCAGCTACGCGGATCTGTGGCGCGATGCCCGTGGCTGCGCGGCAGCCCTCCAGGAACGAGGGATCGGGCCGGGCTCGCGGGTGGGCCTGCTGGCGCCGAACGTCGTGGACTTCGTGCGCGGGTACTACGGCATCCTCGCGGCCGGCGGCGTGGTGGTTCCGGTCCCGACCCTGCTCAACGCCGACGAGGCGGCGTACATCCTGTCGCACTCCGGTGCCGAGCTCCTGCTTTACGAGGCGGGGTACGCCTCCGTCGCCGCGCACGCCGCGTCCGCTGCCGGTGCGGAGGCGCTGCCGGTGGAGGGGCTCGGCGCCGGGGTCGAGGAGGTGCGGACCTTCACGACGCGCGAGGCCGAGGACCCTGCGGTGATCTTCTACACCAGCGGTACGACGGGCCGCCCCAAGGGCGCGGTCCTCACCCATCTCAACCTGGTGCTGAACTCGACCGTGAACGCGTTCGACGCCAACCCGATCCGCCGGGACGACATCGTCATGGGATGTCTGCCGTTGTTCCACACGTTCGGGCAGACGGTGTCGATGAACTCCACGTTCCGGGTCGGGGCCACGCTGCTGCTGCAGCCGCGCTTCGACGCAGCCGGAGCGATCCAGATCATGCACCGCGAGGCCGCGACGCTGTTCTTCGGTGTGCCGACCATGTACGTCCAGCTGCTCGAGGCAGCGGGGTCGGCCGCCGAGCTGCCGCGTCTGCGCGACTGCATCTCCGGCGGAGCGTCGCTTCCGGTGGCGGTGCTCGAGAAGTTCGAGTCGGTCTTCGACACCACCGTGTACGAGGGCTATGGCCTCTCGGAAACCTCCCCGACGGCGACCGTGAACCAGCCGTGGTTCGGCACCCGCGCGGGCACGGTCGGCCACCCGATCTGGGGCGTGGAGGTCGAGATCGCCGACGAGGCGGTGGACGACAGCATCGTCCTGCTCGGCGCCGGGGAGCTCGGCGAGATCGTGATCCGCGGCCACAACGTCTTCGCCGGGTACCTCGACAACCCCGAGGCGACGGCGCAGGCCGTCGTGGACGGCTGGTTCCGCACCGGTGACATCGGGCGCAAGGACGAGGACGGCTTCATCTCGATCGTGGATCGCAAGAAGGACCTGATCATCCGCGGCGGCTTCAACGTGTACCCGCGCGAGGTCGAGGAGGTCCTCATGCGCTGTCCCGGTGTGGCCCAGGTGGCCGTGATCGGCGTACCCGACCCCGAGAAGGGCGAGGAGGTGTGCGCGGTCGTCGTACCTTCGTCGCCCGATGCCGTCGATGCCACCGCCCTGGTGGAGTGGGCACGGGAGCAGCTGGGCCGCCACAAGTACCCCCGCCTGGTCGAGCTCGTCGAGGAGATGCCGCTCGGCCCGAGCCACAAGGTGCTCAAGCGTGAGCTGCGTGCGCAGTTCGCCCGCTCGTAGTTTCCCCGACAAGACAAAGGTGAACCGATGGACCTGAACCTCAGCGACGAAGAGCGCGAGATCCGCGAGTGGGTGCGCACGTTCGTCCGCAAGGAGATCATGCCGCTCGAGCCAGAGGTGCTCGCGCGCGAGCGGCGCAACGAGCGCGGCCTGAAGGCGGAGGAGCTCCAAGCCCTTCAGGACAAGGCGAAGCAGTCCGGCTTCTTCGGCGTGCACACACCCGAGGAGTACGGCGGCATGGGACTCGGCGCAGTGATGAACGCCCTGGTCGAGGTGGAGCTCGGTCGGTCGTTCGTGCAGTTCAAGTTCGCCGGCGAGGCCGACAACATCCTGTTCTACGCGAACGAGGAGCAGAAGCAGCGCTACCTCGTCCCGACGATCAACGGCGAGCGCAAGAGCTGCTTCGCGATCACCGAGCCTGGAGCGGGTTCGGATGCCCGGGCGATCCGGACCTCCGCCGTACGCGAGGGCGACGAGTGGGTGATCAACGGTGAGAAGACGTTCATCACCGGGGGCAACGAGGCCGACTTCACAATGGTCTTCGCCGTCACCGACCCTGAGAAGCACCGGGAAGGACGTGCCTCCGAGTCCGTCACGTGCTTCCTCGTCGACCGCGACCAGGGCTGGAAGTCGGACTACATCGACACGATGGGCGAGTGGGGACCGGCGTCGTTGGTCTTCGACAACGTGCGTGTGCCGCACTCGGCGATCCTCGGCGAGGAGGGCAAGGGCTTCGAGCTGGCGATGCGCTGGATCGGCAAAGGCCGCTACCTCCTCCCGGCTCGCGCGCTCGGCGCCTGCGAGCGCCTGGTTGAGATGGGCATGGAGCACGCCCGCAACCGGGTGACCTTCGGCAAGCCGATCTCCGAGCGGCAGGCGATCCAGTGGATGGTGGCCGACTCCGCCGTGGAGATCGAGGCGCTTCGCTGGCTCGTGCTGGCCGCCGCCTGGCAGGTCGACCAGGGGCTCGACTCGCGTCAGGCCCAGTCGATGGCGAAGCTCTACGGCGGCGTCAAGGCCAACGAGATCGTCGACCGGGTGCTGCAGATGCACGGCGGCATGGGTTACACGCGCGAGCTGCCCGTCGAACGGTGGTACCGCGAGCTGCGGCTGCTCCGTATCTACGAGGGGACCGACGAGATCCAGCGCCGCACCATCGCGCGCAACCTCCTGAAGGGCCACGCCTCGATCCGCGGTCACCTCGGCTGACCTGCCCGGGGCGAGTCGCCAGCCTCGCCAGGCTGCGGCCTGCGCTCGTAGAACATGCACTCAGGAGGTCACAAAGCCGGTGCGCCGCTCAGCGCCGTACGGTGGGGGCGGGCAATGCATGTTCTAAGGACCCGCGGCACTCCTGGGCCCTGTGGACAACCGGATGCGGGGATGGTCCCGATCCGGCAGCCTCTGTGGGGTGAAACCGGAGGACGCGCTCGTCAGGCTGGGCGGCATCGCGGATACGAGGACGCTCAGACGCCTCACGTCACGACGGCAGATCCGGAGAGCGGTGTCCAGCGGCGCGATCGTCCGGGATGCGCGCGGGCGCTACTCGCTGCCTTCGGCGTCCGAGGCGCTCCGAGCGGCCAGTCGACTGAGCGCAGTGGTGTCCCACGCGAGCGCTGCCCAGGTGCACGGATGGGAGGTCAAGCACCCCCCGGGGCTCCCCACCGTGACCGTGCCACGCAACCGGCGGGTCGCACCAGAACGGCGGGAGGGGGTCGACGTGAAGTGGGCGGACCTCGCCCCTCACGAGGTCCTGGACGTGCGCGTCACCTCGTACGGCCGGACCGTCATGGACTGCGCCAAGCACCTACCGTTCGACGAGGCGCTCGCCATCGCCGACTCGGCGCTGAGGCACGGCAATGTCACCAGGTCATGGCTCATCGAGCTGGCTGCGCGCATGCCGGACCGGTTCCGGGAACAGTGCCTTCGCGTCGCCGAGGCTGCCGACGGGCGTGCTGCCAACCCGTTCGAGTCGGTGCTCCGCGCCATCGGGCTCGACGTGCCGGGACTGTCGCTCGTGCCGCAGGTGGCGATCTCGGGCGAGGGGTTCTGGGTCCGCCCGGACCTCGTCGACGAGGAACGACGCCTGGTCGCCGAGGCTGACTCCTTCGAGTGGCACGGCAAGCGGAAGGCGCTGCGAGCCGACTGCCGCCGCTACAACGCACTCACCCTCGACGGCTGGCTCGTGCTCCGGTTCGCCTGGGAGGACGTGATGTTCGACCCCGACTACGTGCGGGGGTGTCTCACCATCGCCGCCAGACGCGGGCCCGTAGAACATGCATTGGCACCCTCCGCGAGCGCCATCCCCGCCTGACGCCGTACCGCCGACGGGGTGAATGCATGTTCTACGGCCCCGCGGCAGGGGCGGGTCAGCCCTGGCGGCGGGCGCGGGCGGCGGTCCGGGCGCGCTCGTTCTGGTCGAGCACGACCTTGCGGATCCGTGCGGTCTCCGGCGTGACCTCGACGCACTCGTCCTCGCGGCAGAACTCCAGGCACTGCTCGAGCGAGAGCTTCTTCGGCGGGATCAGCTTCTCGAAGTTGTCGGAGGTGGAGGAGCGGACGTTGGTCTGCTTCTTCTCCTTGGTGATGTTGACGTCCATGTCGTCCTCGCGGGAGTTCTCGCCGACGATCATGCCTTCGTAGACCTCGGTGGTCGGCTCGATGAACATCGTGCCGCGCTCCTGGAGGTTGGTCATGGCGTACGCCGTGGCCGCACCCGCGCGGTCGGCCACCAGGGAGCCCGAGGCGCGGGACCGGATCTCGCCGGCCCACGGCTCGTAGCCCTCGAACACGTGGTGCGCGATGCCGGTGCCGCGGGTGTCGGTGAGGAACTCGGTGCGGAAGCCGATCAGACCTCGCGCAGGCACGAGGAACTCCATCCGGACCCAGCCGGTGCCGTGGTTCGTCATCTGCTCCATGCGGCCCTTGCGTACGGCGAGGAGCTGGGTGATCGTGCCGAGGTACTCCTCAGGCGCGTCGATGGTCAGCCGCTCCACCGGCTCGTGGACCTTGCCGTCGATCTCGCGGGTGACCACCTGCGGCTTGCCGACGGTGAGCTCGTAGCCCTCACGCCGCATCTGCTCCACGAGGATCGCCAGGGCGAGCTCACCACGACCCTGGACCTCCCAGGCGTCGGGGCGCTCGGTCGGGAGGACCTTGATCGACACGTTGCCGACGAGCTCGGCGTCGAGACGGTCCTTGACGAGGCGGGCCGTGACCTTCGAGCCCTTGACCCGGCCGGCGAGCGGCGAGGTGTTGGTGCCGATGGTCATCGAGATCGCGGGCTCGTCGACCGTGATCAGCGGCAGTGCCCGCGGGTCGTTGGGGTCGGCGAGGGTCTCGCCGATCATGATGTCGGGGATGCCGGCGATGGCGACGATGTCACCGGGGCCGGCGGACTCTCCCGCCTTGCGCTCGAGGCCCTCGGTCACGAGGAGCTCGGTGATCTTGACGGTCGAGGTGGACCCGTCGCGCTTCATCCAGGCGACCTGCTGGCCCTTCTTGAGGGTGCCCTCCTTGACCCGGACCAGCGCCAGACGGCCCAGGAACGGGCTCGAGTCGAGGTTGGTCACGTGGGCCTGGAGCGGTGCGTCCTCGTGGTACACCGGCGCCGGGATCGTGTCGACGATCGTCTGGAACAGCGGCTCGAGGTTCTCCGAGTCCGGCAGCCCGCCGTTGTCCGGCAGCTTCAGCGAGGCCCGGCCGGCCTTGGCGCTGGCGTAGACCACCGGGAAGTCGAGTGCCTCGGCGTTGTGGCTGTCGTCGAGCAGGTCCATGAACAGCTCGTAGGTCTCGTCGACGACCTCGCTG
>DATGYO010000068.1:0-6442 GCA_035297905.1 Nocardioidaceae bacterium
GAGACCGAGGTGCCGTCGGCGGAGGAGACCAGCGCCGAGTCGAGCTGCATCAGCTTCCACCACTTGAGGTCGATGTGCGGCACGTTCGTCTGCGGGTACTTCTTCGACAGCTCGCTCGGCGGGATCACCTGCTTGATCGCACCCTTGGCGACGGTCTTGAGCTTGCCGATCGGGCCCACCGGAGCCGAGGTGTCCTTGCCCTTGCGCGGAGGCTTCTTGCGGCGCGGCGGCGGGTAGGCGTCGAGCTCGGCCTCGGCCCGCGAGTCGTCGTACCCCTTGCGCAGCTCACGGAGCTCCGGCAGCCGCTTGAGCACGTCGCGGTGCATCCGCTGCGGGCCTTCGAGGATGTCCTCGATCGCCATGAGACCCATCTCGGCGGGGCTGTACTGCATCGACAGCAGGTGGCGCACCTGGGTCTGGAAGCTCTCGAAGACCAGGTTGCCGCCGTGGTCGTAGGGCGAGTGCAGCAGGCCGGCCACGATCCGGTTGCGGCGGTGGAAGTAGGCCTGCCAGTCGATCGTGTCGTCCTTCTCGTGCCACGGCACGTGCCAGACGGCGACACCCGGGAGGGTGACGGTGGGATAACCCGCCTCCTGGGCGCGCAGGCCGAACTCCGCGTCGTCCCACTTGATGAACATCGGGAGCGACAGCCCGATCTCCTTGACCACGCGGGTCGGGATCAGGCACATCCACCAGCCGTTGTAGTCGACGTCGATCCGGCGGTGCAGCCACTTGGTCGACCGCAGCGACTTGTTCGCGAAGTTGTGGCCGTGCTTGGTGTTCGGCGCGGCGCCCCAGAACCAGCGCCAGCGGTCCACGGTCTCGCCGAAGGCGTGCATCACCGAGCGGTCGTAGAGGCTGAACATCTGCCCGCCGACGAGGGTCGGCTGCTTCGCGAGGTCGGCGAACGCGACGGCGCGGAGGATGCCCTCAGGCTCGCAGACCACGTCATCGTCGAGGAGCAGGACGTAGTCCGCATCGCCCTTGGCGGCCGTCTCGTCCATCGCGCGGGAGAAACCACCGGAGCCGCCGAGGTTGCCCTGCTCGATCACCCGCAGCTTGGGGCCGAGGCCCGCGGCCGCGGCGGCGTAGCGCTCCTCGTCCTTGACCTTCTGGGTGCCCTGGTCCACGACGTAGACCTCATCGAGGATCTCGAGCACGTCGGGCTCGCTGCCGAGAGCGAGGAGCTGGTCGACACAGAAGTCGGGACGGTTGAACGTCGTGATGCCGATCGAGACGGTGCCGGACCGGACCCGGTCGGTCTCGAAGCCCCAGTGACCCTCGAGGACGACCGCCTCGCGCTCACCGGCCTCGACGTCGAACCAGTACCAGCCGCCGTCGATGAACGGCTTGAGCTCCAGGTCCATCGTGTGGGTCTTAGGGACGTCGTTGTCGAAGGTCACCGAGTCGGCGCGCTGGACGTGGCCCTTGGCCGTCGAGCGGTAGACGCTGAGCGTGCCCTGACCGCGGACGGTCACCTGGAGACGGACGGAGGGGAAAGACGTCCACCGGCGCCAGTAGCCGGCCGGGAACGCGTTGAAGTAGGTGCCGAAGGTCAGCCGCCGCTCCGGGAGGACGACAGCGCCCTCGTCGGTGATCTTGCCGAACCCGCCCAGTCCGACCGGAGCCTCGCCACCTGACGGCTTCTCCGCGTCGCTGTAGTTGACCGAGTCGCCCTTGTCCGTGGGGCTGGCGCTGGAGGCCTCGGCCTCCGCGCTCTCCACGGAGGCGCCGAAACCGGAGACGCCGCCGACGTACAGCGGCCGGATGTCGATCTCCTGGTCCGGCCGCATGATCGTGCGGTGGACGATACGGAAGCCCGTGCCGCTCGCGGCTGGATCCCCGGCTGCGGGCATGGTGGCGGTGTCAGTCAAGGCTTGTCCTCGTCGATGGGGAAGTATCCGTTCAGACGCGGGTCACGGTACCAGCGTTCGCCGGGGCCGGGCCCAGCCCGTGAGCACCGCGACGCCTCCTCTGCCTGCGTAGACTCCCCCGTCGGCGGAGGTTCGAAACTGGTTCGGAACTGGTGCGGAAGAGGAGGGTGGCCACTGTGGCGAGCAAGGTCTTCTTGCACGTCGGGGCGCCGCTCGCGCCGGCCACCACGATGCGCGACGCCCTCGCCCGACATCGACGTCGGCTCGCCCGCGCCGGGGTGTTCTATCCCCCGAGCCACCTCGGGCACGACGGTGGTCACCGGGACGCCGTGCTCGATGCCCTCGACCTCGCCGCCGACCAGGCCGCGCGGCAGGGCGCCTGGGACCGGCTCGCCGAGTGCGTGCGCGACTGGCGAAGGGGTACGGCGGTCGTCTCCCACGAGCTTCTGGCCGGTGCGACCCCGAGCCAGGTGGACCGGATCGTCACCTCCCTGGGGTCGGCGGAGGTGCACGTCGTCTACGTGGCCCAGGACCTCGGACGGCAGCTGCCTCGGGCCTGGCAGCAGTGGGTGTACGGCGGAGGGACGGCTCCGTTCGCGTCGTACGCCGCCCACGTCGCGCGGCGCGACCCGCACCGGGCGTCGCGCGTCTTCTGGCGCGCGCACGACCTCGACGACGTGCTCAGCCGGTGGGCGACCCGGGTCCCCGCCGACCGGATCCACGTGGTCACAGCCGCGCGCGGGGACGGCGCCGGCGGGGAGACGTGGGAGCGGTTCGGGGAGACCCTGGGCGTCGACCCTCACCGGTTCAAGCTCGGCCGGCCCGCGGAGGACCGACTCGGGTCGCTGGCCGGCACGGAGGTCGTGCGCCTGCTCAACGCCGCGGGCCACGGGCAGGACGCCCCGGACGAGGGGCGCCTTCGCGCCGTCGTCTCGAAAGCGCAGGAGGTCACGGGCCCGGTCCCGCGGCTGCCCCATGACCTGCGGGAGGCGGTGACCGCCGAGGCGGACCGGACGACGGCCCTCCTCGCCTCGAAGGGCTGGCGCCTCGTCGGGAGTCCCGAGGACCTGCTGACCCGGGAGGACGCCTTCGCGACGGACCCGACCCAGGTCAGGCCGTCGGCGGAGCAGCTGGTGCGGGCCCACACCGCCGTACTCCTGTCGCTCTGCGCGAAGGACGCACCAGCACGAGGGCCCGCCGGCATGCGCCGACGGGCCCTGCGGGTGCTACGGGACCGGGTTACGCCCTAGCGGTCTCGGGCTTGGCCTTCACCTCCGGGGAGTCCTCCCCGATGGCGACCGGACGGCGCTTCGAGATGTAGACGGCCCCGGCGATGATCAGTGCCGCGACCACCGCGATGAGGATCCGGAGCGGGTCCTGCTGGTTCTCGCCGACGGACATCGCCACCACGGCGGGCGCGATCAGCAGCGAGACCAGGTTCATCACCTTGAGCAGAGGGTTGATCGACGGGCCCGCGGTGTCCTTGAACGGGTCTCCGACCGTGTCACCGATCACCGTCGCCTCGTGGGCCGGTGAACCCTTGCCACCGTGGTGGCCGTCCTCGACGAGCTTCTTCGCGTTGTCCCAGGCTCCACCCGAGTTGGCGAGGAACACCGCCATCAACGTGCCCGTGCCGATCGCACCGGCGAGGTAGGCCCCCAGCGGAGCCACACCGAGGCCGAAGCCGACCGCGATCGGGGCCAGGAGGGCCAGGAGACCGGGCGTCGCGAGCTCGCGGAGCGAGTCACGGGTGCAGATGTCGACCACCTTGCCGTACTCCGGACGGCCGGTGCCCTCCATGATCCCGGGGATCTCCTTGAACTGGCGCCGCACCTCGTAGACCACCGCACCGGCTGCTCGGCCCACCGCGTTGATCGCGAGGCCGGCGAAGAGGAACACCACCGAGGCGCCGATCAGGAGACCGACCAGGTTGGCCGGGTTGGCGACGTTGAGCACGCCGAACAGGCTGAGCAGGCCCTCCGCCGTGCCCGGCTTGGCCCTCGACTCGAGGGCGGCGGTGGACACGGCGTTCGTGAACGACCCGAAGAGCGCCGTGGCGGCGAGAACCGCCGTGGCGATCGCGATGCCCTTGGTGATCGCCTTGGTGGTGTTGCCCACCGCGTCGAGCTCGGTGAGGATCGCCGCACCCTCCTCGTCGACGTCGCCGGACATCTCGGCGATGCCCTGTGCGTTGTCGGAGACCGGGCCGAAGGTGTCCATCGCCACGATCACGCCCACTGTGGTGAGCAGACCGCACCCGGCCAGCGCGACCGCGAAGAGCGAGACGATCGTGACACCGCTGCCGAGCAGGAAGGCGCCGTAGACGGCGGCACCGATCACCAGCGCGGTGTAGACCGCGGACTCGAAGCCGACCGAGAAGCCGGACAGGATGACCGTGGCGGCACCGGTGAGTGACGTCTTGCCGACGTCCTTGACCGGCCGGTGCTCGGTGCCGGTGAAGTAACCGGTGAGTGCCAGGATCAGCGCCGCCAGCACGATCCCGATGATGACCGCGATGGAGGCGATGATCCGCGGGTCTCCCTCGGGCACCGTGCTGAACTGCAGGAACCGGGCGAGCAGGCTGCTCGATCCGCCCTGGACATCGGTCAGCTTGGTGAACGAGTCGGGCAGGTAGACGAACGCAGCGACCGTGCACAGCACCGCCGAGACGGCTGCGGAGATGTAGAAGGAGCGGTTGATCGTCCGCAGCCCGTTCTCCCCTGTGCGAGGCCGGGTGAGGTAGACACCGAGGATCGCGGTCAGCGCTCCGATCGCCGGCACGATCAGCGGGAAGACGAGGCCTTCCGCGCCGAAGGCTGCACTCCCGAGGATCAGCGCGGCGACCAGCGTGACCGCGTACGACTCGAAGAGGTCGGCTGCCATGCCCGCGCAGTCGCCGACGTTGTCACCCACGTTGTCGGCGATGGTCGCGGCGTTGCGCGGGTCGTCCTCGGGGATGTTCTGCTCCACCTTGCCGACCAGGTCCGCACCCACGTCCGCGGCCTTCGTGAAGATACCGCCGCCGACACGCATGAACATCGCGAGCAGGGCGGCGCCGAAGCCGAAGCCCTCGAGCACCGCAGGCGCGTTGCCCTTGTAGATGAACACGACCAGCGAAGCGCCCAGGAGGCCCAGGCCGACCGTGAACATCCCCACCGTGCCACCCGTGCGGAAGGCCACCCGCATCGCTGGGTCGCGGCCGTGCTCACGGGCAGCCGCGGCGACCCTGACGTTCGCCCGCACGGCGAGCGACATGCCGAAGTATCCGATCGCCGCCGAGAACCCCGCACCCAGCAGGAAGAAGACCGACCGACCGACGCGCAGCGACCAGTCGTCGGCGGGGAGCACGAACAGCGCAAGGAAGGCGATCGCGGCGAAGACGGCGAGGGTCTTGAACTGGCGAGTGAGGTAGGCGGATGCACCTTCCTGGACCGCCTGCCCGATGGTCTTCATGTTCTCTGTGCCTTCGCCGGCAGCAAGGACCTGACCGCGGAACATCATCCCCATCGCCAGGGCGATGACTGCGATGACGCCGACCACGACGATCAAGGTCTGGTTGCTACCGGACAAAGACACATCCGCGCCGACTGCGGCGACGGTGGGTCCGGACATAGGTCCTCCTCCGGTGGGCCGTCATCGGCCCCTCGAGTTGCGTCGAGCCCGCGGAGTCACCCGCGAGTCGCCATGCAGGATGTGACCCGCACGACATGAATGTGGCCCGGAGTCTACTTACGGGACGTCGACACGCCAGGGTTAGACGTGTGGCGTGGGCCACATTTCTCGAACTCGTCCGGATATGAACGCTGAAGGAGTCGGTCGGGCGAGCGACCGAAGCACCGCCGAAGGGCTCAGACGAGCGGCCAGCGCATGGAGACCTTGGTGTGCGCCTCGTCCTGGAAGACCTCGAAGTCGTCGATCAGGCCGCGCAGGAGAGCCCACGGCTCGATGCCGTCGAGGTCGCTGTCGGGGTGGTCCTCGACGTCGACCTTGCCGCAGGTGGACACGTCGACACGGAGGACGTCGTCGATGCTGATCGTGACCTCGACGGGTTCGCCCTCCGACGTACCGTCCTCGGCGCCCTCGCCGAGGAAGAGGGCGCAGGCCTCGCCGGCGGCGAGACGCACCTCTTCCACGAACTCCTCGTCCCGTCCGGCACGACGTGCGACGGAGGCGGCTACGAGCCGGACGGTCCGCACGAGGGCAGGGTCACGGGCGATCGTGACAGTGACCGCAGCGGTCGCACGATCGGTGCCAGACGGCATGGTTCCCCTCAGAGGTCAGCGAGCGCTTCGGCCTGCGAGCCGTGAATGGTGAAAACCTTGGCGAGGCCGGTGATCCGGAAGATCTTGAGCAGCCGCTCCTGGTTGCAGATGAGGCGCATCGACCCGTCGTGGGCACGCACCTTCTTGAGACCGCCGACCAGCACGCCGAGCCCGGTCGAGTCGAGGAAGTCGACCTTCTCCATGTCGATCACGAGGTTGTAGTGACCCTCACCAACGAGCTCGGTGATCTTGTCCCTGAGCCGCGGAGCGGTGTAGACATCGATCTCCCCGCCGACCTCGATGATG
>DATGYO010000069.1:0-23587 GCA_035297905.1 Nocardioidaceae bacterium
CGGTATCGACGTGCTGCTCTTCCCCAGCGCCTACCAGCTCGCCAGCACGCTGCTGAACGAGGACGCGATCGTCACGATCAAGGGACGGCTCAGCCGCAGCAAGGACCAGCCCGAGCTGCACGGCCAGGAGGTCAGCCTGCCCGACCTGTCCGATGGCCCCTCCGGCCCGGTGGTGATCACGCTGCCGTCGACCCGGTGCACGCCGCCGGTGGTCGAGCAGCTGAAGGACGTGCTCGGCACGCACCCGGGCGTGACGGAGGTCCGGCTGCGGCTGATGACCAAGACCTCGACCACCGTGATGCGGCTCGACGACCGGTTGCGGGTCACCCCGAGCCAGTCGCTGTTCGCCGACCTCAAGGCGCTCCTCGGTCCCAGCTGCCTGGCCGGCTCGTGAAGCGCCGCCTCGGGCACGGAGCGCTCGCCGATGTCGTCGCGGTGCTCGGTGTCTTCCTCGTCGTCGGAGCGCTCTGTGGCGTGATCTGGTGGCTGGCCGTCGACCCGGCGGAGTTCGTCCGGACTCCTGACGGAGGTGGGGCCATGGGGGAGGTCCAGCTCTCCAAGCGGTTCAACCCCGACGGGTGGTACTCCGTGATCGCGGTCGTCGCGGGGTTCCTCAGCGGCCTAGGGCTCACCTGGTGGCGCTCGCGTGACTTCCGGCTGACCACGGTCCTTCTCGTGCCGGGCGCAGCGCTCGCGGCGGCGACCATGGCACTCGTCGGCCGCGCCCTGGGTCCGCCCGACCCCCATGTCACCCTCGTCCACGCGCCGCGAGGGGCGATGGTCCCCGTCGAGCTGGCTGTCTCGGCGACGCCGAGCTACCTGATGTGGCCGATCGCTGTGCTGTTCGGGGCACTGATGGTGCTCTGGTCCTCGCCGAGGCGCGACGAGCCCTCGACCGATGCGCCCGCACCTGACGGGTTCGCGGGAGACGAGGAATCGTCGTCGAACTCGGGACGCAGCCCACGCTGAGGCTCTAGCGTGGAGCAGCACACCCCAAACCCTCCTAAAACGGACGAGCAGGAACCGCATGTCTCGCGACCCCAGCCATCCCACCGAGCCCGAGTACCTCGGTGACGCCCCTTCCAGCCCGTCCAGGCCCCGTCCGGGCCGCCGTGCACCGATCCTCGGCCTGGCGGCGGTCGCGGTGGTCGGCGTCGTCGGCGTCGGCGGCTGGGCCGCCATGTCGCTGATGTCCGGGGGAGCACAGCCCGCCGAGGCGATCCCCGCGAACGCGATCGGTTACGTCAGCCTCGACCTGGACCCGTCCGCCTCCCAGAAGATCGAGGCGGTCAAGATCCTGCGGAAGTTCCCCGCAGTCGACAAGGAGATGAAGATCTCCAGCCAGGACGACCTGCGCCGCTGGGTGTTCGACCAGATCCAGAAGGACGGCCAGTGCAAGTCCCTTGACTACGACAAGGACGTCGCGCCCTGGATCGGCGACCGGATCGCGATGGCCGGCGTACCCGCAGAGAAGGACGGCGACTCGCCGACGCCTCTCGTGGCGCTGCAGGTGACCGACCAGGAAGCGGCGTCGAAGGGGATCACCAAGCTCTCCGCCTGCGGCGGTGCCGAGGGCGACTACGGGTTCGCGTTCACCGGCGACTACGCGCTGATCAGCGACAGCCAGCGGCACGCCAAGTCGCTGGCGACCGCGGCGGGCCAGGGTTCCCTCGCCGACGACGCGGACTTCCAGAAGTGGATGGACCGCGTGGGAGAGCCCGGCATCATCACCGCCTACGCCGCGCCCGGCGCGATGGATGCGCTCGCCGACCTGCAGACCGGAATGTCCCAGGAGCTCTTGAACATGGGCGGACCGGGCGACCAGGGCATGCTCCGGCCCCAGGCCGAGATGCAGCGGATGAACGACCAGCTCAAGGACGTCTACAAGGACTTCAAGGGGATGGCGGGGGTCGTCCGGTTCGAGCACGGCGCGGTGGAGGCGCAGGTCGCGACCGACAGCAGCGAGAGCCTCGGCCTGAAGTTCTCGGCGAAGAACCGCACGGACGTCACCGACCTGCCGTCCGGCACCGCAGCCGCCGTCGCGGTCTCCCTGCCGCAGGACTGGGCGCAGGCCTACATCGACATCATGTCCAAGGTCATGGGCGACAAGCAGTCGGTGGACCAGATGCTGAAGCAGGCCGAGGCGCAGACCGGGCTCGACCTCCCCGAGGACATCCAGAAGCTCCTGGGTGACGGCGTCGCCGTGGCCCTCGACAAGGATCTCGACCTCAAGACCGCGTCCAAGGACCCGAAGCAGATCCCCGCGGGGTTGAGGATCTCCGGTGACCCGGCGGAGATCCGCTCTGCCATCGACAAGGTCAAGAAGGCGCTCGGCCCGGAGGCGGACTCGCTGGTCGTCGAGGACGGCGACGGCGTGGTCGCACTCGGTATGAAGCAGGGCTACGTCCGAGACCTCGCGGACAACGGCGGGCTCGGCAACGATGCTGCGTTCCAGGACGTGGTGCCGGACGCCGACCGCGCGGCCAGCGCGTTCTACGTCGACTTCGACGCCATCGAGGACTGGGTCGACCAGGGCATGGAGATGGGCGGCCAGATCGGGCCCGACGAGAAGAAGGTGCTCGACAACATCAGGCCGCTGCGCGCGCTCGGGATGAGCTCCTGGGTCGAGGGCGACGGTGACTACGCAGGCATGCGACTGCGTCTGTCCACCGACTAGCGCCGGCAGCAGCCGGCCCGTTTCGCATGACGTGGCGCCCCACCGCCGAACCACGGCAGGGGCGCCGCGTCACGTCCGGGCGATCCGCGCGGTTGTCGCCTTCGTGGCCCGGACCAGGTCGGCCGGTGCCAGCTCCAGATCCAGCCCCCGCTTCCCGCCGGAGACGAACACGGTGGGCAAGGCCAGCGCCGACTCGTCGAGCACGGTCGGGTGCAGGCGCTTCTGTCCGACAGGGGAGATCCCGCCCACGACATAGCCGGAGGCGCGTTCGGCGTCCGCCGGGTCGGCCATCGCGGCCTTCTTGCCGCCGAAAGCAGCAGCGACCGCCTTGAGGTCGAGCTGGCCGGAGACCGGCACGATGCCGACCACGAGACGTCCGTCGACCTCGGCGAAGAGGGTCTTGAAGACGCGGTCCGGCTCGATGCCGAGCACCTCGGCCGCCTCGAGACCATAGGACCGCACCCCTGGGTCGTGCTCGTAGGCGTGGGTGGTGAACGCGATCCCGGCACGGGTCAGGGCGAGGGTTGCGGGCGTCCCGCCGGAGGCCCGCTTGCTCTGCTTGACCATCAGTTCGGCGACCAACCCGTCCGGGAGACCTCCGTCGCCGGAAGGGACGGGAGCGCCCGCATCGCCCGCATCTCCTCCACCATCGCACGCCGCAGCATCGCGAGCCGCTCGTCCGCGCTACCGGTCTCCAGCAGCGCCTGGCGCTCACGGAGAGTGAGCAGGCACGTCGCCGCCAGCGTGTAGGACAGGTACACCGGGTCGTCCGGCAGCTCGACGTCGAGCACGTCCGCGCCCCGGATCTCGGAGAGCCTGCCGCGGTACCTCTCGAAGGTCTCGCGAGCGCGCATCGCCTCCTCCGACGTACCACTTGCGCGCACCGCAGGGTCCCCGGCATCGGAGGTGGTCTCCACCGTCCCGACCAGGTACGGGCCCGAGGCGTCCATCGACCGCAGGCGGAACCGCTCCCGTCCCACGATCTCGATGTCGAAGCGGCCGTCCTCCGCGGGAACCACCGTGGTCATCTGGGCTACGCAGCCGATCCTGTGCAGCGACTGCACGCCCTGGGTGCCGACCTCGTAGCCTTCGCGGATCGCGACGACCCCGAAGAGGCGCTGGCTGCGGTCAGGAATCGTGAGCAGGTGGTGCACGAGAGCGCGGTACCGGTCCTCGAAGACGTGGAGCTCCATCGTCATCCCCGGGAAGAGCACGCTGTTCAGCGGGAACATGGGGAGCTCGTCGGTCACGCGAACAACCTACCCACCTCCAGCGGTCCCGCGCGCTGACACGACGGTCAGCCGTCACAACGGGCCGCCTTACACTGGGGTCCATGATTCGCCGCATCGATCTTCGGGGTACGACGGTCACCGACGCGTCCCAGCCGACCCATGCGGCTCCCGACTACCGCAGTGTGGTCCCTCGGGCCGAGCTCGACGTCGAGGCCGCTCTCGACATCGTCCGCCCCATCTGTGACGCCGTCCGCGACCGCGGAGCCGAGGCGATCACGGAGTTCGCGCGGAAGTTCGACGGCGTGGAGCAGCAGGACATCGCCGTGCCGCCCGAGCAGCTCCAGAAGGCGCTCGACGAGCTCGACCCCGCCGTACGCGCTGGGCTCGAGGAGTCGATCCGTCGGCTTCGGCTGACGTGCGAAGCAGAGCTCGAGTCCGACGTGGTGACCCAGGTCGTCCCCGGCGGGACCGTGACGCAGCGCATGGTCGCCGTTGAACGGGTCGGCCTCTACGTGCCCGGCGGCCTGGCCCCGCTGGTCTCCAGCGTCGTGATGAACGTGGTCCCGGCCCAGGTCGCAGGCGTCGGCTCGATCGCCCTCACCTCGTCGCCGCAGAAGACGAACCGCGGACTGCCTCACCCGACGATCCTGGCGGCGTGTGCCCTGCTCGGCATCGACGAGGTCTACGCGGTCGGTGGAGCCCAGGCCGTCGCGATGTTCGCCTATGGCGCCGGTCCGTGCCGACCGGTCGACATGGTCACCGGCCCCGGGAACATCTACACCGTCTCGGCGAAACGACTTCTCAAGGGCGTCGTCGGCATCGACTCCGAAGCCGGTCCGACGGAGATCGCGATCCTGGCAGACGACACCGCGGACGCCGCCTACGTGGCAGCGGACCTGATCAGCCAGGCCGAGCACGACCCGCTCGCGGCCTCGGTGCTCGTCACGCCTTCGGAGCGGCTGGCGGCGGAGGTCGAGGCCGAGCTCGACAAGCAGATCTCGGTCACCAAGCACGTCGAGCGCATCCGCACGGCGCTGTCCGGGCGGCAGTCGGCGATCGTGCTCGTCGAGGACCTCGAGCAGGGGCTCGCCGTGGTCAACGGGTACGCCGCCGAGCACCTCGAGATCCAGACCGAGGACGCCGCGCGCTGGGCCGCCCGCGTACGCAACGCCGGCGCTGTCTTCGTCGGGGCGTTCGCGCCCGTCTCGCTCGGTGACTACGCGGCCGGGTCGAACCACGTCCTGCCGACGGGGTGCGCGGCCTGCTACTCCTCGGGTCTCTCGGTGCGGTCGTTCCGCAAGGCGGTGCACGTGGTCGAGTACACGCACGAGGCGCTGCAGGACGTGGCCGCTCACGTGGTGAACCTGGCCAACGCCGAGGACCTCCCAGGCCACGCGGCCGCGGTCCAGGTCCGGGTCGAGGGCCGTTGATGCTCCGGTGACGACTCTTCCTCTGCGGGAGGAGCTGCGTGGCATCCAGCCGTACGGCGCCCCCCAGCTCGACGTGCCAGTGGCCCTCAACGTCAACGAGAACCCCTACCCTCCGAGTGAGGCGGTCGTGGCCGACGTCGCCGAGGCGGTGGCCGAGGCGACCCGCACCCTCAACCGGTATCCCGACCGGGAGTTCACCGAGCTCCGAGTCGCCCTCGCCGGGTACCTCGGCCACGGCGTCGAACCCGACCAGGTGTGGGCGGCGAACGGCTCCAACGAGGTGATGCTGCAGATCCTGCAGGCCTTCGGCGGACCCGGACGGGTGGCCGTGTCCTTCGCCCCGACCTACTCGATGTACCCGGAGTACGCCCGTGACGCGATGACCGCATGGGTCGTCGGGCACCGCGAGGAGGACTTCGCGCTCGACGTGGACCACGCCGTCGCGGTCATCGAGGAGCACCAGCCCTCCGTCGTACTCCTTCCCTCGCCGAACAACCCGACCGGCACGGCGTTGCCGCTCGGCACCACCCGCGCCGTCTGCGAGGCCGCTCCCGGCGTGGTGGTGATCGACGAGGCGTACGGCGAGTTCCGGCGGGCCGGGACACCCAGCGCGCTCGAGCTGCTGCCGGCCACGCCGAACCTCATCGTCTCTCGCACGATGAGCAAGGCCTTCGCCCTCGCGGGCGCCCGGCTCGGCTACCTCGCGGCGTCGAAGGAGATCTGCGACGCGCTGCGGGTGGTCCGGCTGCCCTACCACCTCTCGGCGGTGACCCAGGCGGTCGCGCGAGTCGCCCTCCGGCATGCCGACGAGCTGCTCGCGAGGGTCGACGACCTCCGCGCCGAGCGGGACGCCACCGTGGCCTGGTTGAGGGAGCAGGGGTTCGAGGTCGCGGACAGTGACGCGAACTTCTGCCTGTTCGGGAGGTTCGAGGACCGGCACGCCGTGTGGCAGGGACTGCTCGACCGTGGGGTGCTGATCCGTGAGACTGGTCCGGACGGCTGGCTGAGGGTCTCGGTCGGCACGCCCGAGGAGATGGCGGCTTTCAGGTCCGCCCTGATGGAGGTAGTCAGCTGATGAGCCGAACCGCACGCATCGAGCGCGAGACCAAGGAGTCCAAGGTCCTCGTCGAGCTCGACCTGGACGGCTCGGGCCGCGCCGACATCTCCACCGGGGTCGGCTTCTACGACCACATGCTCAACTCGCTCGCCAGGCACGCGCTGCTCGACCTGACCGTGCAGACCGAGGGCGACACGCACATCGACGCGCACCACACCGTCGAGGACACCGCAATCGCCCTGGGCGACGCCCTGCGCGAGGCACTCGGGGACAAGAAGGGGATTCGCCGCTTCGGTGACGCGCTGGTGCCCCTCGACGAGGCGCTGGTCCAGTGCGCCGTCGACGTCTCGGGCCGGCCCTACTGCGTCCACACCGGCGAGCCGGAGGCGCAGGCGTTCGTGACCATCGGCGAGGCCTACCTGGGTTCGCTGACCCGGCACGTGTTCGAGACCCTGGCTCACCACGCCCAGATCGCCCTGCACGTCCGGGTGATCTCCAGCCGCGACCCGCACCACCTCGTCGAGGCGCAGTTCAAGGCGGTCGCCCGTGCCTTGCGCGACGCGATCGCGACGGACCCGCGCGAGACCGGGGTGCCGAGCACCAAGGGATCTCTGTGAGCCCGAACGTCGTCCTTCTCGACTACGGGTCCGGCAACATCCGCTCGGCCTACCGCGCCCTGGAGCGGGCGGGGGCGGACGTGACGCTGACCGCCGACCGCGGTGCGGCGATGGAGTCCGACGGTCTCGTCGTCCCGGGCGTCGGTGCCTTCCGGGCCTGCGTGGAGGGGATCCGCGCCGTGCGCGGCCACGAGGTGATCGGCCGCCGGCTCGCCGGGGGACGTCCGGTCCTCGGCATCTGCGTGGGCATGCAGGTCTTGTTCGAGCACGGCGTCGAGCACGGCGTGGACACGCCCGGCCTCGACGAGTGGCCCGGCGTGGTCGAGCGCATCCAGGCGCCCGTCGTACCTCACATGGGCTGGAACACCGTGGAGGTCCCTGAGGGCACCACGCTCTTCCGGGGCATCGAGGGGGAGCGGTTCTACTTCGTGCACTCCTACGGCGTGCGGGACTGGACGCTGCGGACGAACGGGCGGACCCGCGAGCCCCTCGTGACGTGGGCCGAGCACGGAGGGGACCGGTTCGTCGCCGCCGTGGAGAACGGCCCGCTCTCGGCGACGCAGTTCCATCCGGAGAAGTCCGGGGACGCCGGTGCCGCGTTGCTCCGAAACTGGGTCGGCTCGTTATGAGCCAGGAGCGCGCCAGGAACCGGGCCGCCAGAGAGCGCGAGGCCGGGATCAAGGCGGCTGCCCGGGGTGATCAGAGGGACCGGCACGAGCGGCAGCAGGCGGCGAAGAAGCCTGCCGCGAAGTCCCAGCCGAAGAAGGGGACCAAGAAGCCCGCCAAGCAGTCCCACCCTCGGACCCCCGCCAACAAGAGGCACCCCCATGCGCCGGTGGGCCGTCCCGACGGCCCGCTCGCCCGTCGGCGCAGGTTCCGGGTCCGCCTGCTCGTCGGCCTGCTGGTTCTCGTCAACGTGGCTGCCTGGCTGATCTGGCCGGACTGGGCGGCGCGCCTCGCCGTGCTGATCCTCAGCGTCATCACGGCGCCGCTGCTCGCCGCCTTGCTGCTCCGCCGCAGGTAGCCCAAGAATCCTCTCGGGAGTGGTGAGGCCGATCGGCCACACGGGAGGGGAGAGTCGCGTGAGCACGCAGTCCGGTGACCGAAGGGTCCTGCAGATGCGCCTGGTCGTCGAGGCGGCCGACTACGACGAAGCCGTCGCCTTCTACCGTGACGTGCTCGGGCTTCCCGAGGAGCTCGCCGTCGAGGGCGAGCGGGGCGAGCAGGTGACCATCCTCGACGCGGGACGCGCGACGTTGGAGCTCTCCAACCCTGCGCAGGTGGCGATGATCGACGAGGTCGAGGTGGGACGGCGGGTGAGCCCGCGGCTCCGCGTGTGCTTCGAGGTCGCCGACGCCGAGCAGGCCACCCGTGAGCTGGTGGAGCGGGGCGCCGAGCTCATCGCCGCCCCTACCGTGACGCCCTGGCGGTCGCTGAACTCCCGGCTCGCTGCGCCGGCCGATCTACAGCTGACGCTGTTCGAGGAGCTCGATGGCGGTTCCCCGGACTCCTGAAGTGGTGAACGCCACTGTGCCCGAGGCTGACGTGGGACGCGCGCCGGCGCGTGCCGAGCCTCTCCTAGGCTGGTGCCCATGAGCTCCTACCTCGAGTTGCTGCCCGCCGTCGACGTCGCGGGTGGCCAAGCCGTCCAGCTCGTGCAAGGTGTCGCCGGCTCCGAGAAGCGGTTCGGCGACCCGGTCGAAGCCGCGGTGAACTGGCAGAACCGGGGCTCCGAGTGGCTCCACCTCGTCGACCTCGACGCCGCATTCGGGCGCGGGAACAACCGGGAGCTGCTCACGAAGATCGTCGGCACGCTCGACATCAACGTCGAGATGAGCGGCGGCATCCGCGATGACGAGTCTCTCGACGCTGCTCTCGCGACGGGCTGCCGAAGGGTCAACATCGGCACCGCTGCCCTCGAGCACCCGGAGTGGTGTGCCAAGGCGATCGCCGAGCACGGAGACCGGATCGCGGTCGGCCTCGACGTCCGAGGCCGCACGCTGGCGGCTCGCGGCTGGACCCGGGAGGGTGGTGACCTCTACGAGGTCCTCGCCCGCCTCGACGACGAGGGTTGCGCGCGCTACGTCGTCACCGACGTGAACAAGGACGGCATGCTCCAGGGGCCGAACCTGGAGCTGCTCCGCAACGTCTGCGCCGCCACCGACCGTCCGGTCGTCGCCTCCGGTGGCATCACCGAGCTCGCGGACCTCCACGCGCTCATGGGCCTCGTCGACGAGGGTGTCGAGGGCGCGATCATCGGCACTGCGCTGTACGAGGGCCGGTTCACGCTCGAGGACGCCCTGGCCCTGACCCTCCCGGCGGACCGCCGATGAGCCTCGCGGTCCGGGTCATCCCCTGCCTCGACGTCGACAACGGCCGCGTCGTCAAGGGCATCAACTTCCGGGAGCTCCGCGACGCCGGTGACCCGGTGGAGCTCGCGAAGGTGTACGACGCCGAGGGTGCCGACGAACTGACCTTCCTCGACATCTCGGCCTCCCACGAGGAGCGGTCGACCACGCTCGAGATCGTCTCGCAGACGGCCGAGCAGGTCTTCATCCCGCTCACCGTGGGTGGTGGGATCAGCAGCGTCGAGGACGTCGACCGGCTGCTGCGGGCCGGCGCGGACAAGATCGCGGTCAACACGGCGGCCATCCGCCGGCCGGAGCTGATCGCGGAGATCGCCGACCGGTTCGGCAACCAGGTGCTCGTGCTCTCCGTCGACGCCCGGCGCGCAACCGGCACCGACTCGGGCTTCGAGGTGACGACGCACGGCGGGCGGCGGAGCGCGGGTCTCGACGCCGTCGAGTGGACCCGTCGCGCAACCGAGCTCGGCGCGGGCGAGATCCTCCTCAACGCGATGGACGCCGACGGCACCGAGGACGGCTTCGACCTCGAGCTGATCCGCCTGGTGCGGCACGAGGTGACGATCCCGGTGATCGCCAGCGGGGGAGCGGGCAAGGTCGAGCACTTCCCGCCCGCGGTGGCGGCCGGCGCGGACGCCGTACTCGCCGCCACCGTGTTCCACTTCGGCACGCTCCGGGTGGCTGACGTCAAGAAGGCTCTTGCCGAGGCCGGCTACCCGGTGCGCTAGCCCGGACACCGACAGCAGCCGGGCGAGGGCCGGTCAGGCCTCGGTCGTCTCCGGAAGCGGGACCGCCTCCCCGACCTTGCCGATCAGGAACGCGTAGGTCGCACCTGCGATCAGGCCGCCCACCAGCGGCGCCAGCCAGAACACCCACAGCTGCGACAGCGCCTCCGTCCCCGCGAAGAGTGCTGGGCCGGTCGAGCGGGCAGGGTTCACCGAGGTGTTGTCGACCGGGATGCTGACCAGGTGGATCAGCGTCAGAGACAGACCGATGGCCAGTGGCGCGAACCCCCTCGGTGCCCGCGTGTCGGTGGCCCCCAGGATGACGTAGAGGAAGAAAGCGGTCAGCACGACCTCGGCGACGATCACGGCGAGCAGCTCGTAGCCGCCGGGAGAGCGGTCGCCGTAGCCGTTCGTGGCAAAGCCCGACTCCTTGGCGCTGAAGCCGTCGACACCGTTCGCGATGATGAAGAGCACGAGGGCCGCCACGGCCGCCGCCACCACCTGGACCACGACGTAGCCCGGTACGTCCTTCCAGGCGAACCTGCGGCCCGCCGCGAGTCCTACGGTCACCGCGGGGTTGAAGTGCCCCCCGCTGGCATGCCCCACGGCGTACGCCATGGTGACGACCGACAGACCGAAGGCGAATGCCACGCCGAGGTAGCCGATGCCCACGTCGGGCACGGCTGCGGCGAGCACCGCCGCGCCACACCCGCCGAAGACGAGCCAGAAGGTCCCGAGGAACTCCGCTGCGAGACGCTGGGGCATGCTGTAGGTGGTGCTCATGGGACCACGCTAGGGACGGTGGGGTGCCAGCGGGTCACCCGTCGGGGGTAAGTCCGGGCACCGGGTCTCCGCCCGGATGATCCCGATTCGGCCTCTCGCCGGACCGAGCGGCCGCGGTTCTAGATGCCCAGCTCGGCACCGGTGAGCGCGGCGACGTCGGCTTCGGATCCGCTCAGCTCCACCCGCGCCTGCTGCTGCCGCCCGTAGACGAACATCACCAGCTCCGAGGGAATCCCGCGTACGACGACCGTGGCGGCCGCGTCCTTGAGGACTGCACGCTCAGCGGTGTCGGTGCGCTCGAGGCTCACCCCGACCTTGGCCGACCGGACCAGCCCCTTCCCGAGGGACCGGATCAGCTTCCAGAGCAGGTCCTGCGTGCCCTGGCTCAGCTCGCGCGGCTCCCAGTGGTCCTGCGCCCGGCGGATGTCCTCGTGGTGGACGAAGAACTCGACCGTGTTGAGCATCGCGTCGAGCTGGCCGTACCCGAACGGCGAGTAGAACGGCGGGCCCTTCCGGAGTCGCTCGACCAGCACGGAGAGGTCACGATGCGCGAGCCGGCGGGAGGCCGCCTCGGTCACCGGGGCAAGTGGAGGCACCACGATGCCGATCGCCGCAGGGCTGCCCTCGCGCACCAGGAGGTGGACGACGAGGTCCTTGACCGACCAGTCGCCCGACAGTGTCGGGGCGTCCGGACCGAGCTCGAGGGCGAGATCGCACAGTGCGGCACGTTCGGTCCTGGCGAAACGGGTCATGCCCTGATCGTAGGGTTGGCTGTCGAGGAGGAGCATTCGTGACTACCAGACGGACGGCCAGGCGGCCGGTCGCCTCAGCGAGCACGATCCGTGACGGGTTCGCGGTGCTGTGGGTGGCGATCAAGCGCGAGCCGTGGATCTTCACGCTGTCCACCCTCGGCAGCGTGCTCTTCGGTGCGCTCACCGTCGCGGACGCCTGGGTGCTCGGCTGGGCGACCGACCATGTCGTACTTCCGGCGTTCGACACCGGGACGACGTCTACCGGGGCCCTGGTCACCGTCCTCGCGCTCTTCGTCGGCGTCGCGATCCTGCGGGCGGTCGGCATCATCGCGCGCCGGCTCGGCGCGGGCGTGATGCAGTACCGCATGCAGGCGCACTCCCGCCGTGCCGTCACCCGGCAGTACCTCCGGCTGCCGATGTCGTGGCACCAGCAGCACCCGACCGGACAGCTGCTGTCCAACGCCAACGCCGACGTCGAGGCCGCTTGGGCGCCGATCGCGCCGCTACCCATGGCCGTGGGCACGATCGCGATGATGGTGATCGCGGTCGTGCAGATGTTCGTGGCGGACGTGGTCATGGCGCTCGTCGGACTGCTCGTCTTCCCGCTCGTCGTGCTGGTGAACATCGCCTTCCAGCGCCTCCAGTCGCCGCTGATCACGCGGGCGCAGGCGCTCCGTGCCGAGGTGAGCGAGGTGGCGCACGAGTCCTTCGACGGTGCCCTGGTCGTCAAGACCCTCGGCCGGGAGCAGGAGGAGACCGAGCGGTTCGCCGAACGGGCTCATGACCTGCGCGACGTCGCGGTCCGCGCGGGACGGGTACGGGCGGCGTTCGACCCGACGTTGGAGGCGCTGCCGAACCTCGGCGTCCTCGCCGTGCTCGGCATGGGCGTGGTCCGCGTCATCGGCGGGCAGACCGACGCCGGTGACGTCGTCACGGTCGCCTACCTGCTCACGATCGTGGCCTTCCCGATCCGGTCGCTCGGCTGGATGCTCGGGGAGTTCCCGCGGAGCGTCGTGGGCTTCGAGCGGGTCGCCGCCGTCCTCGCCGCGACCGGCGAGATGACCTACGGCGACCGCTGGATCGACCTCACCGGCGAGGGGGCGCGGCTCGACGTGCGAAACCTGGCCTACAGCTACGAGCCGGGGCAGTCGCTGCTGCAGGACCTCTCGTTCACGGTGCAGCCGGGACGCACGGTGGCCGTCGTGGGTGCGACAGCGTCAGGGAAGAGCACGCTCACCTCGCTGCTCGCGCGCCTGGTCGACCCCGACGAGGGGGCCGTGCTCGTCGACGGGCTGGACCTGCGAGACCTTCACGCCGGCGCGCTCGCCGAGAACATGGCACTCGTCCCGCAGCACACCTTCCTCTTCGACGACACCGTCCGCGGCAACGTCACCCTCGGCGCGGACGTCCCGGACGACGAGGTGTGGGAGGCGTTGCGGACCGCCCAGGCGGACGGGTTCGTCGCTGCGCTTCCCCACGGGCTCGACACCAAGCTCGGGGAGCGAGGGACCACCCTGTCCGGCGGCCAGCGGCAGCGTCTCTCGCTGGCCCGCGCCCTGGTACGCCGGCCGCGGTTGCTGGTCATGGACGACGCCACGTCCGCGGTCGACCCGGAGGTCGAGGCGCGCATCCTCGCCGCGCTCCGGGACCTCGGCAGCACGATCCTGGTCGTGGCCTACCGGAAGGCGACGATCGGCCTGGCCGACGAGGTGATCTACCTCGCCAACGGACGGGTCGTCGACCACGGCACACATGCGGAGCTGCTGGCGCGGAGCCCCGGGTACGCCGACCTCGTGAACGCCTACGAGCAGGCTGCCGCGGAGCGGGCGCTCGCCGACGGCGGGTCGGCCGAGCCCGACGAACGGACGGTGATCCGATGACCAGCACCACGGCGTCCACCCGGATGGACTCCGGCGAGTCGATCTCCGCCTGGCGCACCCTGCGTCGCGGCATCGAGCTCTCCCCGGAGCTCACGGTCGGCATCTGGGGCACCCTGTTCTTCGCCGTCCTCGCGACGTTGGGGCGGATCGTCGTACCCGTGGCCGTCCAGCAGACCCTCGACCGGGGGCTCGGTGCGCCCGGTGGGCCGGACACCCACTTCGTGGCCACGATGGCGGTCCTCGCGGGCGTCGCCATCGCGGTGACCGGGGTCGCGTCGTACCTGATGACCTCCCGACTGTTCACCAGCGCCGAGCGTGGACTGGCGACCCTGCGGATCAAGGCCTTCCGGCACGTCCACGACCTGCCGCTGCTCACCCAGAGCACCGAGCGCCGGGGCGCCCTGGTCGCCCGGGTCACCAGCGACGTCGACCAGGTCTCGCAGTTCCTGGTCTTCGGCGGCATCATCGCCGTGGTCAGCGTCGGCCAGATCATCGTGGCGACCGTGGTCATGGCGATCTACAGCTGGCAGCTCACGATCGTCGTGTGGGTCTGCTTTGCGCCGCTGTTCCTCTCGCTCCGCTACTTCCAGCGCAAGCTGTCCGAGGCCTACGGCGTCGTGCGACGCCAGGTCGGCGTGATGCTCTCCGCCGTCTCGGAGCCGGTCGTCGGAGCGGCCGTGGTGCGCTCCTACGCGATCGAGGACCGCACCCAGCGACGGATCGACACGGCCATCGACCGCAACCGTCAGGCAGCCACGAAGGCTCAGGGGCTCACCGCGTTCTCGTTCTCACTCGGTGGCGTCTCCGCCGGCCTGGCCAACGCCGGCGTGCTGATCATCGGGGTGCTGCTCGGCATCGACGGCCAGATCACCGCCGGCAAGGTGCTCGCCTTCGCGTTCCTCGTGACGCTGTTCGTCGGGCCGGTGCAGATGGGCACCCAGGTGCTGACCGACGCGCAGAACGCCATCGCCGGGTGGCGCCGGGTCATCGGCATCCTGGACACGCCGGCCGACGTGGTCGACCCCGGACCCGGGGGCACGGTCCTGCCCCGCGGACCGGTGTCCATCGAGTTCGACGACGTCGAGTTTGCCTATCCGGGCGGGCCGCCAGTGCTCCACGACGTCTCGCTGCGGATCGAGCCCGGCTCGCGGGTAGCGGTGGTCGGGGAGACCGGCTCGGGCAAGACCACGCTCGCCAAGCTCCTGACCCGGCTGATGGACCCCAGTCATGGTGTGGTCCGCCTCGACGGCGTGGACCTGCGGGAGGTGCCGTTCTCGTCGCTGCGCGAGCGTGTGGTGATGGTGCCGCAGGAGGGCTTCCTCTTCGACGCCGACCTCGCCGCGAACGCCCGCTACGGTCGCCTGCACGCCACCGACGACGACATCCGTGCGGCCGCGAGGCAGCTGGGACTCGCCGACTGGCTCGACACACTGCCGCGCGGACTCGAGACCCGGGTCGGGCAGCGCGGCGAGTCGCTCTCGGCGGGGGAGCGCCAGCTGGTCGCACTGCTACGCGCCCACCTGGCGGATCCCGACCTTCTCGTGCTCGACGAGGCGACGAGTGCCGTGGACCCTCAGCTCGAGATGCGGATCGGCCAGGCGCTCGAGCGGCTCATGTCCGGTCGCACGTCGGTGACCATCGCGCACCGGCTCTCCACCGCGGAGAACGCGGACGAGGTGGTCGTCGTCGACGCCGGGCGGATCGTCCAGCGCGGGCCGCACGAGGATCTCGTGCACCAGGAGGGCGTCTACCGCAGGCTGCACGACTCGTGGGTTGCCCAGCACGCCCCGCGCTGACCGTCGCCCCGCGCCGAGGGCCCGGCCGCCCGGACCGTCGGCCCAGCGCGGACCACTGTCGGCGCTGAGGAATACTGGCACGGTGACCTCCTCCCGCACCTCCGACAGCTCCGCCCTGGACCCGACCATCGCCGAGCGGCTGAAGCGAGACCCCCAGGGGCTCGTGCCGGCCGTCGTGCAGCAGCACGACACGGGTGAGGTACTCATGGTCGGCTGGATGGACGACGAGGCACTGCACCGGACCCTGACATCAGGACGGACCACCTTCTGGAGCCGGTCCCGGTCGGAGTACTGGGTCAAGGGCGAGACGTCCGGCCACCGGCAGTGGGTGAAGGAGGTCCGGCTCGACTGCGACGGCGACACGCTGCTGGTCAAGGTCGACCAGGAAGGCCCGGCCTGCCACACGGGCACGCGCACCTGCTTCGACACGGACCTGCTGACCCGGGTCGATGACTGAGACGGCTGCCCCCACGAGGCCGCGCGACCGCAGCTACGGCCCCTCGGTCCTGGTAGGGCTCGCCGGTGCCGGCCTGGCCGCAGTCGCGGGCGCCCGGCATTGGGCCACGACTCACGGCGACGCCGCCGGCATCAAGGTGGACGCCTCGGTGAGCGGCGCGGAGTCGCAGCCGCTCGTCGCCGCGCTGGCCCTCGTGGCCCTCGCCGCATGGGGCGTGGTGCTCGTGATCCGAGGCCGCGCGCGTCGCCTCGTGGCCGGCGTGGGTCTCGTGGCGTCGGTCGGCGCGCTGGCGGGCGTGGTGCTCGGGTTCTCCGCCGCCCAGGCCGACTCGGTCGAGGCTGCGGTGGCACGCGGTGCGACGAGCGACACGTTCCAGACCAGCTTGTCCGCCTGGTACTACCTCGCCGGGGTCGGCGCCCTCCTCGCAGTGGTCGCCTTCACGGTGGCCGTGGTCAGGGCGCCGCGGTGGCCGGCGATGGGAACCAAGTACGACGCGCCGTCCACACGTTCGAAGCCGGCCACGGACGAGGACATGTGGCGGGCGATCGACGAGGGCCGCGACCCGACCTCCTAGAATGCTGCCCGGGGCGCACGGCCGAGGCGCCCGGCCCGCTCAACTACGCGTCACGAGGAGACCTCCCAACGATGGCTCACCACGGCAACACCCCCGCCGCCTGGACCGGCGTCACGATCATCCTGCTCGGCTTCATCGTGGGTGGTATCGGCCTCGTCATGGGCAACATGCTCGTCTTCTGGGTGGGCGTCGCCCTGCTCCCGGTCGGCATGATCGCCGGCAAGATCATGCAGATGATGGGCATGGGCGCGGAGACCGCGGGCCACGCGGAGACCGCAGGTCACTGACGAAGATGGCCGCGGTCGTCGCCGAGGATCTCGGTCACACCAGCCGACGGAGGCGCGTCAGCGCGCCCGTGCTGGTCGCCGGCGCGGTCCTCGGGGCGAGCGTCCTGCTGCACCTGCGTGACCCCCATCAGAGCGGCAGCTACCTCTACTGTCCCTGGCTGGTGCTCACCGGTACCTACTGTCCCGGCTGCGGGGGCCTGAGGGCCGTCAATGACCTGACCCGCGGCGACGTCATGGCGGCTGCCTCCAGCAACCTGCTGTTCGTCGGTTCCGTCCCCCTGCTGCTGGTGCTGTGGTCACGCTGGCTCGTCGACCGCTGGCGGGGTGTCCGCCGGGTCGTCGACCACCGCCAGGGCGTCTTGTGGGCGTCGGTCTTCGGCGCCCTCACACTCGTGTTCTGGGTCGCGCGCAACGTGCCCGGCCTGGAGTGGCTGGCGCCTTAGGCGGGCTGCTCGGCTCGCAGAAAGGCCCCGACCGTGGACGGTCGGGGCCTGCCGCGTGAGGAGCAACTAGCCCTGGCTGGTCGCGGTGCCGATCACGACGAAGATGATGACGAGCACCGTGATCGCCACCGAGATCCAGCCGAGGATCACGCCGGCCTTGGCCATGCCCTCGCCGCTCTGCATTCCTCCGGAGCCGGCGATCTCCTTCCGGGCCGAGCCCCCGAGGATGATCGCGGGGATGCCGGCGAAGATGCCGCACGTGACGATCGAGAGGATGCCCAGGATCATCGACCACAGCGCCTTCTGGTTCGACTGCGGCGGGTACCCGCCCATCCCCGGTGGCGGCGGAGGCGGCGGCGGTGTGTAGCTCATGAGGGTTCCCCTGTTCTCGGGTGCGACGGCATCGTCCGTGACGCTATCGCGAGGGCCGGGGGATGGCGAGCACCGACGAGGCGCGACACCGACGGTTCAGAACTCGGTCCCTGAGGAGCTCCCTGTCCCGAACGAGAAACCCCCGACGATCGCGACGATGACCAACACCAGGATCAGCAGCCCGAGCACGGCCGCGATGGCCCCGGTGACGATGCCGCCCAACGCCAGACCGTCCCCCTGCTGTCGGCCGCCGCTCTCGCGAATCTCCGAGCGAGCCTTGACGCCGAGGACGATCGCGACGACACCTACGACGCCGAGCCCGCAGCACCACGACAGGACGAGAGACGCGATCCCGGTGACGAGCGCCGCGGTGGCCTTGCCGTTGGTCGTCGGGTAGGGCTGTGGACCGTAGCCGGCACCGTAGCCCGGCCCGTAACCGGCGCCGTACCCCGGACCGGACGGCGGCTCAGGTGGGTAGCTCATCGGACGTCCTCGCTCTCTATCCGGACCTCCCCGCGGTGGGGCCGCCCGTCCCGTGAGAGTCTAGGGACCTGAGGTTCCCGACTGCGGTTGCGAGGTCCGACATGTCCGTGCTCGACGAGATCGTCGACGGCGTCCGCGTCGACCTCGCCGAGCGCGAGGCCGCCGTACCCCTTGCCGACGTCAAGGAGGCAGCACGCCGTGCCTCCGACGCGCTCGACCCGATGCCGCGGTTCCGGGCTCCCGGGATCAGCGTGATCGCCGAGGTCAAGCGCTCGAGCCCGAGCAAGGGCGCGCTCGCCGACATCGCCGACCCAGCCGCCCTCGCCGCCGACTACGAGGCCGGTGGTGCCGCGACGATCAGCGTGCTGACCGAGAGGCGCCGGTTCGGCGGAAGCCTCGACGACCTGCGGGCGGTGCGTGCGGCCGTCAGCATCCCCGTGCTCCGCAAGGACTTCATCGTCACGTCGTACCAGCTGTGGGAGGCGCGCGCGGCAGGCGCCGACCTCGCGCTGCTCATCGTCGCCGCGCTCGACCAGGTGGCGCTCGAGTGCCTCATCGACCGGGCGCAGTCCATCGGGCTGACGCCGCTCGTCGAGGTGCACGACGAGGAAGAGGTGGACCGTGCCTTGGACGCGGGAGCAACACTGATCGGTGTGAACGCCCGGAACCTGAAGACCCTCGAGGTCGACCGCGACACGTTCGCGAGGCTCGCACCGCGCATCCCCGATGATGTGGTGCGCGTCGCGGAGTCCGGTGTCCGGGGCCCGCACGACGTCTTCGAGTACGCCAAGCAGGGCGCCAACGTCGTCCTGGTGGGGGAGACGCTCGTGAAGGGCACCGACCCCCGCAGCGCGGTCGCCGAGCTCGTAGACGCCGGCGCGCACCCCGCCCTCAAGCAACGCGACTGAAAGCACAAGCACCCATGTCTGCACTCCCCGACGAGTCGGGTCGGTTCGGCCGGTTCGGCGGCCGGATGATGCCCGAGGCGCTGATGGCCGCCCTCGACGAGCTGACGACTGCCTGGCACGACGCCATGGCCGACCCTGAGTTCACCGGGGAGTTCGACCGCATGCTGCGGGAGTACGCCGGGACGCCGAGCCTGTTGTACGACGCGAAGAAGCTCAGCGAGATGGCCGGCGCCCGGATCCTCTTGAAGCGTGAGGACCTCAACCACACCGGGGCCCACAAGATCCGCAACGTCCTCGGGCAGGCGCTGCTGACCAAGCGGATGGGCAAGACCCGCGTCATCGCCGAGACCGGCGCCGGCCAGCACGGTGTCGCGTCGGCGACCGCGGCGGCCTACCTCGGGCTCGACTGCGTGGTCTACATGGGCGAGGTCGACACCCAGCGCCAGGCCCTCAACGTCGCCCGGATGCACCTCCTCGGGGCCGAGGTGGTCGCCGTCAAGTCCGGGTCACGCACGCTCAAGGACGCCATCAACGAGGCGATCCGCGACTGGGTTGCGACGGTGGACCACACGGCGTACCTGTTCGGCACCGCAGCCGGGCCGCACCCGTTCCCCTCCATGGTCCGTGACTTCTGCCGGGGCATCGGCGACGAGGCCCGAGCACAGTGCCTGGAGCTGACCGGCGCTCTGCCGGACCTGGCGGTGGCCTGCGTCGGTGGCGGGTCCAACGCGATCGGGCTCTTCGCGGCGTTCCTCGACGACCAGGACGTCCAGCTCGTGGGCTGCGAGGCTGCGGGCGACGGTGTCGACACGATGCGCCACGCGGCCACGATCTACGCACACCAGTTCGGCGTCCTCCACGGTGCCCGGACGTACGTGCTCCAGGACGAGGACGGACAGACCGTGGAGTCCCACTCGATCTCGGCCGGCCTCGACTACCCGGGTGTCGGGCCGCAGCACGCCTACCTCGCCGAGTCCGGCCGGGCGACGTACCGGCCGATCACCGACAAGGAGGCGATGGACGCGTTCGCACTGCTGTCGCGGACCGAGGGGATCATCCCGGCCATCGAGTCCGCCCACGCCGTCGCGGGAGCTCTTCAGCTGGCCAAGGAGCAGCCAGGCTCCACGATCCTGGTGAACCTGTCCGGCCGCGGTGACAAGGACATGGGGACCGCGATCGACTGGTTCGGCCTCGGCGAGGCCAAGCCGGATGACGCGTCCGGAGCCGGGCCGGTCGAGGCGGCCGGTGAGGGCTCGGGGGCGGTCCAGCTGTGAACACCCCACGAGACTGCTCGCTTCGCTCACCGTTCCGAGGGGACCCCGTATGAGCTCGGTTCGTTCCGCATTCGACGCCGCCCGCGCCGAGGACCGCGCCGCCCTGGTTGGGTACCTCCCCGCCGGCTTCCCCGACGTCGAGGGGTCGATCGAGGCGTTGCGCACCATGGTGGAGGCCGGCTGCGACGTGATCGAGGTCGGCCTGCCCTACAGCGACCCGGTCATGGACGGCCCCACCATCCAGCAGGCCGCCCAACGCGCGCTCGAGGGCGGTATCCGCACCAGGGACGTCCTCCGCACGGTCGAGGCTGTGGCGGACACCGGAGCGAAGGTCGTCGTGATGACCTACTGGAACCCGGTGGAGAGGTACGGCGTCGAGCGGTTCGCCACGGACCTGGCCTCCGCCGGGGGATCGGGCCTCATCACGCCCGATCTCGTGCCCGACGAGGCAGACGAGTGGGTCGCCGCTGCCGACGCGCACGGCCTCGACAAGGTCTTCCTGGTCGCCCCGTCGTCGACAGACGAACGCTTGGAGATGACCGTGGCGGCCTGTCGCGGCTTCGTCTACGCCACCGCGGTGATGGGCGTGACAGGCGCACGCACCAGCACCAGCGAGCTCGCGGAGCCCTTGGTCGCCCGCACCCGCAAGGTGACCGATCTGCCGATCGGCGTCGGCCTAGGCGTGTCGACGGGAACGCAGGCCGCCGAGGTGGCCGGCTACGCCGATGGCGTGATCGTCGGGTCGGCGTTCGTGCGCCGGCTCCTCGACGCCGGCTCCGACCGCCGTACCGGCCTGGACTCTCTCGCGGAGCTGACCCGTGAGCTGGCCGCAGGCGTCCGGCGTGCCTGAGGGACGGCGCACCGTGGGCCGGTGGGCCTCGACCTCCCTGGCCGCCGCGATGCTCATCGTGCTCGCGGGCTGCGGAGGCTCCGACCCGGCCCGGCTGACCTCCGGGGTCACCGACAACAACCCCGACGGGATGCACGGCGCCGTGCTCGCGAAGCAGTACGTCGTGCCCGACGTGACTCTCACGGCAACCGACGGCACGCCGTACTCCCTCACCAAGGACACGACCGCTCCGCTGACGTTGGTCTTCTTCGGCTACACCCACTGTCCCGACATCTGCCAGGTGGTGATGGCCGACATCGCCTCGGCGATGACGCGGCTCGACCCGGGGGACCGGAAGAAGGTCGACGTCCTCTTCGTCACGAGCGACCCGGCACGCGACGACCCGAAGACGCTGCGTGAGTACCTCGAACGGTTCAACCCGGACTTCGAGGGGGTCACCGGCGACCTGAAGACCATCGTCGAGGCCGGCAACGCCCTGGGAGTCCCGATCGAGAAGGGCGCGAAGCTGCCGTCGGGCGGCTACGAGGTGACCCACGGGACCCAGATCGTCGCGATCGACAATCGGGACCGGGCACCGATCGTGTGGACCGAGGGGACTCCGGCCACCCAGCTCGCCGAGGACCTCGAAGCCCTGCTCCACCAGCGAGAAAGTAGCCCCGCATCGTGATCCTCGCCTCGATCCCGAGCCCCTCCCAGGGGGTCTGGCACATCGGCCCGTTCCCGCTGAGGGCCTACGCGCTGGCGATCATCGCCGGTGTCGTGGTCGCCGTGTGGCTCGGTGAGAGACGCTGGGTCGCCCGAGGGGGCAAGCCGGGACAGGTGGGTGACATCGCCGTCTGGGCGGTGCCCTTCGGTCTCGTGGGCGGGCGGCTCTACCACGTGATCACCGACTACCACCTCTACTTCGGCGAGGGCCGGAATCCGGTCGCTGCGCTCTACGTCTGGAAGGGCGGCCTCGGCGTCTGGGGAGCGATCGCTCTCGGCGGCGTGGGCGCCTGGATCGGCGCACGACGCGCGGGCGTCAAGTTCCTCCCGCTCGCCGACGCCCTCGCACCCGGGATCGCGCTTGCCCAGGCGATCGGCCGCTGGGGCAACTGGTTCAACCAGGAGCTGTTCGGGCGACCCACGACGCTGCCCTGGGGGCTGGAGATCGACCCCGCGCACCGGCCTGAGGGCTACGCCGGCGTCGAGACCTTCCACCCGACCTTCCTCTACGAGTCGATCTGGAACGTCGGGGTGGCGACGCTGGTGATCTGGGCCGACCGTCGGTTCCGCCTCGGCTACGGCCGCGCCTTCGCCGTGTACGTGATGGGCTACACCGCAGGCCGGGTCTGGATCGAGTACCTCCGGATCGACACCGTGCAGATGAGCAACGTCTTCGGCCTGCGCCTGAACGTGTGGACCTCGATCCTGGTCTTCGTCGCCGCTGCCGCCTACTTCCTCTGGTCAGCGCGGCGGCACCCCGGCCGTGAGGAGTCGGTGTTCCGCGAGGAGCTCGTGCCGGCCGAGGCGGGCGGGGACGAGAAGCCTGCGCGCGCCGAGGAGGAGTGACGCCCCGCCGCCAGCGCGCTCGCCCGGCAAGAACCGTGCACGTGTCCGGTCCTTACGGCGGATGCGGGTGGGTACGCCGGCAAAGTTCCGCAGGTGCACGATCCTTGTCGCCGGTCCTCGGTGACAGGCAGCCTCGACAGGACGCACGGTCAGGTGAGCCTTGCCTTCGATGATTCCGGCCCCGGACCCGGATAATTTGGGAGCCATGAGCCCCCAGGACCAGCACGTTCCGAAAATCAACCACGAGCACCCGGACGTCACCGGCGGGTGGCTCCGCCCGGCGGTGTTCGGGGCGAGCGACGGGCTCGTCTCCAACGTCGCGCTGATCGCCGGCGTTGCGGGCGGGACGACGGGAGACCCGAGCAGCTCGACCGCGGTCGTGCTCGCCGGTCTCGCCGGCCTCGCCGCGGGTGCGTTCTCGATGGCGGTGGGGGAGTACACCTCCGTGGCGAGCCAGTCCGAGGCGGCCGCCCACGAGGTGGAGAAGGAGCGGCGGGAGATCATCGCCAACCCGGAGGGCGAGACGCGCGAGCTGGCGCAGATGTACGTCGGGAAGGGAATCGACGAGAGTCTCGCCTACGAGGTCGCCGAGCAGATCCACCGCGACGTGGACAAAGCGGTCGAGGTTCACGCTCGGGAGGAGCTGGGAGTGGACCCCGACGACCTGGCCTCACCCATGCTCGCCGCGGTCTCGTCCTTCATCGCCTTCGCGATCGGCGCGATGGTGCCCCTGTTCCCCTACCTCCTGGGCGCCGACAGCCTGTGGCCGGGGCTGGCGATCACGCTCGTCGCGCTGTTCGGTGCCGGGGCCGTGGTCACGCAGGTGACCACCCGTCCGTGGTACTACGGCGGCGTGAGGCAGATGTTCCTCGGGGCCGCCGCGGCGGCAGTCACCTACGGGATCGGCTCCCTGGTCGGGGGCAACCTGGGCTAGTGCCATGGCCGCTTGACGAGCGGTTCAAACCTGCCCAGGATGTGATCTTCGCGTCTCGCTGGATGGGCGTCGGAAGCGGACGATGTTGTACGCTTCAGACTCCGCCTGGGCCAATGTCGTCCCGCGCACTCTGCATCCTGAA
>DATGYO010000070.1:0-3245 GCA_035297905.1 Nocardioidaceae bacterium
GACACCGTCGACTTCACGCCCAACTACGACGGCCGCTCCCAGGAGCCGGTGATCCTGCCGGCGAGGTTCCCGAACCTGCTGGTCAACGGCTCGGCCGGCATCGCGGTCGGCATGGCGACGAATATCCCCCCGCACAACCTGCGGGAGATCAACGAGGGCGTCCAGTGGGCCCTCCAGCACCCCGAGGCGACGCGGGAGGAGCTCCTCGACGCTCTGCTCGCGCGGATCAAGGGCCCCGACTTCCCGATGGGCGCGCTGATCGTCGGCACCCAGGGCATCGAGCAGATGTACCGCACCGGCCGCGGCTCGGTCACCATGCGCGCTGTCGTCGACATCGACGAGGACGCCAAGGGCCGCACGATCCTGTCGATCACCGAGCTGCCCTACCAGGTGAACCCGGACAACCTCGCCGAGAAGATCGCGGACCTGGCCATCAGCGGCAGGATCCAGGGCATCGCGGACGTCCGCGACGACTCCTCGTCCCGCACCGGCCAGCGCCTCGTCGTGGTGCTGAAGCGTGACGCGGTGGCGCGCGTCGTACTCAACAACCTCTTCAAGCACACCGAGCTGCAGACCAACTTCGGCGCGAACATGCTCGCGCTGGTCGACGGGGTGCCCCGCACCCTCACGCTCGACCAGTTCATCTCGCACTGGATCACCCACCAGATCGAGGTCATCCAGCGCAGGACGCGGTACCGCCTCCGCAAGGCGGAAGAGGACGCCCACATCTACCGCGGCCTCGTTAAGGCGCTCGACGCCCTCGACGAGGTGATCGCGCTGATCCGCGCCTCGGCGACCGTCGAGGACGCCCGCAGCGGCCTGATGCAGCTGCTCGACATCGACGAGGTCCAGGCCCGGGCCATCCTCGACATGCAGCTGCGCAAGCTGGCCGCCCTCGAGCGCCAGGCGATCATGGACCGCCTCGCCGAGCTCGAGCGGATCATCGCCGACCTCGAGGACATCCTCGCCAGTGAGTCCCGTCAGCGGCAGATCGTCTCCGACGAGCTCACCGCGATCGTCGACAAGTTCGGCAACGAGCGCCGCAGCCAGATCATCCCCGCCGACGGCGATCTGTCCATGGAGGACCTGATCCCCGACGAGGACCTCGTCGTGACGATCACCCGGGGCGGCTACGCCAAGCGCACGCGTGCGGACCTCTACCGGACGCAGAAGCGCGGCGGCAGGGGCGTGCGCGGCGCGGCGCTCAAGGGCGACGACGTCGTCGAGCACTTCATGGCGACCAGCAACCACAACTGGCTGCTGTTCTTCACCACGGCCGGCCGGGTCTACCGGACGAAGGCCTACAACCTGCCCGAGGCGAACCGTGACGCGAAGGGCGGCCACGTCGCCGGCCTGCTGTCGTTCCAGCCTGACGAGAAGATCGCGCAGGTCCTGGCGATCCGCGACTACGACCAGGCGCCCTACCTCGTGCTCGCCACGCGCAACGGGCTGGTCAAGAAGACGCCCCTGTCGGACTACAACAGCCCGCGACAGGCCGGCGTCATCGCCATCAACTTCCGCGAGGACGGCGACGAGCTGATCGGCGCCGAGCTGGTCAACTCCGCGGACGACATCCTGCTGGTGTCGAAGAAGGCTCAGGCCATCCGCTTCCGCGCCGACGACAGCCAGCTGCGTCCGATGGGCCGCGCCACGTCCGGTGTGACCGGCATGAAGTTCCGCGACGGCGACGAGCTGTTGTCGATGTCGGTGATCCGCGCCGAGCAGATCGCGGCGGAGGAGGCAGCAGACGAGTCCGGCGGGGCCGAGGCCTCCCCCGAGGTGAAGGAGCAGTACGTCTTCACCATGACCGACGGGGGTTTCGCCAAGCGCACCCGGATCTCGGAGTACCGCCTCCAGTCCCGTGGTGGTCTGGGGATCAAGGCGATGCAGCAGAACGGCGACCGCGGCGATCTCGTCGGCGCCTTCATCGTCGAGGAGGGCGACGAGGTGCTGTCTGTGACCTCCTCGGGCCAGGTCGTGCGTAGTCCCATCAACGAGGAGCTCCGCCCGAAGGGGCGCTCCACGATGGGTGTGACGTTTGTCAAACTTAGGTCGGGAGACACTGTCTCGGTGGTCGCCCGCAGCGTCGAGCGTGCGGCTGAGATCGACGAGGCGGGCGCCGAAGCGGAGGAGGACGCCGTGGAGAACGCCGCCGAACAGGTCAGTGCGACAATCGACGGCGATGGTGCCGCGGTACCGTCGAGTGACATGACCGAAGCCGACGCGGACACCGAGGAGCCCTGATGGCTGACCGTCGTACCGACGACACCCCCCTGGCACCCCGCCGGACCTTAGCGGGGTCCGGCGGGTCGAGCACGGCCGAGTCGTCGAACGACTCGGGCTCGCGCCGGCCGACCGGTTGGAAGCTCTCCGAGCGCCTGCAGGGAGCGGTGGCCTCGGCCGGTGAGTCGATGCGGAACGTCACCGAGTCCCGCAAGAACGAGAAGAGCGAGCGGATCGCTGGGCCGCCCACGCGTACGTCGACCTCCACACCGACCCGGCCCCCCGTCAGTGGCACGTCGAGGCCCCGCACCCGCAAGGCACGCCTCCGGCTGACGCACATCGACCCCTGGTCGGTGATGAAGACGTCGTTCCTGCTCTCGGTGGCCTTCGGCATCGTCACCGTCATCGCGGTGGCGGTGGTCTGGTCCGTCCTCGGCGCCGCCGGCGTCTGGGACTCGATCAACCAGACGGTGAAGGACGTCCTCGGTGGCGACTCCGGGACGACCTTCAACGTGGAGGACTACGTCGGCACCGGCCGGGTGATGGGCTTCACGATGATAGTCGCGGTCGTCGACGTGGTGCTGATCACGGCGATCGCGACGCTCACGGCGTTCATCTACAACCTGGCCGCCGCGCTGCTCGGTGGCCTCGAGGTGACCCTGGCGGAGGACGAGCGCTGACCTCTGCCGCGGTCAGGAGCTCGGTTTGGGGCACGCCTCCCTGATGGGGTAATCTTCCCCGGCGATGCCATCACGGGCGTCGTACACGGGCCTATAGCTCAGACGGTTAGAGCGCTTCCCTGATAAGGAAGAGGTCAGAGGTTCAAGTCCTCTTAGGCCCACCGCCCTCGCACCCCGCGACCCCTGAAGGGAACACCATGAAGAAGCTCGTTCTCGTCGCCCTTGCAGCCGTCGCGGCAGTCGTCGCCAGCAGGAAGGTCAAGGCCGGCCAGCAGGAGCAGGCGCTCTGGGCAGAGGCCACCGACAGCGTCAAGAAGTCCTGACGCAGCCTTCCCTCCGGGG
>DATGYO010000071.1:0-9190 GCA_035297905.1 Nocardioidaceae bacterium
GCGCTCATCGCCGACGTGACTCCCGGATCGGCCTCCGCACTGGGTCTCATACCGGGACGAGAGGTCTGGGCGGCCGTGAAAGCCATGGAGATCTCTGTCTATGGCGCCACATCGACTGTGACGACTCCGTTACCATCGCGCTATGTCTGAGCGTTTGCTGCCGCCCGACCTGTCCGCTGCGCACGATGCGCCTGACCGCAACCTGGCGCTCGAGCTGGTCCGGGTCACGGAGGCGGCAGCCATGGCCGCCGGCCGCTGGGTCGGCCGGGGCGACAAGAACGGCGCGGACGGGGTGGCGGTCAACGCGATGCGCGTGCTGATCTCGACGGTCGGCATGCGCGGCACCGTCGTGATCGGCGAAGGCGAGAAGGACAACGCGCCCATGCTGTTCAACGGCGAGCAGGTCGGCGACGGCAAAGGCCCCGAGTGCGACGTGGCGGTCGACCCGATCGACGGCACCACGCTGACTGCGAAGGGCATGGCCAACGCGGTGTCGGTCCTGGCGGTGAGCCCGCGGGGCTCGATGTTCGACCCGTCCGCGGTCTTCTACATGGAGAAGCTCGTCACCGGTCCCGAGGCAGCAGACGTCGTGGACATCCGGTACCCGGTGGCCGAGAACATCTCCCAGGTCGCCAAGGCCAAGGGCTGCTCTGCCGAGGACGTCACGGTGGTCCTGCTCGACCGGCCGCGCCACGAGAACCTCGTGCAGGAGATCCGCGCGACGGGCGCGCGCATCAAGTTCATCACCGACGGTGACGTCGCCGGCGCGATCATGGCCGCCCGCGAGGACACCGGCATCGACCTGCTGATGGGCATCGGCGGCACTCCCGAGGGCATCATCGCGGCGTGCGCGATGAAGTGCATGGACGGCGTCATCCAGGCCCGGCTGTGGCCCACCGACGACGACGAGCGGCAGCGTGCCATCGACGCCGGCCACAACCTCGACCCCGACGCGATCCTCATGACCGACGACCTCGTCACCGGCGACGACTGCTTCTTCGTCGCCACCGGCATCACCGACGGCGAGCTCATGAAGGGTGTGCGATACCGCGCGGGCGGCGCGACCACCCACTCGCTCGTCATGCGCTCCCGCTCGGGCACGATCCGCTCGATCACCAGCGAGCACCGGCTCCAGAAGCTGCGCTCCTACTCCGCAATCGACTTCGAGCACTGATCCGGGCCCGGCGACCCTGATGAACCGGCTACCGCTCGTCGTCGTCGGCGAGTCGCTCGTCGACATCGTGGTCCCGCCTGAGGGTGAGCGCTCGGAGGCGGTCGGCGGCTCTCCTTTGAACGTCGCCGTCGGTCTGGCGCGCCTCGAGGTGCCGACACTGCTCATCACCCGGATCGGCGATGACGACCACGGGCGCTGGGTGGCCGACTACGTCCGCGACTCCGGTGCGGTCCTGTCGGAGACGTCGGTCGTCGCCGGTTCCCGGACGAGTACGGCGACCGCCCACCTCGACGAGGACCTGGCCGCGCGCTACGAGTTCGACCTGGTCTGGGACCTCGACCATCACGCCCTGCCCGACGCCCGCGGGCTCCACGTCGGCTCGCTCGGCGCGGCCCTGCTGCCGGGGCGGCACGCCGTCCTGGACCTCGTCAGCCAGGCGCAGGAGTTCGAGCTCTTCGTGAGCTACGACCCGAACGTCCGGCCCGCCTTCGTCACCGACCCCGAGGCCACCTGGCGAGACCTCGTGCAGGTTGCCTCGCGCAGCCGGCTGGTGAAGCTCAGCGACGAGGACCTCACCGCACTGCGTCCGGGCCGGCCACACGACGAGCTCGCCCGGGAGCTGCTCGAGGGCGGGACGACCGAGCTCGTCGTGGTGACCCATGGTGCTGGTGGCTCGGGCGCCTTCGCACCCGACTTCGCCGTCCACCAGCCTGCTCCGCCGACGGAGGTGTCCGACACCGTGGGGGCCGGCGACTCGTTCATGGCGGCGCTGCTCGCCATCCTCAGCGACTGGGACGTCCTGACGGACGGGCCGGGCGCGCTCGACGCCCTCGACGAGGACCGGGTCCGGTTGCTGCTTCGCGGCGCGATGACCGCAGCCGCGGTGACCTGCTCCCGACGAGGGGCTAACCCGCCGTCGCGGCTGGAACTGCCGTCAACCTGGCCTCTGTGACCGACGGCGCCTGGTGGCGCTCCCGGTTGGCCTTCAGGGTCTCGGCCACGACGTCGTAGACGACCGGGTCGATCGCCATGCCGAGATGACTCGTACTCACCTCGACAGTCCTGGCGCCCGGGTCGAGGCAGCCGCGCCAGTCGATCACGCCGTCACGCCGGGAGAAGATCGACGTGAAGGCCACGGCGGGGTCGAGCGCCTGCCGCGACTCCTCCCAGCTCAGCCGGGCGCAGTCGCCGGAGGTGCAGTCGTCGCCCATCATGCCGCCGAGCCCGGCGCGGCGGAGGGCGATGACGACCGACAGGTCGAAGGCCAGGACCGAGTGGATGGCACCGGGTGCCAGCATCGGGCTGCCCATCGTGATGATCCCGTCGACCAGGTCTGGCCGACGGGCGGCGATGCCGCGGGCCAGGAGGCCGCCGAGACTGTGCCCGACGATGGTGACCTTGCGCTCGCGCTTGATCGTGATCGCCTCGATGCGGCGCTCGAGCGCATAGGAGGCTTCCTGGGTGCAGCCGACGTTGGCGTGCATGGTGGAGCGGTACGTCCGGTAGCCCAGCTTGCGCAGGTGGCGCGACATCAACATCAGGGACGAGTCGCCGGCCATGAACCCGGGCACGAGGACGACCGGCTCGACGGAGCGGATCGGCGTGAGCGAGGCGTACGGCGTGCGGCGGCGGCGCGCCCTGTCGTCAGCGTTCCGGCGTACGAGGCGGGCAGCCTCGACCACGGCACTCCCCTCGCGCGCGATCGCGCGGAGCCCGCTCGGGCCCTTGTAACCCGGCGGACAGAGGAATGTCCCAAGTGGTGACGCCACGGATACCTCCCGGTGAAATGCCGTTGTGTGACGTTAACCACTTCGACGGCCCCTGAAACGTAACGAATCCGAACCGTTACAAGCGTTCGCCGCGCGGCATCCGCAATTTTGGGCAAGTAAACTTGTCAGTAACCGCGGCTGCGCGCACCGTGTGGGTACCGCCGCGGGCGGCCTCGGGCCGAGCTCCACGAAGGAGGGACAATGCCCAAGAAGACCCCCTCACCGGCACCGGAACAGGTCGCTCCGCTCTCCACCGGGGTCGACGTCTGCTACCAGACCTTCGGCGACCGCGGGGGTGAGCCGCTGCTCCTGGTCATGGGGCTCGGCGGCCCGATGACCTGGTGGGACCCGGAGTTCTGCCAGCTCCTCGCCGACCGCGGCTTCTTCGTCATCCGCTACGACAACCGCGACACAGGCCGGTCGTCGCGGATCTCCGGCCGGATCAACCGGCGCATGATCATGGCCTCGTTCGCCGGCCTCAAGCCGAAGACGCCGTACTCCATGCAGGACATGGCCGACGACGGGTTCGCGCTGCTCGACCACCTCGAGCTCGACGCGGCCCATGTCGTCGGCATCTCCATGGGCGGGATGATCGCGCAGACCATGGCTCTGACGCAGCCAAAGCGCGTGCTGTCCCTGACCTCGATCATGTCGACCACGGGCCGGCGTACGGTCGGCTGGCAGGACCCGGCCCTGCTTCCACTGCTGCTGGCCAACCGTGGCGCCTCTCGTGAGCACTACGTCAGGGAGTCCGCGAGGCTCTGGCGCCTGATCGGCTCGCCGCACTACCCCGACACCCCCGAGGCGATCGCGGAACGCGCCGGAGAGACCTGGGACCGCGGGATCAGCCGGGCCGGGGTGATGCGGCAGATGGGCGCGATCCTGACCCAGCCGGACCGTTCGCGGGCACTGCGCAGTCTTCGCGTGCCGACCCTGGTCATCCACGGCACCCACGACAAGATGGTGCACGTCTCCGGTGGTCGCGCCACGTCCCAGGCGATTCCGGGCGCGGAGCTCCTGCTCGTCCCAGGGATGGGTCACGACGTGCCGCGTGAGCTGCACGAGACCTTCGTCGACGCGATCCGCCGCGTCGCCGACCGCTCCAAGACCCGGCGCTGACGCAGCGGGTCAGGTCTCGCTGAGCTCGACGAGCTCCGCCATCGCGTCCTGCAGGTAGCCGATCAGGTTCCACACGTCCGGGACCATCTCCCGGCACGCGATCAGGCCGAAGTCGAGGTCACCGTCGTAGGAGAAGAGCGTGATGTTGAGCCCACCCGTCATGTCGGTGACGGCGGACACCGGGTAGATGCCCTCCACCTTCGCGCCCGCGATGTAGAGCGGCAGCTGCGGACCCGGCACGTTGCTGACGAAGAGGTTGAACAGCACCCCTGGCACGGTCGCGAGCCGGAACAGCGTGCGGGCGGCGAGGCCTGACAGCGCGGTCGGCAGCACGTGCGACAGGTCCTGCAGCAGCGTCGCCGGCACCGCCTCGAAGTGCCGCTTCGCCTCCTGCATGGCTGCGCGCATGAACTCCAGGCGCTCCCGCGGGTCAGCGAGATGGGTCGGCAGCTCGGCGGTCATCACCGAGACGTGGTTGCCGTGCTCGCCCGAGTCCTCGCCGTGCCCGTCCTTGGAACGGACGGACACCGGTACGGCGGCCACCAGCGGAGTGCTGGGCAGCGCGTCGTGGTCGAGCAGCCACCGGCGCAGCGACGACGCGGTCAGGGTCATCACGACGTCGTTCACGGTCATGTCGAAGTGGTTCTTGACCAGCTTCACGTCCGCCATCGGCACCGAGCCGAAGGCGAAGCGACGGTGCGGAGTGATGTGCCCGTTCAGCGGCGTCCGCGGCGCGTGCAGCGACCGGTTCCCGAGGTGTTGGCCGCCGCCCAGCGCCCGGCTCACGACTCCGGCGGCGGAGCTGATCAGGCGGGTGCCGGGGAAGTTTGCCGCGCCGGGCAGCTCGTCGAGGTAGCTGAGCGAGCGAGGAACTGTGCGGAGGATCTCGACCGGGTTCAGGGCGGCCGAAGTCACCCCCCGACGCATGAGGTCGACCGTGGAGGGCAGCCGGCGTGGCTCGTAGAGCTCCCTCTCCGGCTCCACCTCCCGCGGCTCCGGTGTGATGTCGAGGATGGTCTCGAGGATCTCCGCACCTGAGATCCCGTCGATCGCGGCGTGGTGGATCTTGGAGTAGTAGGCCGCCTTCCCGTCCTGCAGCCCCGTGATCACGTACCCCTCCCACAGGGGCCGCGTCCGGTCGAGAGGACGGGCATGGATCCGGGCGACCTGCTCGCCGAGCTGCTCCCGGGTGCCCGGAGCCGGCAGCGCGAGCTCGCGGAGGTGGAACTCGATGTCGAAGTGGGGGTCGTCGACCCAGTAGGGCCGCCCCAGGCCGAGGGGCACCTCGACCAGGCGCTGCCGCAGGGGTGCCGCGAGGTGCATCCGCGGCTCGAGCACGGCGCGCACCGTCTCGAGACTCCAGCGACCGTCAGGGGCGGTGCCGGGGTCGAGCAGGATCAGGCTTCCCACGTGCCCGACGGTGGTGGGTGACTCCACGTTGAGGAACTGCGCGTCGAGCGCGGTCAGCTGTCGCATGCGCCCAGTCTTGCGCGCGCCCGGGCACGGCCACCAGACCGTTTGCGCAGGTCACGCACGGGTAACGCGAGGCTGGTGAGAGTGCGCTTTCTCACGTCCACTGGCAGGATGTGGTGCACGTCACATGCAGGGAGGCCCCACCTATGGCAAGACCCTCGGACCGCGTTCACCGAGCGCGCGTACGACGCAAGCGTCTGGCGCTCGGCGCGGCGATGGCAGCGATGTCCACCGTCCTCGTCGCGTGCAGCTCGAGCTCAGGCCCGCCCGTCCTGAACTGGTACATCAACCCGGACACCGGAGGCCAGGACGCGATTGCGAAGAACTGCAGCACCAACGACTACACCATCCAGACCCAGGTCCTGCCTTCGGACGCGAGCCAGCAGCGCATCCAGCTGGCCCGCCGACTCGCGGCCAACGACGACAGCATCGACCTGATGAGCATCGACCCCCCCTACACCGCCGAGTTCTCCAACGCGGGCTATCTCGCGCCGATCCCGGCAGACCTCGCCAGCAAGCTCGAGCAGCAGTCCTTCAAGGGAGCCACGACGGCGGCGACCTGGAACGGCAAGCTGGTCGTGGCGCCGTTCTGGTCGAACACCCAGGTGCTCTGGTACCGCAAGTCCTTCGTCGAGAAGGCGGGCATCGACATGAGCAAGCCGGTGACCTGGGACCAGATCATCAAGGCCGCCGCCGACAACGGGGGCACCGTAGCGGTGCAGGCCAACAAGTACGAAGGCTACTCCGTGTGGATCAACGCACTCGTTTCGGGAGCCGGCGGCAACATCGTCGAGGACGCCAACAAGGGCGTCGACGCGACGATCACCATCGACTCACCCGCGGGCGAGGACGCCGCGAAGGTGATCGAGGAGCTGTCCGGCTCCAAGGCAGCCCCCGCTGACATCTCGGTCTCCAACGAGGGCACGGCCGGCTCGACCTTCGGGTCCGACAAGGGCGCGTTCATGGTCAACTGGACCTACATCTGGCACAACTACGACGAGACGGCTCCCGACGTCGCCAAGGACATCGGCTACGCCAAGTACCCCGAGACCATCGAGGGCAAGCCGTCGCGTCCGCCGTACGGCGGCATCGGGCTCGGCGTCAGCAAGTTCTCCAAGCACGTCGACGAGGCGATGCAGGCCGTCGAGTGCCTGACCTCTGCCAAGAGCCAGGGCATCAACGCCGAGATGACCGGCAACATGCCGGCCAGTCCGGCGGGCTACGACTACGCACCTCTCAAGAAGATCTACCCCCCTGACCTGCTCGCCCTGTTCCAGGAGAGCGTCGACGCCGCGGCGCCGCGCTCTGTGACCCCGTACTGGAGCGACATCTCCAGTGCGCTCCTGAGCACCTGGCACTCCCCGACCAGCGTCAACGACAACACCCCGAAGAACTCCGCGACGTTCATCGAGAGCGTCCTGAAGGGAGATGCGCTGCTATGACGGAAAGGAGCTGCTCATGAGTACCGTCACAGCAACGACTGCGACGGCGTCGAAGGAGTCGGCGCACGCAAGCGACCGGGCGGTCGCGGAGAACAAGCTGGGTCTGAAGCTGGTTGCACCCGCGGTCATCTTGATGCTGATCGTGACGGCGTACCCCATGCTGCAGGCGCTGTACCTGTCGCTGTTCCGCTACCGCCTCACCACGCCCGACGAGAAGACGTTCGTCGGTCTCGGCAACTACGTCACCGCCCTGACCGACTCGCTGTTCTGGCAGGACCTCTGGAACACCGTGGTGATCATGGTGGTCTCGGTGGCTGTGGAGCTCGTGATCGGGTTCACGTTCGCGATGGTGATGCACAAGATCATCTTCGGCCGGGGTGTCATGCGCACCTCGATCCTGATCCCCTACGGCATCATCACCGTGGTGTCGGCGTTCGCCTGGCAGTTCGCGTTCAGCCTCAACAACGGCTTCGTGAACGGCTGGTTCAGCTGGCTGCCGGGGATCAGCGCCGACACCAACTGGTTCGGAGCGCACTGGACGGCCATGTTCGCGATCATCGTCTCCGAGATCTGGAAGACCACGCCGTTCATGGCGCTGCTGCTGCTCGCGGGGCTCTCCCAGGTCTCGGAGGACATGCTCGAGGCGGCCAAGGTCGACGGGGCGACCTGGTGGCAGCGGCTGTGGAAGGTGATCCTGCCGAACATGCGTGCGGCGATCATGGTCGCCGTCCTCTTCCGAGCACTTGACGCGTTCCGGATCTTCGACAACATCTTCGTGATGACGAAGGGGGCTCAGGGCACGGAGTCCTCGTCGTTCCTGACCTACCGGCAGGTGATCGAGCAGTTCCAGCTCGGGCTGGGATCGGCACTCTCGGTGCTGCTCTTCCTCTCGGTGCTGATCCTCGCGTTCGGCATCGTCAAGCTCTTCAATGTCGACCTGGCACAGGCAAGGGGTGAGAGCTGATGAGGGGCAAGTCCGGCGTCGGCATCTGGATCGGGTTCGCGGCCATCCTCGTCTGGTGCCTGTTGCCCGTGGCCTGGATCCTGTCGCTGTCCTTCAAGCCCGTCGAGGAGACGACGGTGGGCAGCCCGCAGTTCCTGCCGAAGACGTGGACCATCCAGAACTACAAGGACATCATCTCCAACCCGGACTTCACCCGAGCGTTGCTGAACTCCTTCGGCATCTCGCTGATCGCGACTCTGCTCGCGGTGATCTTCGCGACCTTCGCGGCCTACGCGATCGCTCGGCTCGACTTCCGCGGAAAGAAGTTGGTGCTCTCGCTCGCCTTGGCGATCGCGATGTTCCCGGTGGTGGCGCTGGTGGGCCCGCTGTTCGACCTGTGGCGCACCGTCGGGCTCTTCAACACCTGGCCGGGACTGATCATCCCGTACATGTCGTTCACGCTGCCGCTGGCGATCTGGACCCTGTCGGCCTTCTTCCGGGAGATCCCCTGGGAGATGGAGCAGGCAGCCCAGGTGGACGGCGCCACGTCGTGGCAGGCGTTCCGCAAGGTCATCGTGCCGCTCGCCGCACCCGGTGTGTTCACCGCGGCGATCCTGACCTTCTTCTTCGCCTGGAACGAGTTCGTGCTCGCGATCTCGCTGACGTCCACCACGGCTTCGCGGACGGTGCCGGCCCAGCTGTCCTACTTCGTGGGGCCGGACCCGTTCAACCCGCCGTTCTCCCAGTTGGCCACGGCCTCCGTCGTGGTGACGATCCCGGTGATCATCATCGTCCTGTTGTTCCAGCGCAAGATCGTCGCCGGACTGACCTCCGGCGCAGTGAAGGGTTGATGCCACATGGCTGCCATTGAAATGAAGAACATCGTCAAGCAGTACGGCGACGGCTTCCCCGCGGTGAACGACGTGAGCATCGACGTCCAGGACGGCGAGTTCATGATCCTCGTCGGCCCGTCGGGGTGCGGGAAGTCCACACTGCTCCGGATGATCGTGGGCCTGGAGGACATCACCTCCGGTGACATGGTCATCGACGGCGAGAGGGTGAACGACAAGGCGCCGCGCGACCGGAACCTCGCCATGGTGTTCCAGAACTACGCGCTCTATCCGCACCTGACCGTCTACGAGAACATCGCCTTCCCGCTGCGGCTCTCGAAGCAGTTCAGCGAGGAGGAGATCGACCGGAAGGTCCGGGACGCGAGCAAGACGCTCGAGCTCGACGAGCACCTCGAGCGCAAGCCGGGCAACCTGTCCGG
>DATGYO010000072.1:0-19277 GCA_035297905.1 Nocardioidaceae bacterium
CGGCTCTTGACGTGTACGGGCCTTGCCGCGCCCCTGAACTGTGACGAGAGGTAGTTCGTGTCGACGAGCACGTCCCGCAAGCTCCCCGCTGACATCCTCGCCCACCCTCAGGTCGTGGCCCTCGTTGAGGAGGGCAAGGCCACCGGCCAGGTCAGCTCCGACGCGATCCGTGACACGAGCGAGGCCGCCGAGATCTCGGGCAAGCACCTCAAGGCGCTCCTGCGGTTCCTCAGTGAGGAGGGCGTGACAGTTGTGCTCTCCGCCGCTGAGTCGAGCTCACGCAAGGTCGCCGCCGCCTCCAGCGCGCGCTCCACGGTCAAGGCGAGTACCGCCAAGAAGGCCCCTGCGAAGAAGGCTGCCGCGAAGAAGACCACCGACTCAGACGCCGCCGCAGCCGAACCGGCCGAGAAGAAGACCGCGGCCAAGAAGACGGCCGCGAAGACCACCGCGAAGAAGTCCGCTGCCAAGGCCGCCAAGGACGCCGAGCCCGCTGAGAACGTCGACATCACCACCGAGCCCGCCGTCATCGGCCCGGACGGCAAGAAGGTGCTTCCGGACGTCCCCGACGAGCAGTTCGAGAAGGACCTCGCGGAGGACCCGACGCTCAAGGAGGAGGAGGACGAGAGCAAGGGCTTCGTCATCTCCGCCGCCGACGACACCGACGAGCCGATCCAGCAGGTCATGGTCGCCGGCGCGACCGCCGACCCGGTCAAGGACTACCTCAAGCAGATCGGCAAGGTGCCGCTCCTCAACGCCGAGATGGAGGTCGAGCTCGCCAAGCGGATCGAGGCCGGCCTGTTCTCCGAGGAGAAGCTCGCCTCCGGCGGGAAGCTGTCGGAGAAGGCTCGCGAGGAGCTCGAGTGGATCGCCGAGGACGGCCGCCGCGCGAAGAACCACCTGCTCGAGGCGAACCTCCGGCTCGTGGTCTCCCTGGCCAAGCGGTACACCGGCCGCGGCATGCTCTTCCTGGACCTGATCCAGGAAGGAAACCTGGGCCTGATCCGTGCGGTCGAGAAGTTCGACTACACCAAGGGCTACAAGTTCTCGACCTACGCCACGTGGTGGATCCGTCAGGCGATCACGCGAGCGATGGCCGACCAGGCCCGGACCATCCGCATCCCGGTCCACATGGTCGAGGTCATCAACAAGCTCGCCCGCGTGCAGCGGCAGATGCTCCAGGACCTCGGCCGTGAGCCGACCCCTGAGGAGCTCGCCAAGGAGCTCGACATGACCCCCGAGAAGGTCATCGAGGTCCAGAAGTACGGCCGCGAGCCGATCTCGCTGCACACCCCGCTCGGCGAGGACGGCGACTCCGAGTTCGGTGACCTCATCGAGGACTCCGAGGCGATCGTCCCGGCCGACGCGGTGTCGTTCACGCTCCTGCAGGAACAGCTCCACGCCGTGCTCGACACGTTGTCCGAGCGTGAGGCCGGTGTGGTCTCCATGCGCTTCGGGCTCACCGACGGCCAGCCCAAGACGCTCGACGAGATCGGCAAGGTCTACGGCGTCACCCGCGAGCGGATCCGCCAGATCGAGTCCAAGACGATGTCGAAGCTGCGGCACCCCTCCCGTTCGCAGGTCCTGCGCGACTATCTCGACTGAGCGGTAGCGGTCTCGCGGGCGGTCCTACCGCGACCGTGAGACGTGGCGCAGCGACGTGACTGCCCGATGGAACGTCGGCCAGCCGTTGTACCCGCCGTTGACCTTGAGCCGCACATGGCGCCACCGACCTCGTCGGGCGTCGTGAGCGATCCGGCGTTCCTTGAAGTACTCGGCGAGCACGCGGGCACCCACGTAGGGCCGCAGGGCGAGTCCCGGCCGGTCCTCGAGCGGCAGATCGAGCTTGCGCCCGTAGGCGCGGTAGTTCGCACGCCCGGTCAGCTGGATGTACCCGCGTCCGTGGTAGCGCGCGCCATCGCCAGGGCGGGTGTTACCAAGGTCGGTGCGGCCTTCGTACATCCGCCTGAAGTACGCCCGGCTGCCGTACTCATTGACGGGGCGCAGGTCCTTCCCGACCTCGGCCACGACCGTCGCGACGGCAGCGATCTGGCTGCGCCTGTCGGTGATCCCCTCGGTCCACAAGGCTTTCTCGATCACCGGCCAGCGTGTGTCGACAGCACGCCTCGAGGCACCAAGCGCCTTGGCGATGGCCGTGGGTGAGAGCCGTGTCGTCGAAGGGCGGGTCAGGCTCGTCCGGCTGGGCGACTCCCGCGAGATCCGAGGAGCTCCTCGCGCGACGACATGGGCGCCGCCGCTCTGCTGCTCGCCGGAACGCGGCTCAGCCGTGTCATCCGCCACGGGCGGCTGGCTCCAGAGCGCCGCCGTGAAGGTCTGCTGCGGCGACCTGCCTTCCGATGTCCCTGGCGCCGAGGCAATGCGGGTCGCGAACGTGGGCTCGTGCGTGCCCTGGGCTTCCGCGTGGGAGGGCGCTGCGACGCTCGTCCCGGCCGCCCAGAAGCTGATCGAGATCGCGATCAGACCGCCGACGGACGGCAGTCGTCGGACGCGTGAGGGCCGGCGATGGTGCGCCGACCTGCGGCTGCGCCTCGATGACCCCTCGCGTGCCGATGAACGAGAGCGCTCCGACGAGCGATGGCGCGCGGTCAGTTCATGGCGTTCGGACAAGCTTCGGACTCCTTCAGCCGGCGTTGTTTCGCGAGGTCTCATATGCGCGCGCAGGCGGACCTGCAGCACCTGACGAGCCCTCGCTGCTTCCTCACGGTCATTGCCTGGCACGAGCGTCGTCGCGCGTTGCAGGCGTGGATTCCGGCGAGCGGCCTCAGGTCGGGAGGTGTCCCGGACCCGGATATCGGCTTGGCGCTCGACGCGGTCGACAAGACATATGCCCCCGGGATCCGCGGGCGGAAACAACGAGGCGGGGGTTCGGTCCAGACCGAACTAGGCAGCTTTCGGAGCTTCGAGAGGTTGCTCCGGGAACGCTTTGTCGGCACTTCTGGCCGCTTGTCCTACTACGTCCGCGCGGTCGTTCGGAGCAGATGTGAGGGGACTCACCGGAGGATGCGGGCTGTCTTTACCTCCGGGGTGCAACCGCCGAGCAGCTCGTTGCGTCTTGGTGGCAGCGCCTCACCGCGAGGTGCGCGAACGGCCCGAGCTGCGGGCGTTCGTAGCCTGCACAGGAGACCACCGTGAACAGCCTTACCTCGACGACCTTCCGCGGCCTCGCCACCGGAGCTGTCCTGTCCGTCTTCGGCGCAGCCGCCTTCGCGGGGCCTGCCGCGGCCGAGACAGCCGTCTTCACCGACACCCGGGGCGACATCTCGCATGGTGCCGACATCCAGCGCGTCCGTGTCGTCAACGACGACCAGGTCCGGGTGAAGGTCGTCCACCGCAACCTGGTCCGCTCCTTCAGGAGCGGCAGCAGCGTGGCGGTCTTCATCGACACGAACCGTCGTCACAAGGGCGCCGAGTACCTGTTCCACGGCGGCACCTACGAGGGCTCCGACTACGCCCTGGTCAGGGCGAGCGGGTGGAAGGCTGCAGACGGACAGGCCGAGCCGATGCGCTGCGGCTACAGCATGAAGCTGGACTACGCCAAGGACACCGCTTTCATCCGGATCGACCGCGCGTGCCTCGACAAGCCGGGTGCCATCAGAGTCGAGGTCAAGACCGGCGGTGAGCACGTCAACAAGGCTGGTGAGACCACCAGGACCGAGGTCGACTGGCTGGGCAAGCCACGCCAGTTCACCTCCCGGGTGAAGCGCGGCTGACCTCAGCCTCCCGCGACGAGCCCGATCGCCAGCGCACAGAGCCCGAGGCCCACGCCTTGGGCTCTGTGCACCTTCTCGTGCAGGACCAAAGCGGCGAGCAGCACCGTGGTCGCCGGGTAGAGCGAGGCGAGAACGCCGGCGATCGTGAGGAACCCGGACTGTGTCGCGAGCAGGAAGGCAAGGGTTGCAGAGGCGCCCAGCGGCCCTGCGAGGAGCGCCCACCAGGTCTCCCGCCGTCGGGGGAGCCAAGCGGCGCCGAGCGCGACAGCGAGCACCACCACTGCGGGAAGCGAGACGAACTGCGCCAGCGCGAGCGGCCACAACCCGGCCTCCTCGGGCACCTGTCCCAGCGCCGCGAACAGCACGCCGAAGCCGAGGCCGGCAAGGATCCCGTCGAGCACACCCTCGGCCAGACTGGCCCGCCGCGAGGTCGGCCCGTCGGGCAGCTCCTCAGCCGTGCTCGAGACCAGCCAGATACCCGGCAGGGCGAGGACGATCCCCAGCCACACCAACAGCGACAGCCGCTCTCCGGACAGGGCACCCGCCAGCACCGGTACGACGGCCGCCCCGACCGCCGAGATCGGCGCCACGACGCTCATCCGCCCCGCGGCGAACCCGCGGTACAGGAACCCGGTCCCGACGCCACTTCCGACACCGGCGAGCAGCGCCCACAGGAAGTCTCGGGGCTCTGGTGACCCGTCGACGAAGAGGGCGGCCGCACAGGTGCAGATGATCGACGAGAGCTGTCCCACGACAGCCACCGGCCAGGCCGAGACACGACGCGAGACGATCCCCCCGATGAAGTCGGAGAGGCCGTAGGAGAACGCCGAGACAAGTGCGAGGACGATCGACACGGGTCTAGACCGTGAGCGCGCCCGCGAGCCACACGCCCGATGCGACAAGGGCGGCAGCGAGCTCGACGAGGATCGAGAGGCCAGCCGCCTTCACCGCGGCAACTGTCGAGGGCCAGGCCTGGTCGTGACCCACTCGTTGCAGCTCGGAGAGGTACACGCCGAGGACGAACCCGAGAACGAGGCCCACGACCGGGACGACGAAGAAGCCGATGATTCCGAGCAGTCCACCGAGGAGGAGACTGCGGTTCGGGACGCCTGCCGTGCGCAGGCCTCGACCCGGAACGACGTACTTCACGATCGCGCCGACCATCAGCAGGGTCGTGACGAGTGCGAACACCATCCACGCCGCCCCGGCCCCCTGGTTGGCGGACCAGACCAGGACCGCGCCGAGGATCAGGATCGTCCCGGGCAGGACCGGCACCAGGATGCCCACGAGGCCGACCAGGATGACCAGACCGACGAGAAGATCCACGACGTCCACCTGCGAAAGCCTTTCACACATGCACGAGGGCTCCGCACCAGCCGGTGCGGAGCCCTCGAAGCTCGAAGTCGGTCTGCCGGGTCAGCGCTCGGTGTCCGCGGCCGTTCTCGGGGTGTCGGTGAGACGGTCGGTCTCGTCGTGGACGTGGACTGCGATCTCGCGAAGCTTGTCGCCGTGCTCGCGGGCGTGGTGCGCGCAGAACAGCAACTCGCCGCCACCGGAGAGCTCGACGCGCATGTAGGCCTGCGCACCGCAACGGTCGCAGCGGTCCACAGCCGTCAGTGGGGTACTGGGGGCAACTGCAGTGGTCACTTGAGGCCTCTTTCCTTCCATGGTGTCCTGCTCAACGTAGCGACTGAGTCCAATGTTCCCCGCTTTACTTCGGGTCAATCTTGTTCAGCTCACTCCGTCTTCACCTGACTCAACATCCAATCACGCCGGACGCTTCCCCCACGGGGAGGGTTCTCCGGGTGAGACCGGGTGACCTTCCACACAGGTTGTTCGGTTCTCAGTCTTACCCGGCTTGGTCCTACAGGTTGCCGTTTCCGCCGAACCCGAAACCCGACGTTGCCGCATCGTGACGTGACCCACATCGTGACCCCTGTGCAGACCGATTCGTGGTAGGCGTGGCGGTTCGAGGGGTTGGGCGTGTCGCGGGTAGATTTACCGGGACGAGATCCTCCTCGTCGTACGAAGCCTTCCGCTGAGGAGTGACGTGGCAGCCCGGACCGCCGGAGGAACCAAGATCGACAACGCGTACAACGCCCAGCACCTCCTCGTCCTCGAGGGACTGGAGGCGGTGCGCAAGCGACCAGGCATGTACATCGGGTCCACCGACACGCGGGGCCTCATGCACTGTGTCTGGGAGATCATCGACAACGCGGTCGACGAGGCCCTCGGTGGGTTCTGCACCCGGATCGACGTGATCCTTCACCCCGACGGCTCCGCCGAGGTGCACGACAACGGCCGAGGCATCCCGGTCGACAAGGAGCCGAAGACGGGGCTCTCAGGCGTCGAGGTGGTCTTCACCAAGCTGCATGCCGGCGGCAAGTTTGGCGGCGGCTCGTACGTCGCCACCGGTGGTCTGCATGGCGTCGGCTCCTCGGTGGTCAACGCGCTCTCGGCCCGCCTCGACGTCGAGGTCGACCGGTCCCCGGCGACCCAGAGGATGTCCTTCCGCCGCGGCGCTCCGGGCGTCTTCGACGGTGAGGGCCCGAACGCCGACTTCACCCCGCAGTCCGGCCTTCACAAGGGCGGCCGCGTCAAGAAAGGCGTCACGGGCACACGCATCCGCTTCTGGCCCGACCGGCAGGTCTTCACCAAGGACGCCGCCTTCACGTACGACGAGCTGGTGACCCGGGCGAGGCAGACCTCGTTCATCGTGCCGGGGCTGGAGCTGGTGATCCGTGACCTGCGGGGTCCGGAACCGGTCGAGGAGAGCTTCCGCCACGACGGCGGGATCACGGAGTTCTGCGACTTCCTCGCCTCCGACGAGCCCGTCAGCGAGGTGCTCCGGCTAGAGGGGCACGACAGGTTCACCGAGACCGTGCCGCTCCTCGACGACAAGGGGCACATGACCCCTCAGGACGTCGAGCGCGACCTCATGGTCGACGTTGCCCTGCGCTGGGGCACGGGCTACGACACCGAGATGCGCTCGTTCGTGAACGTGATCGCGACGCCGAAGGGCGGCACCCACGTCTCCGGCTTCGAGCAGGCACTCACCAAGACGTTCAACGAGGTGCTCCGGGCCACCAAGCAGCTCAAGGTCAACGACCTCGACGTGATCAAGGACGACGTCCTCGAGGGCCTCACGGCCGTGGTGACGGTCCGCCTCGCGGAGCCGCAGTTCGAGGGGCAGACCAAGGAGGTGCTGGGCACGCCGGCGGCGCGCACTATCGTGCGCAAGGTCGTCTCCGCCGAGCTGAAGAAGTTCCTGACCTCCACGAAGCGTGCCGAGAAGGCCCAGGCCAAGCTCGTCATGGAGAAGGTCGTCAACGCCTCCCGCACCCGGATCGCGGCGCGGCAGCACAAGGAGACCCAGCGGCGGAAGAACGCCCTCGAGTCCAGCGCCCTACCCGCGAAGCTCGCCGACTGCCGCTCCAACGACATGGAGAAGAGCGAGCTGTTCATCGTCGAGGGTGACTCGGCGCTCGGCACCGCGAAGCTCGCGCGCAACTCGGAGTTCCAGGCGCTGCTGCCGATCCGCGGCAAGATCCTCAACGTCCAGAAGGCGTCGGTCGGCGACATGCTCAAGAACGCCGAGTGCGCCTCGATCATCCAGGTCGTAGGAGCGGGTTCTGGCCGCACCTTCGACATCGACGCGCGCCGCTACGGCCGGATCATCTTCATGGCGGACGCCGACTCCGACGGCGCGCACATCCGGTGCCTGCTGACCACGCTCTTCTTCAAGTACATGCCGGACCTCATCACCGAGGGCCGGGTCTACTCCGCGGTGCCGCCGCTGCACCGGATCGAGCTGTCCAACCCGAAGAAGGGCATGGACAAGTACGTCTACACGTACTCCGACCCGGAGCTGCAGCGGAAGCTGGCCGAGCTCACCAAGAAGGGCGTGCGCTGGAAGGAGCCGATCCAGCGCTACAAGGGTCTCGGTGAGATGGACGCCGACCAGCTCGCAGAGACCACGATGGACCCACGTCGCCGCACGCTTCGAAGAATCACTGCCGACGACGCCGACGCGGCCGCGCAGGTCTTCGAGCTGCTGATGGGGTCGGAGGTCGCGCCGCGCAAGGAGTTCATCGTGCAGGGTGCCTACGAGGTTGACTCCGACGCCATCGACGCCTGACTCCTGACGCGCCAGACGCAGGTCTGACGCGTCAGGTCCGGCCGGTCAGTCGACGGGGTTGAGCAGGCCTGTGTCGACGTCGTAGATGAAGCCGCCCACCTTGACCCTCTCGGGGATGAGCGGGTGCGCCTTCACCTTCGCGAGGTCCTCGCGCAGCGCCTCGGCCTGGTCGGCCACCACGCCGAAGCTCTGCCAGGAGGCGTCCTGGCCGCTGGACTGGGCGATCCGTTCCTGCAGCTCGTGCTCGGTGGCAGAGGCCATCGCGCAGCGGGTGTGCGGGACGACCAGGATCCTGTTCACGTTGAGCAAGTGCACCCCAAGGATGAGCGCCTCGAGCGCCTGAGGGGTGACCCGGCCGCCCGGGTTGCGGAAGATCTTGGCGTCGCCGGGCTTGAGCCCGAGCATGCCCAGCGGATCGATGCGCGAGTCCATGCAGGTGACCAGTGCGACGCCTGCATGCGCAACACCGTCGAAACCGCTGAGAGTAAAGGTCTGCGCGAACGCGCGGTTCGCCTCGAGGAGATCGTCGAAGTCGTGGCTCACGAGTGGGAGGGTACCGGGCCGTCGGCTCGTCCCCAATATGGGGGATCCGAAATGTGATCTGCTCGACGCTTTGTCGCTCTTGCCAGAGGCTGGCACGGACGAGGCCTTCCGACGGGCACCGTCGGAGGGAGGGCGTCGGGATGTGTACCTGTTCGGGACCGCTTGCGGTCGAGCTGCCCCGCTCGGTGGAAGCGCCGGCGATGGCCAGGGGACTGGTCACGCAGCACCTGTGCGGCGAGCACGGGCAGGCGGCGGTGGCCGCGGCACGGCTGCTGGCCACGGAGCTGACGACCTGCGCCGTCTTGTATGGCTCGCTCCCGATCCGCCTCGAGATGGAGTGTGTCGAGGACAGGCTGCGGATCGCGGTGACCCACTCGACAACCGCCCAGGACGTCGACGAGGTGCCGGTCGACGAGGAGGGCGGCCTTCGGTCGGCCCTGCTCGACAAGCTGACGCGCTCATGGGGGGTCGAGCGCATCCCGCACGGTCGGCGCCTGTGGTGCGTCCTCCCGACAGAGGTCCTCCCGACCGGCCGCGTGCCGAGCCAGCGCACTACGGCGAGGGCAGCTCACTCACGAGCGTGAACCAGGACATCGGCTTCAGCCCCTTGCCGCACGACTCCGCACGCAGCACGTCCGACTGGCGTGACTCGACGGCCACCTGCCACGAGCGGCCGTCGGCGTGCTGGAAGACGGTCGCCCAGGACCGCTCACTGGTCTGCTCGTGACGCACGACGTCGAGCGCGTCGAGGCCCAGGATGCCGTGCTTCTCGCGGATCGCGAGCTCGGCCGCCTGCGCGGGGGCGGGCCAGGTGGACCGTCCCCGACTGCCGGCCAGGACTGTGGCGCCGCGTTCGCCTGCTCGCAACAGCCCGACGGCCCCGGCGACGTCGAGGCGGCCGTGCAACGTGCCGGCGGGGAGCAGGACGGCCGTCGGGGCGAACCGGTGCCCGGAGGTGTGGGTCACCTCCCAGACCTGTTCCGGGCAGGCCGCGCCTGCTCCGAGGGCGACCGGGCGGCCCTTCACCGCGCAGCACACGTCGCGCTTGGCGTTCGTGCACACGAGCAGGTGCGTGCGGTCCGACGGGAGCAACGTGGGGAGCGAGCGTCGTACGGCTTGCTGGTCTCCGGAGCAGAGCGCGGCCCAGTCGGTCGCAACCAGGTCGGCGGGGTCGTCCACCGTGCCCTCGAGCAACCAGGTCGCCCCCGGACGGGTGTGGGCGATGAGCACGTGCCGCGAGTCGTGTCCGGCGTGGTGGTCGGCGTGGCGGCCTGGGCGGCGGATGAGCGACGGGCGTACGTCGTGCCGGCCGGCCGCCTCCTCCAGGGCCCTCCCTACCTCCGGGTCGAGGTGGCTGTCGGAGAACGCTCGTGCTCCCCAGGGGCCGTTCTGCTCCAGTGCCACCCAGGAAACGGCGTACGGCGAGGTTCCGGCAAGCGGCTCTTGGACCGCCAGGGAACCGTCGCTGCAGCTCGGCGTCGTCATGCGGCCGTCCTCGCCGTCCGGAAGGTCAGCACTGCCAGGAGACCGGCGACGACCGCGCAGACCGCGGCGCCGAGGAAGACGGTCTGGAGCTGTGCGAGGCCGGCCTCCTTGAGCAGAGTGGTGTACTCCGCGCATCGGGTGGACGCCCCGCAGACCTCGTGGGGCGTCGGGAGGTCGACCTGCACGCTGTAGTAGCGACGGAGGCCGATGGTGGTGAGGACCGAGATGCCGACGAGCATGCCGACCATCCTGGCGACGACGAGGAGCGCGCTGGCCACGCCGTGCACCGCGTCGGCCGTCGCGGCAAGGAGAGCGGCGTTCACCGGGGCGACGGCCAGGCCGAATCCGAGACCCGCCATGACCAGCGGCACGGTGGCGATCGGGTGCGAGAGGCTCTGCAGGTCCCAGGTGCTCATCCAGACGAAGGCCACAGTAGCGAGCGCCATCCCGGCCGCGGTGACGTGTCCGGTCGGCAGGCGCCTCACCAGGTACCCGCCCAGCAGCGCACCGACGGGCAGGGCGACGAGTAGCCGGACGAGAACGAGGGCGGCCATCAGCTGTGAGTCCGGGTACACGGTGACCCGCGCGAAGATCGGGATGTCCACCAGGGCGGCGATCAGCGCCGCACCGACGAAGAAGCTGACGAGGAGCGAGCCCCTCGCCGCGGTGGCGGTGAGGGCCCCTCGGGGCACGAGAGGCTCGTCGACCCGGGAGTTGCGGATCCAGAACAGCACGGCAGCTGCGGTGGTCAGTGCCAGGAACCAGGGGCCGGCGGGGGAGAAGACCTGCACCTCGGGGTCGGCGGTGGCGAAGGCGAGGATGACCCCGGCCAGCGACACGGCGAGCAGCGTTGCGCCGAGCAGGTCCGCGCGACGCGCCACGTCCGCCCAGGCGCGCACCGGGAGGAGCGGTCGCGCCGCGGTCAGGCTTCGTGCCACGAGCAGCAGGAGCGTCACATAGAGCGCGAGTGCGAGCGGGCTGAGCCATCGCGAGTCACCGGCTACGGGGAGGAACGCCAGACCGACCGTCACTCCGGTGGCGAGCCGCTCCGGCTCGAGGAGGACCAGCGTCAAGAGGCCCAGCGCCACGAGCGCGAGCAGCCCACTCAGCACGTCAGTCCGACCTCGGGACCTGGGATCTCGGGGTGGATCGCCGTCGCCTGCCGGCTCGGGGGAGAGGGGATCGGTGGCGCGTCGACGACGTGTCGCGGCCAGGGCAGCGGCGAGCACCAGGCCGACAGCGACGTTCAGCCAGAAGATCGCCTGCCAGTCGGCGAGCGCGAGCACCAGCGCGCCGTACAACGGGCCGAGGACGCTGCCCAGCTCCTGCACCGCACCGACGACGCCCAACGGGACGCCACGACGTGCCGGAGGGTAGATGTCTGCGACCAGCGCGAGGGTGGCCGGCACCAACCCGCCCCCACCGACGCCCTGCAGGAACCGCCCGACCACCATGCTGCCCAGGTCGTAGGAGGCCGCGGTCACCAGCGACCCGAGAGCGAAGACGACCAGGGAGCCGATGAGTACCGGCAGCCGCCCGCGGAGGTCGGCGATCCGGCCGATCAGCGGCAGCATCGCGACGTACCCGAGCAGGAAGCCCGAGACGATCGGGGCGGCCCGTTGGAGCTCGTCGACGGCCAGCCCGACGCCGGCCATCATGTCGGGCAGCGCAAGCACGACGACGTAGGTGTCCGCGGCAGCGAAGGCGACGGCTACGGCTGCGAGGCCGAGGAGCAGCCGCGGACTCGAGCTCACGGAACGGTGATGTCCGCGGTGGTGTCGTACTTGTCGAAGGTGATCGTGTAGGTGACGTCCTCGGCCTTGGGGTAGAACGGCCCGGTCAGGACCGCCTCCCGGAGGTGGTCCTTGGCGTCGACGGTGAACCTCGCGTCGAAGTCGGTGCCCTCGGACGCACTCGGGATGATCCCCGCCACCACGCTGCCGGGCACGGTCGCGTCGTAGCTGGCGAGCACGTCCTCGCCGCTGCGCACCTGCTTGCCTTCCTTGACGTCCTCGGCGGCTGTGAGCAGTGACGAGAGGCCCTCGTCGGGGTCCATCAGGCGGGCCGGGTCGGGTGCGGCGTAGGCCGAGGGGTCGATGTCGACGAACTTCGTGGTGAACGGAAGCTTGGCGAAGACCTTGCCCTGCGCGGCGACGACTGGCACGTCGGCGGTGATGCCGCCGGCAGCCACCTTGAGGTCGCCCTTGAACGCTGGGTCGTGGGTGCCCACACCGGTCGCGGTGAGGATGCCGTCCACATTGGGCGGCAGCTCCTTGGTGGACAGGTCGAGGTGAACGCCCGAGGTCTCGTCGAGGTTGGTCTTCGCCGCTGCGAGGACCTCCTCGGGGCTCTCCTCGTTCGTGGAGCTGTTCGCGCAGGCGCTCAGGGAGAGCGCAGCGGCGAGCGCGCATGCGGACAGTGCTCGGCGCGTGAAGGACATGTGGCTCAGCCTTTCACGCCGCCGGCGACGGCAGTCGGGTGGAGGGCGGCAGCAGGCGAAGAGCACGCTGCGACCGGCTGCGACGCAGGGACGCCCGACCCGTCGCGGCGCCCGTTCGCAGCCGGAAGGTCGACCGGGGCGCCGCTCGCGGCAGCTGCCTGTGCAGGTCCGACGCCCGACCAGGCGAGCAGCAGGGTGTCCTCGCCCTTGAGGAACCGGTGACAGCGGACGCCGCCGGTCGCGCGGCCCTTGGCGGGGTACTCCGAGAACGGCGCCACCTTCACCGAGCCTGCCTCGGTCCCGGGCAGCGCGGTGCTGGAGCCGGAGACGGTGACCACGACCGCGCGCTCGTCGGGTGTGAACGCCGTGAACGAGACAACCCGCTGCCCCGCCGCGAGCCGGATCCCGGCGATGCCGCCACCGGCGCGTCCCTGTGGCCGCACACCTGCCGCGGAGAAGTGCAGAAGCTGCGCGTCGGAGCTGACGAAGCACAGCGCCTCCTCGCCGCTCCGAAGCTCGACGGCGCCAACGACCTCGTCCTTGTCGGCGAGCCGGATGATCTCCCAGTCCTCCTTGTTGCTGAGGAACTCCGGGTTCACCCGCTTCACGACGCCCTGCGCCGTACCCAGTGCGAGACCAGGGGAGTCGGGGTCGAACGAGGCGAGGGTGAGCACTCGCTCGTCGACCTCCAGCGAGAGGAACTCGCTCACCGGCGCACCGCCCTGGAGGTGGGGTGCGTTGGCCGTTGCGGGAAGGGTCGGCAGGTCCAGCACGTCGAGCTTGACGATGCGGCCCCGGTTGGTCACCGCGCCGACCTGGCCCCGGGCGGTGGTGCGCACCGCGGAGACGATGACGTCGTGCTTGCTTCGACCGCCCTCGGAGCCGGGCTCGTCGAGCCCCGTCGTGCGGGCCAGCAGCCCGGTGGAGGACAGGTAGACGACACACGGGTCGTCGGCGACCTCCAGCGGCACCGCGGAGGTCACGGTCTGGCCCGCGGACTCGAGCAGGACGGTCCGTCGCGGCGTCCCGTAGGTCTTCGCGACGTCGGCGAGCTCGTCGGAGACGACCTGCCGCAGGAGCTTCTCGTCGGCGAGGATCGCGTCGAGCTCGGCGATCGTCTGCTCCAGCTCGGTCTTGCGCTTGTCGAGCTCGAGACGGGAGTACTTCGTCAGTCTGCGGAGGGCCATGTCGAGGATGTACGTCGCCTGCACGTCGCTGAGGTCGAAGACCTGAATGAGGCGGTCCTTCGCCTCGGCGGCGTTCTCGCTGGTCCGGATCAGCTGGATCACCTCGTCGATGTCCAGGATCGCGATGAGCAGGCCCTCGACGAGGTGCAGCTCGTCCGCGGCCTTGCCCCGGCGGTACGTCGACCGCCGCCGCACGACGTCGTACCGGTGACCCAGGTAGACCTCGAGCATCTCCTTGAGACCAAGGGTCCGCGGCTGCCCGTCGACGAGCGCGACTGCGTTGATGCCGAAGCTGTCCTCCATCGGGGTGAGCTTGTAGAGCTGCTCGAGCAGGGCCTCGGGATGGAACCCGTTCTTCACCTCGATGACCAAGCGCAGGCCGTTGTTGTGGTCGGTGAGGTCCTTGACGTCGGAGATGCCCTGGAGCTTCTTCGCCTGGACCAGGGACTTGATCCGCTCGATGACCTTCTCCGGCCCGACGCCGTACGGCAGCTCGGTCACGACGATGCCCTTGCGGCGCGCCGTGACGTTCTCCACGCGGGCGGTCGCGCGCATCTTGAACGAGCCACGGCCGGTCTCGTAGGCGTCGCGGATGCCGTCGAGGCCGACGATCTTGCCGCCTGTGGGCAGGTCGGGACCCGGGATGAACCGCATGAGGGCGTCGAGGTCGGCGGCCGGGTTCGAGATGAGGTGGCGCAGCGCCTGGACGACCTCGACCAGGTTGTGCGGGGCCATGTTGGTGGCCATGCCGACCGCGATACCCGAGGCGCCGTTGACGATCAGGTTCGGGATCGCAGAGGGCAGCACGGTGGGCTCGAGCTCACGGCTGTCGTAGTTCGGCTTGAAGTCGACGGTCTCCTCGTCGATCGAGACCGTCATCGGCATCGCCGGCGGTGCCATGCGGCACTCGGTGTAACGCATCGCGGCCGGGCCGTTGTCGGGCGAGCCGAAGTTGCCGTGGCCGTCGACGAGCGGCACCCGCAGCGACCAGGGCTGAACCATGCGGACAAGCGCGTCGTAGATCGCACCGTCGCCGTGAGGGTGGAGCCGACCCATGACCTCACCGACGACACGGGCGCTCTTGACGTGGCCGCGGTCGGGGCGGAGGTTCATCTCGCCCATCGTGTAAAGGATCCGGCGCTGGACCGGCTTGAGGCCGTCCCGGGCGTCGGGCAGGGCGCGGCTGTAGATCACCGAGTAGGCGTACTCGAGGAAGCTTCCTCGCATCTCGTCGCCGACGTCGATGTCGACGATGTGCTCCTCGAAGTCGTCTGAGGGCAGCTCAGGCTTTGTCCGCTTTGCCATTGGGCCATTCTCTCCCGACGGCGTCCCGGGTCAGCGCAGGGGCACGCCGCTGTTGGTCCGGAGGCGCTAGATTGCCTGCGTGAGCGCCTCAGAAACGGCTCCGGCAACGAGTCCCGCCTATCCGCGTCACTGGGAGGCGGATGTCCTCCTGCGCGATGGGCACACCGCCCACCTCCGCCCGATCAGGGGTGACGACGAGGAGCGCCTGGTCGAGTTCTACGCCCAGGTGTCCGCCGAGTCGAAGTACCTCCGCTTCTTCGCGCCGATGCCGACCCTCTCCGACCGGGACGTCAAGCGCTTCACACACGTGGACTACGTCGACCGGGTCGCCTTCGTGCTCACGGTCGCCGAGAAGATCATCGCCGTGGGCCGGTTCGACCGGATCACGGGACCCGACGGGGGTGGCGACGACGCAGAGGTGGCGTTCCTGGTCCAGGACGCCCACCAGGGGCGGGGCATCGCCCAGCTGCTGCTCGAGCACCTGGCCCAGGCCGGGCGGGAGCGGGGGGTGAAGAAGTTCGTCGCCGAGGTGCTCCCCGAGAACCAGCGGATGATCCAGATCTTCCGGGAGGCCGGCTACCAGGTGGCCGGCGGCTTCGAGGAGGGGGTGATGCGCTTCGAGTTCCCGATCGACTCCACGGATACGTCGATCGGCGTGATGCTCTCTCGCGAGCACCGCGCCGAGGCAGCGTCCATCCAGCGTTTCTTCGACGCTCGCAGTGTCGCGATCATCGGCGCGTCCCGCCGGCACGACACGGTAGGCCAGACTTTGGTGCACAACCTGGTGCTGGGGGACTACAGCGGTCGGGTCTACGTCGTGAACCCTGCCGCCGAGGCGGTCTCCGGCATGCCGGCCTACAACAGCGTGGCGGACATCCCGGATCAGGTCGACGTGGCCATCGTCGCGGTCCCGGCGGAGGCCGTCCAGGACGTCGTCCTCGACTGTGCGGCCAAAGGTGTGCACGGGATGATCGTGATCTCCGCCGGCTTCGCAGAGACCGGTGAGGAGGGGCGGGTGCGTCAGCGCCGCCTCGTCGGACTCGCCCGCAGCTATGGACTGAGGCTGATCGGCCCGAACTGCCTCGGCATCATCAACACCTCCACCGACGTCTCTCTCAACGCTTCTCTCTCGACGGTGATGCCGCCGCGCGGCCGCGTCGGGTTCTTCTCCCAGTCAGGTGCACTCGGGGTCGCGATCCTGGAGAAGGTCGCTCGTCGTGGTCTCGGGCTCTCGACCTTCGTCAGCGCCGGAAACCGCGCGGATGTCTCGGGCAACGACCTGCTGCAGTACTGGGAGGAAGATGCGGCCACCGAGGTGGTGCTGCTCTACCTCGAGTCCATCGGTAACCCCCGGAAGTTCAGTCGGGTCGCCCGACGGGTCTCTCGGAAGAAGCCGGTCATCGCCGTGCGGTCCGGGCGCACGACCCAGGGCGTGCCGATGGGCCACGCCGTACGCTCGATCGTCGCGCCACAGGCCGCCGTCGACGCGATGTTCCGCCAGGCCGGCGTGATCCAGGTCGACAACCTCGACGAGATGTTCGACGTCGCGCAGCTCGTCGCTCACCAGCCGCTGCCGAAGGGCAAGCGTGTAGCAATCGTCGGGAACTCCGACGCACTCGGGCTCCTTGCCGCCGATGCCGCCGCGGCCGAGGGCCTCGAGGTCTGCAAGTCGGTGGCACTCGGCCCCGAGGCGCTTGCTGAGGACTTCGAGGAGGCGCTCGACAGTGCTGTTGACGACCCCGAGATCGACTCCGTGGTGGCGGTGTTCATCCCCCCGCTGAACACCTCGGGCGTCGACGTGGCGAACGTGCTCGCGGCGGTGGGGGAGCAGTCCGAGAAGCCGCTGGTGTGCACGTTCCTTGCCAGTGAAGGCATTCCGGAGCTGCTGCGCGTGCCCGATGTGGCCGGGAGCACCGCAGGGCGAGGCTCGGTCCCGTCGTACTCCGCAGTCGAGGCTGCCGTTCGGGCGCTCGCTCGCGTCGTCGAGTACGCCGCATGGCTTGCCAAGCCGGAGGGCGACATCGTTCCCGCCGAGGCGGTCGACGTCGCGGCCGCGCGACGCATCGTCCACCAGGCGCTGATCGACTCGCCCGAGGGGCGCGACCTCAGCTACTCCGAGCTGCGCGAGCTGCTCGACGCCTATGGCGTTGACCTGTGGGACCGGATCCCGGTCAGCACCGAGGACGCAGCGGTCGCCGCGGGTGAGCAGCTCGGCTGGGACGTCGTGCTCAAGGCCACGGCAGAGCACCTTCGACAGCGTCCCGACCTGGCACACGTGTGGCGCAACATCGACACCGAGGCCGAGATGCGCGACGCGTGGAAGACCATGCACGAGATCATCGACGAGCCCGACGGGGCCGGCTTCATCGTGCAGCGCGTCGGTGCTCCAGGTGTTCCGGTGGGGATCGGCGGCATGGAAGACCCGCTCTTCGGCCCGGTCGTCTCGTTCGGCATCTCCGGTCCCGCCACGGAGCTGCTCGGGGACCGCTCCTACCGGATCCCGCCGATGCACAGCGGCGAGGCTGCCGAGATGGTGCGGGAGATCAAGGCCGCCCCGATGCTCTTCGGCTACCGCGGCGGCGAGATCGTCGACGTGGAGGCGATCGAGCACCTGCTGCTGAGGATCGCCCAGCTGAAGAACGACCTGCCCCAGGTGCGCACGCTAGAGCTCAACCTGGTGCTCGTCGGGGCCAGTGGAGCAACGGTGTTGGATGCCCGTGGGCGGGTTGAGCCGGTCTCGGACGCCAGGTCGGACTGGTTCGTGCGACGGCTCAGTGCACAAGCGGGCGACACCCTGCACGGCTGATATCGCCTCCCCAGGAGCGCCGACTTCGGTGCCGCCGCAGAGTCTTCGGTTGCGGCCGTAGAGTCGGCCGGTTACATGCGGTCTCTGCGGCGTAGTCGGGCTTTGCGGTTGTGCCAGGTGGTGGTCCATTGGCCGGAGTGGATGAGGCCGTGGTGGTAGGGGCAGACGGGGGCTCCGTTGGCGATGCTGGTCTCGCCGCCCTCGGCGACCGGGACGGGGTGGTGGAAGTGGCAGGCGGTGGCGGGTCGGTCGCAGCCGTGGATGGCGCAGACCTTGTCCTGGATGACCATCACCACGCGTTGGGACTTGGTGTGGAACCGTTTCTCCCGGCCGACGTCGAGGGGTTGGGAGTCGCCGTCGAGGACGACCGGGATGAGCCCGGCCTCGCAGGAGAGCCGGCGGGCCTGGGCGGCGGAGATCTCGGTGCCGGTGTCGAGGGTGGCCACGCCCAGGCCGGTGCGGAGCTGGTCGAGGGTCATGGTGACCACGATGGTGGCGGCGATCCCGCTGGAGTAGGGGATCAGCTCGGCGGGGATGCGTTCGATCAGCTCCATCAGCCCGTGTCCGAGCCGCACCGGGTAGGGCACCTCCTCCGGCTCCGGCGGCGGCCCCGGTGGCGGCCCCGGTGGCGGCTCCGGTAGCGGGTCCGGTGACGGGTCGCCGCCGGCTGGGCTCGCGTCGCCCGAACGGTCGTCGCCAGGGCTGTCGTGCCGGCCCGGTCTGTCCTGCGGTTGGGGGTGGCGGGTGTCGTCGGGTTGGCTGGTGGGGATGTTCGGGTTCTTCCGGCGGCGGGGTGCGGCGAACGCCGCGATCGCCTTGAGCAGCATGTCGGCCTGCAGGTCGGGCAGCTTGCCGCGGAACCCGGTGGTGCCGTCGCCGTTGCGCCAGGACCGGAAGTAGGCCTTCGCGCGGGCCAGCCGCTCCTCGTCCTCGAGCGCCTCGCCCTCCTTGCGTTCGGCGGCGTCGGGGTCGATCACCTCCCACAGCTTGCGGCCGAGGGTCTTGAGCTGGTCCGGGGACAGCCGCTGCGCGGCGTCGAGGAGCACCCGCTGGCAGGCCTCGACCTGGTCGCCGGTGACGGTCCTGGGCAGCCTGCGCAGCGCGGCGACCGCGACCTGGACCTGCACGGGGGAGATCAGCCCGGCCGCCAGCGCCTCGGCGAGCAGCGGGTAGCGCCGGTCCAGGTCCTCGGCCAGCCGGACCTGGGCGTTGGCGTGGTCGCGGCGGGTCTGGGTCAGGTGCGCGAAGAACGCGCCGAGCGTGGTCGCGCCGGTCAGGTCCGCGACCCGCTGCACCTGGCCGGCGACCAGCAGCCGCAGCCGCAGCGCGAACACCGCCGCGGCCACCTGCATCACCGCCAGCAGCATCAGCCGGATCTCGGTCGCGGTCAGGCTGGCCGCGGACACCCCGCGGATGTCGTGGAGCGCCTCCAGACAGGTCAGCATCGCGGTGATGATCGGATGCGCCGATACCTCGCCGCCCTCGCTGTTCTCGCCGCCGGCGCCCACGCCCACGGAGTCGGCGATCTCGGTCCTCAGGTCCTTCGGCCGGTCGGTACGGTCGCTCTCAGCCGCAGACAGCACCGGACGACGCGGACCCACACCCGGAACCGCCCACCCCGAGGCATCGGCCGGGTCGGCCGGTT
>DATGYO010000073.1:0-5880 GCA_035297905.1 Nocardioidaceae bacterium
GGCCCCGCTCTACAACCGCTACGCACTCAACGACGACGGCGTCAATCAGGCGATGGGCGCGTGGTACGCGTTCGACGACGCCGAGCGGTCTCGGATCATGAAGAAGATGTGGTTCCTCGGCTTGCTGAAGGACCCCAGCGACTTCGAGGGCGGGTACAAGGTGTGGTCAGCTGCGGTCGACCACGCCAGCCGGTTCGCCTCGATGGGCCGGGAGATGGACCCGCGCGACGTGCTCGACATCATGGGCAACGCCACGCAGGCCGAGAAGGATCGGCAGAAGGCGCGCGGCTACGCCGGCGGCACCTTCACCCAGAAGTCGACCTCGATCGACCTGACGGACCCGACCGAGGCGAAGGCGTTCATCACGGCCGCGTTCCAGCAGTCGATGGGCCGTGACCCGAACGACGCCGAGATCCGCTCCATGACGGACGCGCTCCACCGTGGCCAGCAGGCTGACCCGAAGGTCACCACGACCACGACGAAGTACGACGACAACGGCCAGCCGATCAACTCGAGCTCCACCTCGTCGGGCGGGCTGAACGCCGAGGCGTACATCTCCGCGCAGGCTTCGGCCGACCCGGAGGCGGGCGCCCACCAGGCGGCCAGCCAGCTGTTCCCGGCGCTGATGCAGGCGCTGCAGGCGCCACCCACCTAGCCGTCCAGTGCGGCGCGGAGTCGCTTGGTCATCTCGTAGGGGTCGTTCCTGATGAACGCTCCGTTGGCGGCCAGATCCTCGGCTGCCTCCACGATGTCCCGCACCCGCGCCAAGGTGACCTCGGCCGCCTCGGCGCGGCGGGTGGCTCGGCAGACGCGATCTTCGGCAGCGCCATCGGCATGGGCATCTGCGTGGCCCTGGTCGTACCCGTCCTCGTAGGCGTTGCTCACGGTGTATTCGCTCATGCTACCACTATAACATCCGGAGGGGAGACCGATGGCTGACCTTCGATCCATTCTGGCTCAGGCGGGGTTCTCCGGGCAGTCGCTGAACATGGCCTACGCCATCGCGATGGCCGAGTCCGGTGGCAACGCGCGGGCCTTCAACGGCAACCGCTCCACCGGCGACCAGTCGTACGGGCTGTTCCAGATCAACATGCTCGGCGGCATGGGGCCGGAGCGGCGCCGGCAGTTCGGGCTCTCGAGCAACGACGACCTGTACGACATGGTGACCAACGCCAAGGTCGCCTACAAGATGAGCAAGGGCGGGACCGACTGGTCCCCCTGGTCGACGTTCAAGCGCGGCGACTACCAGAAGTACATGGGCCAGTCCGGGGCGCAGGTCGGCGGCGGAGACGCCAAGCCTGCCACGCCCGGGGCGCCAGCCGCGCCGGCGGCACCGGAGAACCGTGGGCCGCAGGACATCATCAACTCCTTCACGGCTCCCGGCCTCGCCGCCCCGGACCAAGACCCGTTCGCGCCTCAGCAGGGCGACCCGTTCGGGGCGAAGAAGTCGGACCCGGCCGCGCCGCCGGCGGCGCAGGACGGCACCACCGGCCAGCCCGGAGCCGCCCACGGCCCGGTCTCCTCCACCTCGTTCCGCGACAAGGCGATCACAGCCGCGATGCGGTACATCGGCACCCCGTACTCGTGGGGTGGCGGTGGGGTGGGCGGCCCGTCCGCCGGGTTCGCGCAGGGCGCGGGCATCGTCGGCTTCGACTGCTCCTCGCTCCTGCAGTACGCCTACGCGCAGGCCGGCTACCACATCCCCCGGGTGTCGTACGACCAGCTGAAGCAGGGCGGGCGGACGTCGCTGGACAAGCTGCAGCCCGGCGACTTCGTCGGCTTCGGCGACGGCGGCCACATCGCCATCTGGCTCGGCAACGGCCAGATCCTCGAGGCCCCCCACACCGGGGCCACCGTTCGCGTCCGGACCATCGGCCGCAACGAGAACGCCTGGGGCGTTCACCTGAACCTGCCCGGCGACTAAGGAGAGCACATGGCAAAGTCGGAGGCCCAGCTCTACGCCGAGAAGTACGGCTACCAGCTCGCGTTCCTGAAGTCGGACAAGGAGCTGTACGACGTCTTCCTGAAGGCGATGAAGCAGAACCTCGACGCCACCGAGTTCGTCAACCAGGTGCGGAACACGCGCTGGTTCAAGACTCACAGCGAGACGTACCGCCAGAACCTCGTGGTGAAGACCACGGACCCGGCGACGTACACCTCGCGGCTGAACGGCACGCTCTCCTCGGTGCGCGACCTCGGCACTCAGATGGGCGTGGGGCTCTCCACTGAGGGCTACCACAACATCGCCGAGCTGGCGACGCTGTTCGGCTGGAACGACAACCAGATCCGCGACTCGCTGTCCCGCTACGTCAAGGCCGGCTCCGCCGCCACTGGCGAGGCCGGCCAGGTGGCGCAGAAGATCAAGGAGACCGCCTACCGCAACGGCGTGAAGGTCTCCGAGGACTGGATCAAGAACTGGCAGCAGAAGGTCGCCGCCGGCAACGCCACCGTGGAGGACGCGCAGAAGGCGCTCCGCGAGCACTACGGCTCCACCCTCGCCCCCGGCTTCAAGAAGGAGCTGCAGGCGGGCATGGACCTGTACGACATCGCGCAGCCCTACATGCAGTCGATGGCCTCGGCGCTCGAGCTCAACCCCGCCGACATCGACCTGTTCGACCCCACCATCCGCAAGGCGCTGGGGACCTCGGCGGACAACGACGGCCAGCCCGGCTCGGTCCCGCTGTGGCAGTTCGAGCAGGGGCTTCGTCACGACCCCCGCTGGCTGAAGACGAAGAACGCGCAGGACTCCGTCATGGGCGCGGCCAAGAAGGTGCTCGCTGACTTCGGGCAGATCGGCAACTAAGGAGCGGCAATGCCAGATGCCTCAGACCCGTTCGGCGGGCTAACCGGCGCGGACCGCGACGCGGCCCTAGCGATCCAGGCCCTGTTCGCGCAGTACGGGCTGGCGTCGCTCGCCCCGAAGATCGTCGACTTCATCAAGCAGGGCTACTCCGGCGACACGATCACGATCCTGTTGCAGGACACCGACGAGTACAAGAAGCGGTTCGCGGCCAACGACGCCCGGCGCGCGGCCGGGCTGCCGGTGCTGTCGCCGGCGGAGTACCTCGCCACCGAGTCCGCCTACCGTCAGGTGATGAAGGAGGCCGGCGTCCCGGCCGGCTTCTACGACCAGCCCGAGGACTTCACGAAGTGGCTCGGCGCGGACGTCTCCCCGACGGAGATCAAGTCCCGCGTGGACGCCGCCTCTCAGATGGTGAACTCGCTGGACAAGAACACGCTCGACGAGTTCAAGAAGTACTACTCGACGGGCGACATCGTCGCGTTCGCGCTCGACCAGCAGCGCGCGGCCCCGCTCGTGGGCAAGGCGTTCGAGGCCGCGAAGATCGGCGGCGCTGCCGTCGGGCAGGGCCTGCAGGTCGACAAGGCCACGGCCGAGTCACTGGCCGGCGCGGGCATCAACAAGGACCAGGCGCAGCAGGGCTTCGGCATGATCGCCTCCGATCAGGCCAACGTCAACAAGCTCGCCGACATCGGCGGTCAGGCACACCTGACCCAGAGCGACCTCATCAACGAGGTCTTCTTCAGCAACGCAGACGTCGCGGACCAGCGCAAGAAGCTGGCCTCGCAGGAGCGTGGCCGCTTCAGCGGCACCTCCGGCGTCGGCGCGGGCTCGCTCTCCACGAGTGCGGGCGGCGGATCGCTGTAGTCCGCAGGGGCAGGTAGGTATCGACTCGCCGGCAAGGCCGCACGCGGCACCGGCGGGGACTCGGGTTCGACTCCCGACTGCTCCACTCCATCACTGATCGACCGGCCCGAGTGATGCGTATCGAAAGCCCGGTAGCACGAGCAGGCAACCCGTCTCCCCTGGCGGGTTCTTTGGCGTGCGACAAGGCCGCTGGACGGCAAACCAAACAGGGAGAGGAAACCCGACATGAGCGACAACTACGACTTCGAGGACTTCGAGGACGACGACAACAGCCCGGCAGGTCTCCGGAAGGCGCTGAAGAAGGCGCAGGCCGAGGCCAAGAGGGCGCGCGACGAGCTGGCTGCCGAGAAGGCTGCCCGCGAGCTCGCGGAGAAGTCGGTCAAGAAGTCCACCCTGACCGAGCTCCTGAAGGACAAGGGCATCAAGCCCGGTCTGGCCAGGTTCCTCGAGAAGGACGACGTCGAGGCGACGCCCGAGGCGGTGGACGCGTGGGTGAAGGAGAACGGTGAGTTCTTCAACATCAAGGAGTCCGTCGACAAGGGCGAGGAGCAGGACGAGCAGGACGGCGACGACGACGAGGGCGAAGACATCATCGACCCCGCGCTCGCCGAGGCTCTGCAGGCTTCGTCGCAACTCGACGCCTCTGGCGTATCGCCGCACACCGTCGGGCTTGACAAGCGTCTCGCCTCCATCAGCAACGACCCGTCGAAGGGTTCCTACGAAGACCTCGTAGCGCAGCTGGCGGGGCTGGGCGCACCGCTCGACTAACACCCCACCTCTAACCCAGAAAGGAAGCCATCATGGCTTTCACCTCCGTCAAGAGCCGGGTCGGCAACTGGCCCGACGGCGCCGTCCAGGCCGCCTACGACCAGCTGTTCGGCTACGCGTTCAAGGCCAGCGCCCTCCTCGAGCCCCTCGTGGACAAGCAGCCCGAGAACCCGACCAGCCCCGGCTCCTCCGTGACCCTGCGGATCAACCAGTTCTTCAACGAGGCGTCGGTGCTCGCAGCGACGACCCCCCTCGATGAGGAGACGGACGTCACCGCAGCGGCCCTGCCCGACACGACCAGCGTCACCCTGACGCCGACCGAGTACGGCATGGCTGTCGCCGCCACCGAGAAGCTCAACGGCCGCACCCTGACCCCGGTCAACCCGGTCATGGCCCGCCTCGTGGGCGAGCACGCCAAGGACGTCATCGACCGCCTGGTCGAGATCGAGATGCGCGCCGCCACCAACAAGGTCTACGCCAAGGCCGGCGCTGTCGCTGACAACGCTCTCGGCAACGCGGACGTCGTGAAGGCGACGCACATCCGTCGCGTCGTGACCAAGCTGCGTGGCGGGTCCGTTCCCACCCGGGACGGCCAGTTCTACGTCGGCGTCTTCCACCCCGACCAGATCCACGACCTCCGCGAGGAGACCGGCTCCGGCGCGTGGCGTACCCCGAACGAGTACGGCACCAACCAGAGCAAGATCTGGAACGGCGAGTTCGGCGAGTTCGAGGGCGTGCGATTCGTCTCGAACCCCAAGTCCCTGTGGGCTGCCGACCTCGACGCCGGCGCAACCAGCGCCTCGGTGTACCACGGCTACATCCTCGGCCGTGAGGCCCTGGCGAAGGCCGTCGTCACCCCGCTGCAGACCGTCGTGACCCCGGTCGTCGACAAGCTGAAGCGGTTCTACGGGCTCGGCTGGAAGGCCGACCTGGACTACTCGATCTACCGCCAGGCTTCCATCTGGCAGATCGCTTCGGGCTCCTCGCTCGGCGCCTGACCCACTGGATAGTCCCCGCTCCCGCTACTCCGGGAGCGGGGGCTGTCCGCCCATCAGGGCAGAGAGGTGAGCCAATGCCCTTCCTTTTCAGACCACCGACGGTGAAGCGGTCCTTTCAGCCGGCGTACCGCGACTTCCTCTGGAGCCGCGTGGAGTACGACGAGGGCGTCACCGTGGTCAAGACGACGGCCGGCACCTACCGGCAGGAGTCCCTGCACAACCCGAACGCCGACGACATCGCGGTCGTCTACCCCGGCGGCCACGTCATCCCGGTCGATGACAGCGAGGCCGCTTCCCTGACCAATGCGGGCTACGGCTCGTTCCTTACGGAGGTGGCTCCGTGAGCGAGCAGCCCAACACCATCGAGCCGGTGCCGGTCCAGCTGACCCGCATCGAAGGCACGATCAACCTGATCGCCTACCAGATGACCGAGGTGAAGACCGAGGT
>DATGYO010000074.1:0-3616 GCA_035297905.1 Nocardioidaceae bacterium
GCGCGATGGTAACGGAGTCGTCACAGTCGATGTGGCGCCATAGACAGAGATCTCCATGGCTTTCACGGCCGCCCAGACCTCTCGTCCCGGTATGAGACCCAGTGCGGAGGCCGATCCGGGAGTCACGTCGGCGATGAGCGCGGCAGACCCCTGTGCACTCGTCTGGGCCGCTTCGAGGTGGACGCGGACCGCAGCACCGTGCGGCACGACGGAGCGGACCGTGCCCCGCCACCGGTTGCGTGCGCTGCCCACGGGCTCCTCCAGGGTGAGTGAGACGGCCTCCGGGCCGAAGCAGGCGTTCACCTCGCCGTCGAACTCCGTCGCGGTCACGAGGTCGCTCCCGTCCACCAGATGTACGACGGTCCCGCTGCTGCGGCCCCTGAGCACGTTGAGCCCCATCAACCGCGCCACGTGCTCGGTCTGGGGCCGCTGGGCGACCTCCGAGGGCGAGCCGACCTGCGCCACCCGCCCCTCGTCGAGCACGACGACCCGGTTCGCGACGGTGAGCGTGTCGATCGCGTCGTGGGTCACCAGGACACTCACTCCGGGGAAGTCGGCGAGGTGGCTGCCCAGCTCGAGCCGCAGGGACATGGCGACCGTCACGTCGAGGGCGGCCAGGGGCTCGTCGAGGAGGAGCAGGCGCGGCTCCGTCGCGAGGGCGCGGGCGATCGAGACGCGTTGCGCCTGGCCGCCCGACATCTCGTTCGGGCGCCGGGAGGCGAGGTCGCCTACGCCCAGGCGGTCCAGCCAGTCCTGAGCCCCACGGCGTGCCGCTGACCGTCGTACGCCCCGGCTGCGTGGGCCGAAGGCGACGTTCTCCAGGGCAGAGAGATGGGGGAAGAGGAGCTGCCGCTGGAAGACCATGCCGGTGCGGCGCTCGGGCACCGGGACCGGGCGGCCGGTGCCGTCGTCCCACGTGTCTCCGTCGCACTCGATGTGGCCGGCGTCGAGGGGCACGAGGCCGGCCAGCGCGCGCACGAACGTCGACTTGCCGGCTCCGTTCGGACCGATGAGCGCCACGATGTCGCCGGGCTCCGCCTTCAGCTGGACGTCGAGGTCGAACGAGGGACGGTTCACCACGACGTGGGCGTCGAGGTAGCTCACGGGACCACCTGGCCGAACCAGCGTTCGCGCAGCAGGGCGAGCACGCCGATCGAGACGAGCAGCATGAGGAGGCTCAGCACGAGCGCCGCCTCGGGGTCCGACTGGAGCGCCTGGTACACCGCGAGGGGCATGGTCTGCGTGACGCCGGGGTAGTTGCCCGCGAACGTGATCGTCGCGCCGAACTCCCCGAGCGAGCGGGCCCAGCCGAGGACGAGCCCCGCCGCGATCCCGGGCAACGCCATCGGCACGGTCACTCGCCGGAAGGCCCGGCCCCGGGTCGCACCGAGGACGGCAGCCACCTCGTCGTACTCCCTGCTCGTGGCCCGGAAGACACCCTCGACGCTCACCACGAGGAAAGGCAGGGCGACGAACGTGTGCGCGATGACCACCGCGGTCGTCGTGAACGGGATCGAGATCCCCAGCTCGCGCAGCGGCCCCCCGATCACCCCGCTGCGGCCGAAGGCGGTCAGCAGCGCGACACCTGCGACGACCGGTGGCAGCACGAGGGGCACGGTGACCAAGACCCGCACCAGTGACCGCCCGCGGAAGTCGAGGCGCGCCAGCGCCCAGGCGATCGGCAGCCCGACCACGAGGCTGATCGCCATCGCGGCGGTGGCGGTCCAGAGCGAGAGCCACAGGGCGTCCAGCACGAACGGCTGCGCGATCCGCTCGGGAAGGCCTCGCAGTGGGGTGCGTCCGGCCAGAGCGAGAAGCGGGACGACGAGGAACGCCAGGCCGAGAAGCCCGAGAAGCAGGAGGTATGCCGGCGCTCGGCCGAGCCGCGGCCCGCGCAGGGCGCGCTCCTGGGTCATGGGTTGGCGTCCGCGCCGACGGTGAACCCGGCGACGGTCAGGACGTGCCTGCCTTCGCTCGAACGGACCAGGTCGACGAACGCCTTCGCGAGGTCCGGGTTCTTGCTGTCCGTCGTGACGGCTATCGGGTAGCTGGTGCTCGACTCCGGCGACCGCGGCAGCGGCACCTGCCGGACCTTGCTCCCGGCGGCCACGACGTCGCTGGCGTACACCAGGCCAGCGTCCGCCTCACCGAGGACGACCTTGGTGAGCACCGCCTTCACGTCCACCTCGTAGCTCCTGGGGGGTGCCGTCACCCCGTGCTCGGCGAGGACCTGCGCCGCCAGAGCCCCACAGGGCGCGCTCTTCGCGCAGACGACGAAGTCGACGCCGGACCGGTCGAGGTCCTCCACGGCATGGATGCCTGCCGGGTTGTCAGGAGGTACGACGAGCGCCAGCTCGTTGTGGGCGAAGGTCTCGGGCCTCCCGGCGAGGGCGTCCGCCTCGACCATCGTGTCCATCGTCCGCGGGTCGGCCGTCGCCACGACGTCGGCTGGTGCCCCCGCCGCCACCTGAGCCGCGAGGGTGGCGCTGGAGTCGAAGCTCGTGACGACGTCGACGCCCGGGTGATCGGCCTCGAACCTCTTCGCAAGCGTCGTGAACGGCTCGGTCAGCGAGGCGGCGGCCAGCACCGTGAGCCGCTGGTCATCACCACTCGCGCCCGAGCCGCCGCAGGCCGCCGTCAGGAGCAGCGCGAGCCCGAGGGCCACAGCCACGCCGATGCCTGTCGGTCGATCGTGTCGGGACCTCACGGCAGCTCCACGACGACGTTGGTCGACTTCACCGAGGCGATCGCGAGCACCCCGGGCTCGAGCCCGAGCTCGTCGGCCGCCTCCGAGCTCATCAGCGACACCATCCGGTACGGCCCGCACACCATCTCGACCTGCGCCATCACGGTGTCCTTGGTGACGGCCGTGACGATGCCGCGCAGCCGGTTGCGTGCGCTCACCGAGCTCGCACGCGCGTGGGTGACCTTGTCGGGCCCGGCCTCGGCGAGCTCCTTGGCGAACCGCGCCAGGTCCTCGCCCTTGATGGCGAGGCGGTGGTCCGGCCCGGTCTCGGCGCTCAGCCGGCCCGCGTCGATCCAGCGCCTCACGGTGTCGTCGCTGACGCCCAGCACGTCGGCGGCTTCGGCAACTCGGAAGGTCGTCACGCTCCAACTATGCCGCACCTGCGGCTGTCATTGCGATAAGTTCCCGCGTCTGCGGGGACGGGTGTGCCGCAGAGGTAGCCATCCGTCTCGGGGGCCGGCGCATCCGGGAGGTGTAAGAGGGGTAGTGGCCCGACGTACCTGGTCCACCGCGTGAGGAGACACGATGACCCGCTTCGGCTACACCCTCATGACCGAGCAGTCCGGACCGCGGGAGCTGGTGCGCTACGCCGCGGGCGCCGAGCAGGCAGGGTTCGACTTCGAGGTCATGAGCGACCACTACTTTCCCTGGCTCGACGAGCAGGGGCATGCAGGGTACGCCTGGAGCATGCTCGGCGCGGTCAGCCAGGTGACCGAGCGGGTCGAGCTGATGACGTACGTGACCTGCCCGATCGTTCGCTACCACCCCGCCGTGGTGGCGCAGAAGGCGGCGACCATCGGCATCCTCAGTGACAACCGGTTCATGCTCGGGCTGGGTTCGGGCGAGAACCTCAACGAGCACGTGGTCGGA
>DATGYO010000075.1:0-8265 GCA_035297905.1 Nocardioidaceae bacterium
CCCCATGCCGGTTCTGGAAGCGGAGGACGCACGATGAGCGCCGAGGATCTCGAGAAGTACGAGACCGAGATGGAGCTCCAGCTCTACCGCGAGTACCGCGACGTGGTGGGGATCTTCAAGTACGTCGTGGAGACCGACCGGCGCTTCTACCTGTGCAACCAGGTCGAGGTGAAGGCACGCACCGAGGCCGGTGACGTCTTCTTCGAGGTCTCGATGACCGACGCCTGGGTGTGGGACATGTACCGTCCCGCCCGCTTCGCGAAGAACGTGAAGGTGCTGACCTTCAAGGACGTCAACGTCGAAGAGCTGAGCGAGTCCGATCTCGAACCCCCCAAGGGCTGATTTCTTTACTTTCGCGCTGTTTTCGCGCGGTGTGGCCTGGGTAACTTCTCCGTTGCTGTCCGGAGGGTTCCTTTTCTGAGGACGGCAGACGCCTGGTCAGATCTCGAGCTGCGGCGTCTACAACCTGAGCAGTGAGTCGGGGGCTTCTGCTGGCCGGTCCTTGGGAGGGGACCGGTGTGAGTCTGTCTTTGGGAGGAGACGACTTGAGCAGCAACCCCGTGCGCGCACCGAGGTGCCGCCGACGAGACCAGCGCGGCGCGGTCGTCGTCGAAGCCGCACTGGTCATCTCGTTCTTCCTGATCCCGCTGATGGTGGGGACCTTCGCGCTCGGGCAGCGTCTCTGGGACGCCCAGCACAAGGACCCCTATGAGCCACGGGTCGCGTCGTCGCAGGTCCGCGGTGTCTTCACGTGCGCGGAGCTCGTCTCCCGCGTCGAGACCACCGTTGCGAACAACATCCAGGGCCTCGGGGTGCCCATCGACCCCAGCTGGGTGACTGCGCAGGTCGTGGAGGTCTTTCCCACGGTGGGCGTCCTGGTGGACGTCAAGGTCACCGTGCCGCCTCCCGACGGCACCGGCGAGCCCATGGTGACTCACGCGGCCATCACGCTCGACAACGCCGGGCTCACGACGAGCCTATGTTGAGGACGGTGCGGCTCGTGCCCGCTGTGCGGGGCTGTCGGCGTGACGAGCGCGGCGTGGTCGCGCTGATCACGGGTCTGGTCGCGATCGTCCTCATGCTCATCTCGGCCTTCGTGATCGACCTCGGCAGCACCTGGGCCCGGCGTGGCGACCTCCAGGTCCAGGCGGACAAGGCGGCGTTGCTGGCGGCCCGGAACCTGCCCGCCACAGACGATGCGTCGAGGCTGAAAGCCGCGAGCTACGTCGCCTACTACATCGCGTGCCACACCTTGCCCGGGCAGCTGCAGCTGAACCCGGAGATCCCCTCCTGCCCCTCCGGCACCACGCCGAGCTCGGCGTCCGTCCAGACCTACGCGCAGCAGCTGCTCACCAACGGCTCGGTCACGTTCCCCAAGAGCACGCAGGTGAAGGTGGTCGGCCCCACGGCACGTGTCGACTTCAGCTTCGGAAAGCTCGCCGGCGTCGATGGCAGGACCGAGCAGAAGATGGCGATCGCCCAGGCCAGCTCACCTGGCGACCTGCTGCCGATGGGGCTCTCCGTGCCGTGTCTGCTCAGCGCCGTGGGCAACGTCCCCAACGCAGGGGACGCCGTCACCAGCATCCTGCCGATCAACTACATCACGTCGGGCCCGCTGACGCCGAACGGCTCGGCCCCCGCAAACGTGTGGCCGAGCGCCTACGCCACCACGACGACCAACGGGCCGGTCGTGTCGTCCATGGCCACCGTTCCTTCCCCGGTCGTCTCGGGCTCCCCTGCAGCGACGTTCACCATCGCCGGGTCGAACTGGGGCGTCCTCAGCGACGTCCAGGTGTTCTTCCACAAGGGCCCCGACACGGGGACGCCGGTGCAAGCGGCCTCGCTCAGCCTCCCCGTGCTCACGAACCCCGCCGACCTGACCGGCGCAGCCACAGTCACCGGTGTGCTGCCCGCCATCGTCATGCAGAACCCCGGCACCTGGGAGGTCAAGGTCGGGGTCAAGCAGCCCCTGTCGACGACCCGCGACTGGTCCAACGCCGCCTCGTTCGACGTCACCATGCCGGCAGGGTCTGAGGCGCTCGGTTGCGGGCGGCTCCTCGACAGCCCCCGTGCGGACACGACGGACCGAGCCACTGCGCTGACGCGCAACCTCCAGGACGGCCTCGACCACCCGCTCGTGCAGCACCCCAACCTGGTCTCGGTCACCGCCCCCGGCCTGGCCGCCGACGATGCCGTCACTGCTGCCTCGAACCCCGTCAACCTCTTCGGCTGCTCGAGCGCACCTCCTCATGTCCTCGATGTGGCGAGCCCCCTGGGGACGCCGAACTGTGTGAGGCTCCAAGGAAACGACGCGTTCATCGCGGACTCGTTCACCGAGGGCATGCTGGGCGCGGACAACGGGGGAGTCGCCGGACGTCTGGCGTGCTCGTCCACCCGACCCTGCACAGGCCCCACGACGACGGTCCGGGGTGTGACCATCAACGACGACACCTTCGACCAGTTCGTCACGGACTCGGCTGCGTTGCACAGCCAGATGTTCTTCGGGCTCAGCAGCTACATAACCAATGGTCTGCCCGTGGTGACGCCGCAGAACGCGCTCAGCCCGGACATCTACAAGTCACAAAGGTTCATGTGGGTGCCGGTCATGAGTGCACCGCTGACCCCTACGTCCGGCGGCGACTACCCGATCCTGACTTTCCGGCCGATCTTCATCACCCAGGACGCGCCGACCGGGTGGACCCCGTACGACATGCTCTGGGACCAGCTGGGCTCGCTGATGTCCTCCCTGGGGCTGACTCAGGGCGACGTCCAGCACGGGCTGATGATGAGCGCGGACGGCCAGACCCTGAAAGCGGTTCGGTTCATGACGATCGAGCCTGCCTCCTTGCCCCTCGTCGCCGACACCTACGACGGTCCCACCACCGACTACGTCGGCGTCGGACCGAAGCTCGTGAAGCTGGTGAAGTGATGCACCACCTCGGCCGTGGAGGGCGATCTCACGTGTACCCCCCCAAGTTTCGACGTCGCCGCGCAGGTGACCGCCGGGAGCGAGGCGCCGCGGCACTCGAGTTCGGGCTCGTCCTGCCCCTCGTGATGCTGGTGATCTTCGGAATCATCCAGTATGGCTACCTGTACTGGTCTCTCGAGACCGCGGCCGCCGCGGCACGTGAGGCCGCTCGCCGGCTGGTCGTGGGCACGGACTGGGGCTGCACCCAGGCGGGGGCGGTCCAGGCAGCCGATGGCCCTGCCCTCGGGGGCACACCACCCACCGTGACGCGGCGCTACCACACCGAGGGGGGGGCCACGCAGTCTGCGCCCGTGGTCGGGTCTCTGGTGACGGTGACCGTCTCGTTCCAGTCGCTCGACATGGGGATGCCGTTCCTGCCACTGCCCAACAACGGGGTCGTGAAGGACACAGCCGTCGGCCGGATCGAGGACGTGCCCACCGAGAGGCTGAAGTGCGATGACACCCAAGGCTTCGTCACGGGCGGGACCTACTGAGCAGCGGCCAGCTCTCGTCCACAGCTGCTGAGATGCCGTGCCCGTCCCCATCCGGATATCTGCGGGCGGACGACTGACGGCGGGGTGAGCGAGCCTTCGGTCCAGGAGGTTCGCGATGACAACGACAGCACGACAGCGCTCCGCACTGGGAGCGTACGGCGAGGCGCTCGCCGCAAGACATCTCATCGAGCAGGGCATGGTGGTGCTCGACCGCAACTGGCGATGTGACCTGGGGGAGGTCGACCTGGTGCTGCGCGACGGCCGGGTGCTCGTCGTGTGTGAGGTGAAGACCCGCTCGTCCCTGGCCTACGGCACCCCGATAGAGGGCGTGACCGAGCAGAAGGCCGCGAGGCTGCGTCGGCTGGCCGCTCGGTGGCTGTCCGACCACGAGGTCCACCCCGACGAGGTCAGGATCGACCTCGTGGGTGTGCTGGTCCCGCCGAGCGGTCCGGTCGAGGTCGACCACGTCCGTGGCGTGGCCTGATGGGCGTCGCGACGGCCAGGACGATCACCCTTCAGGGCGCCAACGGCCACCTCATCGACGTCCAGGTCGACGTCTCCCAGGGCGTCGTCAAGACCGCGATGGTGGGACGGCCCGACGCCTCGATCAGCGAGGCACGCGACCGCTGCCGTGCGGCGGTGACGAACAGCGGGTTCGAGTGGCCCGCGACGCGACGGGTGACGATCCTGCTCTCGCCGGCCGACCTCCCGAAGCGCGGTCCGCATTTCGATCTCGCCATCGCCGTCGCCACCCTCACCGCCTCAGGGAAGATCCCGGTGGCATCCCTCACGGGCGTCGTCTTCATCGGAGAGCTCACGCTCGACGGGAGGCTACGTGCCGTTCCTGGTGTGCTGCCGATGGCGATGGCCGCCTCCGCAGGGGGCATTCGCAGCGTCGTCGTGCCCGAGCCGCAGGTCGAGGAGGCGGCGATGATTCCCGGGATGAGCGTTCTCGGGGCGCGTTCCCTCGCCCAGGTCGTCGCGCTCCTGCGTTGCGAGCCCGTGCCGCAGGCGCCCCCTGTGGAACCACTCGCTCCGGGACCGCTGTTGTCGTGGCGTGGAGAGGACCGCATGGAGGAGGTCGACCTCTCCGACGTCCTCGGCATGGCGGACGCGAAGTACTCGCTCGAAGTGGCCGCGGCCGGTGGCCACCACGTCATGCTCACCGGCCCCAAGGGGGCAGGCAAGACCACCCTGGCCGAACGACTTCCGGGGCTGCTGCCCGATCTCACCCTCGAGGAGGCGCTCGAGCTCAGTGCGATCTACTCTCTCGCCGGCTGCCTTCCGCCGGGCCAGACGGTGATGACGCGGCCGCCGTTCCGCGCGCCCCACCACTCCGCCACACGGACCGGGATCCTCGGTGGCGGCAGCGGGCGGGTGCACCCGGGGGAGGTGAGCCGGGCCCACACCGGAGCGCTGTTCCTCGACGAGTTCCCGCTGTTCCAGGCCGACATCATCGACGGCCTGCGGGAGCCGCTCGAGAGCGGCGAGGTGACGATTGCGCGCGGGGAGGAGATCGCGACATTCCCTGCCCGAGCGATGTTCGTGCTCGCGTGCAACCCCTGCCCATGCGGGGAGTACCACCCCACCAACCGCGACAACCGCTGCGAGTGCCTGGAGGTCAGGCGTCGCGAGTATCGCCGGAAGATCAGCGGCCCGATCGCAGACCGGATCGACATCACCCGCCACGTCGAGCCGCTGAAGCGCTACGACACGCACGATCCCGTGGCGACCAACGAGACGTCGGCGACCGTCCGTGCTCGGGTGACGGCGGCCCGGGAACGGCAAGCAGAGCGGTACGACGGCACTGGGTGGCGGCTGAACAGTGCAGTCCCCGGCCCCGTGCTCCGTGAGCGATGGGCGTTGCCGCCCGAAGCGGAGAAGTGCGTCGACGATCGCCTCTACGCCGGCGCGCTGACACGCCGCGGGGCAACCCGCGTGCACCGCCTTGCGTGGACAGTGGCAGACCTGCGTGGCGTCGACCGCCCCGGGCTCGAAGAGGTCGACACAGCCCTCCGGCTACGCTCCGGGGAACCGCTGCTCCTGACCTCGTTCCAGGCAGTCTCCGCATGAGCGCGCGGCTGGCCAGAGCGGCGCTGAGTCGCCTGAGCGAGCCGGGTGACCTGCGGCTGACTTCTCTCGTCGAACGCCTGGGGGCCGTCGAGGTCTACGAGGCGCTGCGCAACGAGCAGGACATCGCCGGCGTCTACAGCGATGTGGCGGCGCGCCTCAGGGGGCTCGACCCGCTCGAGGAGATCGACAGCGCCGCTGCACAAGGCATCCGGTTCGTGTGCCCGGAGGATGCGGAGTGGCCGGATGCGCTTGCTGACCTCGACCGTGCGGAGCCCCTGCAGAGTCGGGGCGGGGCGCCGCTCGGTCTCTGGGTGAAGGGGCCGCTTCGTCTCGACGAGGCCTGCCGCCGTGCCGCGGCCGTCGTGGGCTCCAGGTCCGCGACCTCCTACGGCGTGGCTGTGGCGTCGGAGATCGCGGCACATCTCGCCGAGCAGAGCATGACGGTCGTCTCGGGTGCCGCGTTCGGCATCGACCAGGCAGCCCATCGCGGTGCGCTGGCCCTGAAGGGACCTACCGTTGCCGTTCTTGCCTGCGGCGTGGACCGCGCCTACCCATCGGCGCACCGGAACCTTCTCGACTACATCGCCGACACCGGGCTCGTCGTCTCCGAGCTCCCGCCAGGATGCGCTCCCACGAAAGTGCGCTTCCTGTCGCGGAACCGGCTCATTGCCGCGCTGACCCTTGGCACCGTGGTGGTCGAGGCAGCCGTGCGGAGCGGCGCCCTCAACACAGCCAACTGGGCCGTGCGGTTGAACCGTGTGCTGATGGGAGTGCCCGGCCCCGTGACGAGTGCGCCGTCCCAAGGGGTTCACGAGCTGATCCGTAGCCGTGGGGCGACCTTGGTGACCCGCGGTGAGGACGTGCTCGAGCTGCTCTCCCCGAGCGGATCGTTCCTCAGCGAGCCCGTGCGCGGGCCTGAGCTTCTGGCCGACCGCCTAAGCGAACGCGAACGGCAGGTGCTCGACGCAGTCCCGGTGAGCCAGCCGGCCTGCGTCGACTCCATCTCCCGGACCGCGGGAATCGCAGTCCGGGAGGTGGCCGGCACGATCGAGCGACTCCGCAGCCTGGGCCTGGTGGAGAGGACCTCGCGCGGCTGGCGACGCTCGACCCCGCCGACGTGACCTGCCGCGGGCGTGGGCCGCCGAAGCCGCCGGAGCGGCTGTGAGCCGCGGTGAGCCCGCTGTGAACCGGTGGTCGGGGTGGTGGCCCATCGAACGGGCCGGCGCGGCGTCGCAACCGCGAAACGGGCTTCGCGCGTCGTAGGCTCGGCGAGTGACGCAGGAGGAGCGAGAGCCTGTCGACCGAGCGGTGGCCGACGGTGCCGCAGGCAGCGATGCAGACCCCTCGGACGAGGTGCTCCTGCCTGAGCCGATGGCGGCAGCGCTGGCCGCCTACGAGCGCCACCTGATCTCCGAACGTGACCTGACCGAGCACACCGTGCGGGCTTATGTCGGCGACATCTCCGGCATGCTCCGGCACGCCGCGATGCTCGGGCACACCGATGTCGCCACCCTCGACGTTCGCTCTCTGCGCAGCTGGCTGGCGAACCAGCAGACCCGCGGACTGTCTCGAACCACCATGGCGAGGCGCGCCACTGCCGTGCGTGTCTTCACGGCCTGGGTGCAACGTACCGGCCGTGCCCAGGTCGACGCCGGGGCGCTGCTCGGGTCGCCGAAGGCCCACCGGACGCTCCCCCCGGCACTGCGCAGGGACGAGGCGCGAGAGCTCCTTGAAGCAGCAGCTGTTCGAGCCGATGACGGCAGCGCTGTCGGGCTGCGCGACGTCGCGATCCTCGAGCTGCTGTACGCCACCGGCATCCGCGTGGGGGAGCTCTGCGGGCTCGACGTGGACGACGTCGATAGGGAGCGGCGTGTGGTCCGGGTGCTCGGCAAGGGCCGGAAGGAGCGCACCGTGCCGTTCGGCCGGCCCGCCGAGCAGGCGCTGGCGACGTGGTTGTCCGCAGGAAGGGCGCAGCTCGCGGTCGCGGGTTCCGGGCCGGCGCTCTTTCTCGGCGTGCGCGGACGGCGGGTGGACCAGCGCGCCGTCCGCACCATGGTCCATGCGCGGCTCGCCGATGTCCCCGGCGCCCCGGATCTCGGGCCCCATGGGCTCCGCCACACGGCAGCGACGCACCTGCTCGAGGGCGGTGCCGACCTACGCAGCGTGCAGGAGCTCCTGGGCCACGCCTCCCTCGCGACCACCCAGATCTACACGCACATCACGACAGACCGCTTGCGGCAGGCCTACCGCCAGGCGCACCCCCGCGCCTAGCGCGACCAGTTTGCGAGGTCAGGGCGGGTTGCTCCGAAGAGTGGAAGGAGCCGCACGGGCCCGATGCCGAGCAGGGTGAGCGGGTCGAGGTAGGCGTCACCATCGATCAGGCCCCAGTGGAGACAGACGGCCGGCCAGCAGTGGCTCCCGAAGTCCTGGAGGGTGCCGATGCGGTCTCCGGCGGCCACAACAGCACCGACCCTCACCGAGGCATGCACAGGTTCGTACGTCGTCCGGGTCGCACCGTGGCTCACCACGACGACCCCGCGCCCAGCGAGAGATCCCGCAAAGGTGACGCGGCCGGCTGCCGCGGCGCGGACCGCCTGGCCGCGTGCGCCCGCAAGGTCGACGCCCCGGTGGCCGGCTCCGTAACGGGTGAGCGGCGGGGCGAATCCCGCTACCACTGCGGGCTTCGGAGCGAGCGGCCACACGCCCGTCACGGACGCCTGCGTATTCGTG
>DATGYO010000076.1:0-21347 GCA_035297905.1 Nocardioidaceae bacterium
CGGGACCGCAGGATCATCGAGCTGCGGTTCTTCCACGGCTGGACCCAGGAGCAGATCGCCCAGGACATCGGGGTGACCCAGATGCAGGTCTCGCGCCTGCTGTCGCGGATCCTCTCGGACCTGAGGACCGAGCTGGCCTGAAAGGCGATGAGCAACGACCGCGACGGCACCACCCGCGTGCCGATCGACAAGCAGAGCCCGGAGGTGTACCGAGCGCTGATCGAGGCCGCCAGGGCAGTCCGGAAGACGGCCCAGGCTGCGGGGCTCGACCGGACGCTGGTGAGCTCGTCAACATCCGGGTCTCTCAGATCAACGGCGCCTGGCGCGACACCTCTCTGTTCAGCGACAAGGAGCGAGCCGCGCTCACCCTCGCCGAGTCCCTCACGACGCTTCCCGATCCCCGTACCCAGGACCAGGACTACGCAGAGGCCAGCCTGCACCTCTCACCAGAGGAGGTGTCCGCGGTTGCATGGGTCGCCATCAGCATGAACGCTTTCAACCGCATCTCGATCGTCAGCCGCCACCCGGTCCCGGTCGAAGCGCCCGGCCACGGGAAAGGGCTCAGATGAGCATCAGCGTCCGTGAGAACCCCGACCAGAGCCGCTACGAGATCTACGACGGCGAGACGTTGGCGGGCTTCTCGGAGTACAAGCTCACCGGCGAGCGGATCGCGTTCATCCACACCGAGGTCGCGCCCGCGTTCGGCGGCCGTGGGCTGGCCAAGCGCCTGGTCGCCGAGGAGCTCGACGAGGCCCGTCGCCGTGGGCTCGCGGTGCTCCCGTTCTGCCCGTTCGTGCGGAGCTTCATCGCCAAGAACGTCGACGCCTACCTCGACCTCGTCCCGGAGAAGGAGCGAGACCGCTTCGGTCTTGTCAGTTCGCCGAACTGAACATCCCGCGGTTCGGCGCGAACTCGAAGACCTCGTAGGTAGCCAGGCCCTGCTGCGTGAACGGGTCCGCTGCGACGATCTTCTCCACCCGCGCTCGGTCAGCGCACCGCGCGAGGATGACGCCACCGATCCGAGGCACCTGAGGACCGGAGCTCACGAACTCCCCGCTCGCGTAGTGCTCGTCCAGAAGATGTAGGGATGTCACGAGCCATCATGCCGGGCGGCGGGCGCTCAGCTCGTCTCGAACTCGAGCTGGAAACCGGCCCCTTCGTTGGGGATCACGAACCGGCCATCGGTGGCTTCCACGTCCTGACCGTCCAGCCGTACGACGACGGGGTCGGCGCCGTGGACGACCAGGTGTAGCTCCTCGCGGACGAACTCGGCGTAGCCGTGTCCCGCGACGTCCGCCCGCAGCTCGACCTGGTCGCCGCTCCTCGTCACGCGGAAGGACGTCCGGACGCAGCCGCCTTCGAGGGCGGCGAACGTCAGCCCGTCGTCCTCCTGCAGCAGCGACTCGTGGGTGCCGTCGGCTTCGGGGACGAAGAGATGCAGCTCGATGAACGGGGGGTGGTAGCCCGCCGTCGTGGCCGGCGCCTTCGGCCACATCGGGATCACTGCCCCGCCCCGGGCATAGATCGGGATCCGCTCCATCGGCGTCGCCGTCTGGACGTATCGCTGGCCGCCGTACCTCTCGCCGGTGTGCCAGTCGTACCAGGTGCCCTCGGGGAGGTAGACCTGTCGAGCGGTCACCCCCGCCTCGAACACCGGCGCCACGAGCAGGTCGGGGCCGAGAAGGTATGCGTCGTCGATGTCCCGGACGGTGAGGTCGTCCTGGAAGTCGAACACCAGCGGCCGCTGCACCGGGGCGCCGGTCTCCGTCGCGCGGAGGAAGCTCGCGTAGAGGTAGGGGAGCAGCCTGTACCTGAGCTCGATCGCCTCTCGTACGAGGTCGCGGATCACGTCGCCCCAGGCCCAGGCGTACTGGTCGACGTTGCCGATCTCCGAGTGGTTGCGACAGAACGGGGTGAGGGCGCCGTACTGCATCCAACGCAGGAAGAGCTCGCCGTTCGAATGACCGTGGAAGCCGCCGATGTCGGCACCCACGAACGGCTGGCCCGATATGCCGAAGCCGGTGCCCATCGGCACGCTCAGCCACATGTGGTCCCAGCGCGAGAGGTTGTCGCCCATCCAGTTGGCGGCGTACCTCTGGATGCCGGCGAAGCCGGCCCTGGAGAGCACGAAGGTGCGCAGGTCCGGCATCGCGTCGAGGAGGCCCGCGACCGTACCCATCGCCATGAGCAGCGCGTACTGGTTGTGGAAGCGCTCGTGGGAGTACCTCCCGCCACCGAAGCGCATGCGACGCGCGTCGATGGCACCGGTCGCCGGCTCGTTCATGTCGTTCCAGATGCCGGCCAGACCGGACTGCACGTGGGCAGCGTTCAGCTCTCCCCACCAGGCGCGCGCATCCTCGTTCACGAAGTCGGGAAAGGCGGTGTTGCCGGGCCAGACCTGGCCGATGTAGATGTCGCCGCCCTCGGTCTTGCAGAGGACGTCCCGTTCGCGGGCCTCGTCGAAGACCCAGTAGCCCGGCTCGTACTTCACGCCCGGGTCGATGATGGTGATGACCCGGAACCCCTTGTCAGCAAGGCGTTTGAGCATCCCGGGCGCATCCGGGAAGGCCTGGGTGTTCCAGGTGAAGACCCGGTAGCCGTCCATGTACTCGATGTCGAGCCACAGGGCGTCGCAGGGGATCTCCTCCTGCCGGTGCCGCTCGGCGAGACCCTCGACGGCCTCCTGGGTGTAGTTGAACCAGCGGCACTGGTGGTAACCGAGCGACCACAGCGGCGGGAGCGTGATCCGCCCCGTGAGCCATGTGTAGTGGCTGAGGATGCCAGGCATCGAGGGGCCCGCGAACACGTACTCGGTGTACTGCCCGCCTTGGAAGTGGATCCGGTACTCCTCGTCGTGGGAGAACTGGTAGTCGGCCTGGTAGGCGTTGTCGATGAAGGACGCCGCCATGGCTCCGTCCGGGTAGGCCTGGTGGTAGAAGAACGGGATCGACACGTAGTAGGGGTCGAACTCCGTGCTCGTGCGGTCCGACCGCGGGTCGTCCGCGGGCCGTCCGGCGGTCCACTCCTTCGCCGCGTTCGGGTCGAGCACGTCGTTGTTCCAGAGGGTGAAGTCCCGGCCGCGACGGTTCAGGTGGCCGGTCTTCTCACCCAGCCCGTAGATCGGGTCCTCCCGCCGGCAGCGCCGATGCAGCGTGAACGCGTCGTTGAGGGTGGCGTAGGCCCAGTAGCGCCCTTCGTCGTCCTGGGCGGTCTCCACGACGGGGCTGCCGTCGGGCCGGTGCACGTCGAGCCGGAACGGTTCGAGACCGACGGTGACCACCAGCGCCGCGGTGCGAACCCGCACCTCGCCGTCGTCCTGCTCGACGGTGAAGTCGACCGCCTCGGCGAGCGGATCCACACAGACGGCGTACGTCGGGCTCTCGTCGAAGACGCCACCGCGACTGATCTTGAAGCGGACCAGATCCTCGCGGACCACGTCGACTCGCAGTCGTTCGCTGTGTACGTCGGCGAGCAGGCCGGTCTCGGTCGGTGTCACGGAGCTGACTCGCTCGAACCGCACGTAGTTGTCGGTGTCCATCCGACTCTCCTACCCCCTACCGGGCATCCGAGTCCAGAGCGGGGCGGCTTCCGGGTAGTTGTGGTGCCGCTCACCCAGATGCGGCACGATCACCTCACGACTTGTCCCGAGGAGGCAGACATGCGCAGCACCATGCAGGACTTCCCGCTGTCGATCGCCGCGATCATGCGTCATGCGATGGACGTGCACTCCGATGCCGAGGTGGTCACAGCCACCGCCGACGACATGCGGCGCGAGTCGTTCGCCGACCTCGGTCGACGTACTGCAAGGCTCGCCAACGCCTTACGGGACCTCGGGATCAGCGGAGACCAGCGTGTGGGCACGTTCCAGTGGAACAACGCCGAGCACCTGGAGGCCTACCTCGCGGTGCCGTCGATGGGGGCGGTGCTGCACACGCTCAACATCCGTCTCTTCCCCGAGCAGCTGACCTACATCGCGAACCACGCCGAGGACCAGGTCGTGATCGTCGACGACTCCCTGGTCGGCCTCCTCGCTCCGCTGCTCCCCACCTTCGAGACGGTCCGTCACGTGCTCGTCGCCGGCCCGGAAGCCGCCGCGGCCGACCTCGACTCGCTCCGGTCGAGCGGCAAGAACGTGCTGCTGTACGACGACGTGCTCGCTGCCCAGCCCGACACGTTCGACTGGCCCGACGTGGACGAGCGCGACGCCGCGGCGATGTGCTACACGAGCGGCACGACGGGCAACCCGAAGGGCGTCGTCTACAGCCACCGGTCGGCGTACCTGCACTCCATGGCCGTCGGCATGGGCGTCACCGCGGGACTGACCTGGGAAGACCGGGTGCTTCCGGTCGTGCCGATGTTCCACGCGAACGCGTGGGGTCTGCCCTACGCGTCGCTGATGGTCGGCGCCTCCCTGGTGATGCCCGACCGGTGGCTCCAGGCCAAGCCGCTCGTGCGGTTCATGCAGGACGCGCGGCCGACCGTCTCGGGGGGTGTGCCGACGGTGTGGAACGACGTGCTCCTCCATCTCGACGAGCACCCGGACACAGATCTGTCGTCGCTCCGGCTGGTGCTCTGCGGAGGCTCGGCCGTGCCCGTGGCGTTGCAGAAGGCTCTGGAGGAGCGTCACGGCATTCACATGGTCCAGGCGTGGGGCATGACCGAGACCTCGCCCGTGGCCTCGGCAGGTCTCCCGCCGCTCGGCGTCGAGGGTGAGGAGATGTGGCGTTTCCGGGCCTCGCAGGGCCGGCTGCTTCCCGGCGTCGAGGGCCGGATCATGGGCGACTCCGGGCCGCTGCCGCACGACGGCGAGGCGGTCGGCGAGCTCGAGGTGCGCGGTCCCTGGGTCACGGGCAGCTACTACAAGGACGACGACCCGGAGAAGTTCCACGACGGCTGGCTGCGTACTGGAGACGTCGGGACCCTCGACGACAAGGGCTACATCATCCTCACCGACCGCGCGAAGGACGTGATCAAGTCCGGTGGGGAGTGGATCTCCTCCGTGGAGCTCGAGAACGCGCTGATGGCCCACCCCGACGTGGTCGAGGCGGCGGTGGTCGGCATCCCCGACGAGAAGTGGCAGGAGCGTCCGCTGGCCTCGGTGGTGCTACGCGAAGGCTCCGACGTCACCCCCGAAGACCTGCGCGACTTCCTGTCCGGCCACGTGGCGAAGTGGCAGCTGCCGGACGCGTGGGCGTTCATCAAGGCGGTGCCGCGTACGTCGGTCGGCAAGTTCGACAAGAAGGTGCTCCGCCGTCAGTACGGCGAGGGCCAGCTCGACGTACACGTCGCCCACGACTGACCGCGGGCGCGGCGCGGTCAGTCGTGAGCACCGTTCAGGCGTCCTGCATGACGCGGGCGTACGTCCGGTCGTCGGCGATGTCGGCCCGCGAGTAGTCACGCAGCGCCGCGCAGGCGGCCAGGGTGATCAGCGCGGAGATGAAGATGTACGCCGACACGGCGTAGCCCGTCCCGAACGTGTGGATCAGCCACGTCGCGATCAGGGCGGCCGGACCACCCGCGACGACGGAGGCCAGCTGGTAGCCGAGCCCGGCACCGCCGTACCTCAGGCTCGTCGGGAAGCTCTCGGCGATCAGCGAGGCCTGCGGACCGTACTGCATGGCGTGCGGGACCAGACCCAGGCAGAGGGCAACGAAGACCAGCCAGCCGACACCGCTGTCGAGCATGGCGAAGTAGACGAAGCCCCAGATGCCCATCACCGCCGCGCCGGTCATGTAGATCCTCTTGCGGCCGACGGAGTCGGACAGGTGACCGAAGTACGGCACCAGCACGAACTCGATCGCGGAGGCGATCAACGTGCCGACGAGGACGAAGTTGCGGCTGAAGCTGTGCGGGGGCTCGGTGAGGTAGGACAGCACGAACGCGGTCACGATGTAGAAGGGCATCTGCTCCGACATCCGCACCAGCGCGGACAGGATGATCTCCTTCGGGTGGCGCTTGATGACCTCGATCACCGGCGTCTTCTCGACCCGTTTCGACTCGACGATCTTGGCGAACATCGGCGTCTCGAGGATCTGCAGCCGGATGTAGAGACCGATCCCCACGAGCACCAGGCTCAGCAGGAAGGGCACGCGCCAGCCCCACGAGACGAAGCCGTCGGTGCCGGCGACCGCGTTGAACAGCGTCATCAGGCCGGTGGAGAGGATCAGGCCGATGGCGACGCCGAGCTGCGGCCAGCTGCCCATCAGACCGCGCCGCTTCTGGTCGCCCCACTCCATGGAGAGCAGGACGGATCCGCTCCACTCGCCGCCGACCGCGATGCCCTGCAGGACACGCAGGAGCACCAGGATGGTCGGAGCTGCCACACCCCACGTCGCCTCTCCGGGCAGGACGCCGATCAGGGTCGTGGAGAGCCCCATCAGCAACAGGGTGACGATCAGCGTCGCCTTGCGACCGATCCGGTCACCCCAGTGGCCGAAGATCGCGGCGCCTATCGGGCGGGCCGCGAAGCCGACGAAGTACGTCGCGAACGACGCCAGCAGGCCGACGTACTGCGACGCATGGGGGAAGAACAACGAGGGGAACACCAGCGCCGCGGCAGTGCCGTAGAGGAAGTAGTCGTACCACTCGATGCTGGTGCCGACCGTGCTGGCGAAGGCCGCCTTGCGGATCTGCCGGGCGTGCTCGGCTGTTCCCTCGACCTGTCGGGCGGCTCGGGCTTGCTCTCGGTCGAGTGTCATTGGTACCGCCTTTCTCGGCGGCGGCCGCACGTGGTCGCCGCACACTCCTTTTGGACACGGCGAACCCAAGGGTTCTCAGCTCGCCGACTCACTACCCGACGGGTGTGATGCCAATCACGTCAGATTTGGGACAGTCCCCCGATGCGGTGACGGCGCGAAGGCGGCGCCGCATGCGTCGCGGCCCGTCGCATGCGTGCCTGTTCCCAGGGGTACCCGCCGGGCGTGAACGAGACAGACCGGCGTTCGCTCGGCAAGAGCGGCGGCCACCTGGAGGACGAGCTGGAGGAGGCCTTCGACCGGATCGTCGAGGAGGGTGTCCAGCGCCTGCACCGGAAGTGGCGAGAGGTACTGGTCACCGGGTTCTTCGGGGGCACCGAGGTAGCGATGGGCGTGCTCGCCTACCTCGCCGTTCGGGACGCCACGGGCAGCCCGCTGCTCGGCGGCCTCGCCTTCTCGATCGGCTTCCTGGCACTCCTGCTCGGCCGCAGCGAGCTGTTCACCGAGGGCTTCCTGGTCCCGGTCACCACGGTGGCGGCGAAGCGCGCGACCACCGCACAGCTGGGCAAGCTCTGGGGTGGCACGCTGCTCGCGAACCTGTTCGGCGGCTGGATCGTGATGGGGCTGATCATGGTGTGCTACCCCGATCTCCACGCCCAGGCGATCGAGTCGGCGGAACACTTCGCCACGGCCCCGCTCTCGCTCCAGAGCTTCGCGCTCGCGGTCCTCGCGGGCGCGGCGATCACCCTCATGACGCGGATGCAGCACGGCACGGACTCCATGCCCGCCAAGATCGCCGCCGCCGTGGCCGGTGCGTTCCTCCTGGCCGGGCTGGAGATGTTTCACTCGATCCTGGACTCGCTGCTGATCTTCGGTGCGCTGAACACCGGCGAGGCGCCGTTCGGGTACCTCGACTGGCTCCAGTGGTTCTCCTACACCGTCGTCGGCAACCTCATCGGCGGCCTCGGGCTGGTCACGCTGCTACGGCTCGTACGGAGCCGTGACCGGCTCGCCGAGGAGCGGGCCGCGGCCCAGCGCGGGGAGCCGACGCGCCACAGCAGCGCGAGGCGCCGACCGGAGGTGTGATCGCGAGCCCGCGCTGTAGAAGTCAGTGCTGTAGGAGTCAGTGCTCGAGGAACGTCGCGGACAGGTCCTTGTGGCCGTGGCCGGCCTCGAGCGCCCGGGCCAGGTGGTCCCGGGCTGCCTCGAAGACTGCGAGGTCGACCCCTGCATCACGGGCCGCTGTCACGATGAGGTCGGCGTCCTTGGCGGCGCCGTCGAGCCCGAACGCCTTGGTGAAGTCGCCACGCAGCATCGCCGAGCCCTTGAGCTGCACGTAGGGCGCGTCCATCGCCCCGCCCGCGACGGCCTCGAGGAAGAGCTTCGGGTCGAGTCCCAGTGCCTTTGCCAGGGTCAGCGACTCCGCGATGCCCTCGATGAGGGTGACCACCCACGCGTTGGCGACGAGCTTCAGCCGTGAGGCGTTGCCTGCCTTCCCGACCCAGAGCGTTCGCTGCCCGATCGCCTCGAAGACCGGCGCCACCGTGTCCTGGACCTCGTCCGGGCCCGAGGCGAGCACCACGAGAGCACCGTCCTCCGCCGGCTTGCGGGTGCCGAGGACCGGTGCGTCGACGTACACGAGCCCGAGCTCCTCGGCGAGTCGGCCCAGCCGGTCGGCACCGTCGACGCCGACCGTGGACTGCTGCAGCCAGACGGCGCCTGAGGGTACGGCGTCACGAAGCTGTTCCATCGTGGACGCCACGCTGTCGGCGTCGAACAGCATGGTGATGACGATGTCCGCACCGGCCACCGCATCGGCGGCGCTGGCGCAGACGGTCGCTCCCGCCTCAGCGAGCGGCTCGGCCTTGTCGGGAGTGCGGTTCCAGACCTTCAACGGCAGGCCGGCGGCGGCGATGTTGCGGGCCATGCCTGCGCCCATGGTGCCGGTCCCGAGGAGTGCGACGGTGGGTTTGGTGTCCATGCACCGTTCTTACCCGCTCGTCGCGCTCGAACGCCAGGCACTCGCTAGAGCAGCGCCTTCCGCATCACGACCCGGGTGGGGGAGCGGCGCACCACCTCGACGAAGCCCGCCTTCTCGTAGAGGCTCCTCGACCCGAAGAACATGAAGTCATCGTGGCTGCGTTCGGGCTTGTCGACCGGGTACGCCTCGAGCGTCCGCACGCCCTGCTGCCTCGCGTAGTCGATGCCGGCACCGAGGAGCTGGTGCTGCACCCCCTGACCCCGGTAGGGCTTGGCGACATAGGTGCACACCACCGACCACACCTCCTGGTCGTCCACCGGCTTCATGATCGGCGAACGCCTGAGCTTGGCGTAGTCCTCGCGCGGCCCGAGGCTGATCCATCCGGCCGGTGCGCCGTCGACGAAGCCGACGAGGCCGGGCACCGAGCCGCCGTCCACGAGGTCGCACAGCTGCTGCTTGTTCTCGACCCCCGCCGCCCCGCTGACCGTGACCTTGCCGCTGCGGCGGTAGTACATGCACCAGCAGCCGCGGACGATCGAGCCTCCGGGCAAGGAGAACAGCTCCTCAAGCTCCGACCAGCTCTCCGGTGTCAGCGGACGGGCGTCGAACGAGGAGGCCATCACGACGCCCACGGAGTCAGGCCCGTGGCCGGGAGGCTGACCCAGCCGCGCGTGAACGGTGCTCGGATGCGCTCTCCCGCGGACACGTCCACGCCGATACGGGGCTGGCGGGCGAGGAGCTCCTCGAAGGCCACCCGGGCCTGCAGCTTCGCGAGGTGGTTGCCGATGCAGAAGTGCGGTCCGCTCGCGAAGCCGAGATGCCGCGGCATGTCGCGGGTGATGTCGAGCCGGTCGGCCGTAGGCCCGAACTCCCGCTCGTCGCGGTTCGCCGATGCATACATGAGCAGCACCTTCGACCCCTCGGGAATCTGCACCCCGTGTACGACGGTCGGTGCGGTCGTCGTACGCGCGAGCCCCTGCACCGAGCCCTCGAGCCGTAGGAACTCCATCACCGCGTTCGGCACGAGCGAGAGGTCCTCCCGCAGCCGCTCGCGCTGCGCACGGTCGGCGTCGAGAAGCATCACGCCGTGGGAGATGAGGTTCGCCGTCGTGTCATTGCCACCGGCGACCATGACGAAGCAGAACCCGAGGATGTCCCAGTCGGTCAGCCTCTCGCCGTCCACCTCGGCCGCGACCAGCGCGCTGACCAAGTCGTCGCCCGGCTCCGCCCGTCTCGTGGCGATCACGTCGCTGAAGTAGCCGAACATCTCCGCGACGGCATCGGGCGCACCGAGCAACGAGCCGGCGTCGAACCCGCTGTCCTGCAGCGTGGTCAGCGCCTTCACCCAGGGGTCGAAACGGGCTCGATCCGCCGGCGGGACGCCCAGGAGGTTCGCAAGGGCGTAGGTCGGGATCGGCGCGGAGAAGTCCTGGTGCAGGTCGACCGGTGCCCCGTCGGCGGCCAGCCGCTCCATCAGGGCGATCCGCTCGCGGACGAACCGCCGCAGGTCGTCCTCCATGGCCGCCACCCTGCGCGGCGTGAACCCGTGGCTGGCCAGTCGCCGGAGCGCGGTCTGGCGGGGCGGGTCGAGCATCACGATCGTGGGCGCGAGGCCGAGCGCCTCGATCTCGTCGGGGTAGAAGGTCAGGCCCTGCGCGGAGGAGAACACCCTTGGGTCGCGGACCACCCGCCAGACGTCCTCGAACCGCGACACTGCGTAGAACGGCGGGTCCTGGTGGAGGTGGACCGGGTCGTGGTCCCGCAGCGCCCGGTATGTGTCGTACGGGTCCGTGAGGAAGTCCTCGTCAAGCGGGTCGTAGTGCACCGGGTGCTCGACGGTGGCGTCCATGGGCGGCTCCTCGTCCGACGTACCCTCCCCGAACTGGTTGGAAGGATCATCTACCCAACACTGGCACTAGTGCTCGCCGGGGATCAGTCGCACACTGTTAAGGGTTCCATTCCCTGGCCCCCGGGAGCTGGCCCATGAACAACCCAACGCGCATTCCCGACTTCATGCCGACCCTCTCACCCGGTCGGCATCGCAGCCCCCGCAAGGGCGCTTGCTTCATGGAGATGGCCTCGTACCTCGCCGGCGAGCGCTGGTCGGACCACCCGCGCTGCACCCATCCTCTCCTCGCGGCGATGGCACGAGAGATCAACGACCGGCTCGGTGACAGGGCTCGTCAGGACCTCGTCCCTCTGATCCCGTCGGTCGTGGGGCTCGTCAGTGACGACCCGATGTTGGACGCCCTGATCGCCCGAGAAGCCGCCCTCACGGCGCTCCCTGTCGTGTCGATGTCACGCCAGCGGGCTGTAGCAGTGGGCGTGCTGCGGAGCGAGGCAGTGCTCGCCGAGCTCGACATGCTGTCGCCCGAGTACCTCTCGCCGCGCGCACAGCGCGCGCTCTCGACGGTGCCGGACGCGGGCGACTGGGCCCGGGACTTCATCAGTGCCGCCGTGAGCCGGCGTGACACGTTCATCAGCCGCGGCGCCCCGGCGGTGGTCCACCACGCGGTCGCCGGCATCTCGCAGGCCTGCGTGCCCAGCCCCGAGCGGGCCCTCGTCGGGCTGCTCAGCCGGACCATCGACGGCCTGCGTCACATGACGGCGACGCCGGGCAGCCAGGTCTCGAGTCGCGAGAGCGCCTCGACGATCTCCGCCGGCGCCCCGGCGAACGAGAGCCGGAGGAACCTGCCGCCGTCCACGGTGTCGAAGTCGACTCCCGGAGCGGTCGCGACCCCGGTCTCCGCGAGCAGCCGGTGGCAGAGGCCCATGGAGTCGTCGGTCAGGTGGGACACGTCGGCGTAGACGTAGAAGGCTCCGTCCGCCGGCGCCAGCCGGTCGATGCCCACGCGAGGTAGGCCCTCGAGGAGCAGGGCCCGGTTCTCGGCGTAGCGCGCCACGTGTGCGTCCACCTCGGCGTACGAATCGGGGGTGAACGCGGCTACCGCGGCGTGCTGCGCCAGGACCGGCGGGCAGATGGTGAAGTTGCCGGTGAGTACGTCGACCGCGCGGCGCAGTCGTTCCGGGACGAGCATCCAGCCCAGGCGCCAGCCCGTCATGGAGAAGTACTTCGAGAAGGAGTGGAACACCACCGCCTCGCGGGAGGTCTGCCACGCGGTCGCGTGCTGCATCGGGGTGGCGTACTCGATGCCGTGGTAGATCTCGTCGCTGATCAGCTGCACGCCATGGGTCTCACACCAGACGGCCAGGGCGGCGAGCTCTTCGGGCGGGAGCATGGTCCCGGTCGGGTTGGCGGGGCTTGCCACGATCAGGCCCTGCACGGGCTCCTCGAGGGCCTCGAGCATCGCCACGGTGGGCTGGAACCGGGACCCAGGGCCCGTCGGCAGCTCGACGACCTCGCATCCGAGTGAGGTCAGCACGTTGCGGTAGCAGGGGTATCCGGGTCGCGCGATCGCCACCCGGTCCCCGGCGTCGAACGCGGAGAGGAACGCGAGCAGGAACCCGCCCGATGACCCCGTGGTGACGACGACGTCCTCGACGGCCACGTCTATCCCATACGTGCGCTGGTGGTGGCCCGCGATCGCCTCGCGCAGCTCCGGAATACCCAGGGCAACGGTGTAGCCGAGCAGGTCCTCGTCGATCGCGCGCTTCGCCGCCTCGCGCACCGGACGCGGCGCCGGGGTCGATGGCTGTCCCGCGACCATGTTGACCAGGTCTCCGTGCGTCCGCGCGCGCTCTGCGGCAGCCGCGAGGAGGTCCATGACGTGGAAGGGAGGCACGTTCGCCCGGGTCGCCACACCGAGGCGCCGGCCGATCTGCTCGTGGGGCATCTCGTCGACTGGTCGCACCGGGCCACGGTAGGCCACGGCCGGCCACCGGGGTAAGCGTGCCTCCGGAGGGGTCCCTGTCTGAAAGGATGAGCTGCCCGGGCCGGTCGACGACAGAGGTGGTGCATGAGTTTCGACGTGCACCAGCTGGACTCCGTGCTCCTGCTCGGTGCCGTCGTGATGCTGGCGGCGATCCTCGCCGTGCGAGCCTCGGTCCGGGTCGGGCTTCCCAGCCTCCTGATCTACCTCCTGATGGGGGTGCTGCTCGGCGAGGCCGGGATCGGAATCGACTTCAACGACGCGAACGTCGCCCACGCTCTCGGGTTCGCGGCTCTCGTCCTGATCCTCGCCGAAGGTGGTCTCACCACCCAGTGGCAGGAGATCAGGCCCTCGATGGGCATGGGCATCGCGCTGGCCACGCTCGGGGTGGGCGTCAGCGTGACCGTCATGGCCGTCGGAGCGCACTACCTCTTCGGCCTCGAGTGGCAGCTCGCCATCCTGCTGGGTGCGGTGACGTCACCGACCGACGCGGCTGCGGTGTTCTCGGTGCTGCGACGGGTGCCGCTGCCGCGGAAGATCACCGGCGTCCTCGAGGCGGAGTCCGGCCTCAACGACGCACCCACCGTGCTTCTCGTGACGCTGGTCAGCACAGGCAGCGCGCTCGACCATGGCGTGCTGGGTTTCGCCGGGATCGTGGTCTACGAGCTCGTGTTCGGCGTCCTCGGCGGGCTGGCGATCGGGTTCGGCGGCGCCTGGGTCATGCGACGGGTGGCGCTCCCGGCCTCAGGTCTCTACCCGCTCGCCGTCCTCGCCCTGACCGTCCTCGCGTACTCCGGCATGGCCGCCCTCCACGCCTCCGGGTTCGCCGCGGTGTACGCCGCCGCGCTCGTGCTCGGGAACTCCGAGCTCCCGCACCGGGCGGCCACCAGGTCGTTCTCAGAAGGAATCGCCTGGTTGGCGCAGATCGGCCTCTTCATCATGCTGGGCCTGCTCGCCTCCCCCGACCGCATCTCGCTCGCGCACGTGGGCCTGGCGATCGCCTCGGGCCTGATCCTGACCCTGGTGGCCCGACCGCTCTCGGTGGTGGCGTGCTCGTTCGTGGGGCGGATGAGCCCGCATGAGCAGGGCTTCGTGTCCTGGGCAGGTCTTCGCGGCGCGGTGCCGATCGTGCTCACGACCATCCCGCTGGCCAATGACGTCCCGCACGCGACCGAGCTGTTCGACATCGTGTTCGTCATGGTCGTGATCTACACGCTGCTGACCGGTCCCACCCTGCCCTGGGTGGCGCGGCTGCTCGGCGTCGCCGAGGCCGGTGAGCCGCGTGACCTCGACGTGGAGGCGGCTCCACTGGAGCGGATCGCCGCCGACCTGCTCCAGGTCACCATCACCAGGCGGTCACGACTCCACGGCGTGGAGGTGGGTGAGCTGAGGCTGCCGATCGGCGCCTCCGTCGCACTGATCGTGCGCGACGGGAACACGATGGTGCCTGCCGAGAGGACCGTCATGCGACGCGGCGACGACCTGCTCGTGGTCACGCCGCGGCGGATCCGCGAGGAGACGGAGGAGCGGCTGCGGAAGGTGTCGCGGGCAGGGCGGCTCGCCCAGTGGTGGGGGGAGGAGTGATCAGGCGGGCGGCGGGGACGGCTCTGCCGGCACGCACACCTTCTCCGGATGCTGGAGCTCGAAGGTCCGCGGAGCCTTCACGAGGCGCTTGAAGGCGTTGCCGATGATCACGTCGACACCCGGACCGAGGTCCTGCTCGGAGACCGCGACCTTGACGTCCTTGCCGAACTGGCGTGCGACGAGCTGGGCCTCTCCGTCGTTCTCGACGGTGGACCACACCTGCACCATCCGTACCTGTACGTCGGGCGGGGCGTTGCCGATGTCACCCTTGCCGAATCCGCGCTTGGCGAGCATGTCCAGCGTCTTTCCGGCCATCCCGGACTTGGTGCCGCCGTTGTAGACGCTGACCGTCACCTGACGGGTCGTGATCTTCTCGCCACCCTTGACCTGTTGGGTCGAGCAGATCGGGGCCGGCTCCGCGCCCAGTCCTGGGGCATCGGCGAAGAGCTGCTTCCAACCCCAGGTGGCCCCGACCGCGAGGAGGCCGATGAGAACCAGCATGGTGATGGTGCTGGTGACCTGTCGACGCATGCGGTCAGCCTGCCATGGAGTAAACGCGGGCGTGCAGTGCTTGGCGTTGATGGAGGGCCGCCCGCAGCGCGCGGTGCAGGCCGTCCTCGAGGTAGAGCTCGCCGTGCCACTCGATGACGTGCGCGAACAAGTCGCCGAAGAACGTCGAGTCCTCGTCGAGGAGGGCTGCCAGCTGCAGAGTGTCCTTCGTGGTCACCAGCTCGTCCAGGCGGACCTGGCGTGGTGGGAGCGCGGCCCAGTCCCGCGAACTGAGTCCGTGGTCGGGGTACGGGCGGTGGTCACCCACGCGCTTGAAGATCACGGCGCCAGCATAGTGACCCGCCCCAGGGACCCCTCTCGTCTGGCTAGGCTGCCTGCGTGACCAGCGAAGACAGCGGCGATGCCCGCGGCGGCAAGGCAGTGCTCACCGAGGCGGTCAGCGAGGGCTACGACTTCCAGGGCCCCGCGCTGGAGCTCGGCGCCCTGATGCTCGACGCCGACGAGGTCGCGGCGGCGGCGGTGCGCATCCCGCTCGGCATGGTGAACCGGCACGGCCTCGTCGCCGGCGCCACGGGCACGGGCAAGACCAAGACCCTTCAGCTGCTCGCGGAACAGCTCTCCGCCCACGGCGTCCCGGTCTTCGCCGCCGACATCAAGGGAGACCTCTCCGGCCTGGCCGTGCCCGGTGAGGGCGGCGACAAGATCACCGCGCGGGCCAAGGCTGTCGGCTACACCTGGGAGGGCCGCGGCTTCCCGGTCGAGCTCCTCGCGATCGGCGGCGAGGGGACCGGCGTCCCGCTGCGGGCGACCATCTCGTCGTTCGGTCCCACGCTGCTCTCCAAGGTGCTCGGCCTCAACGACACCCAGGAGTCCTCGCTGGGACTCGTCTTCCACTACGCCGACAAGGCCGGCCTGCCCCTGCTTGATCTGGAGGACCTCCGATCCGTGGTGCAGTTCCTCGTGTCGGACGAGGGGAAGGCAGACCTGAAGGGTCTCGGCGGCCTGTCCGCGTCGACCGCCGGGGTGATCCTGCGGGAGCTGATCGGCTTCTCGGACCAGGGAGCCGACGCCTTCTTCGGAGAGCCCGAGCTCGACACTGCGGACCTGTTGAGGGTCGCCGACGACGGCCGCGGCGTGATCTCGCTCGTGGAGCTCCCGAGACTCCAGGACCGGCCGGCCGTCTTCTCGACCTTCCTCATGTGGCTGCTCGCCGACCTCTTCAACGACCTGCCCGAGGTTGGCGACGTCGAGAAGCCCAAGCTGGTGTTCTTCTTCGACGAGGCGCACCTGCTGTTCAAGGACGCGTCCAAGGCCTTCCTCGAGGCGATCGCCCAGACCGTCCGGCTCATCCGGTCGAAGGGCGTAGGGGTCTTCTTCGTGACCCAGAGCCCGACCGACGTACCCGACGACGTCCTCGCCCAGCTCGGGTCCCGGATCCAGCACCAGCTCCGGGCACACACGCCGAACGATGCCAAGGCGCTCAAGGCGACCGTGAACACGTACCCGAACTCGGAGTACGACGACCTCGGCGAGGTGATCACCTCGCTCGGGATCGGCGAGGCGGTGGTGACGGTGATGAACGAGCGCGGTGCGCCGACGCCGGTGGCGTGGACGATGCTGCGGGCGCCGGAGTCACGGATGAGCCCCGCGGACCAGCCGGTGCTCGACGGCATCGTGAACGCCTCACCGCTGCGGTCGAAGTACGGCGAGCCCGTCGACCGCGACTCCGCACACGAGATGCTCGCGCGCAAGCTCGAGGCGGGCGCGGCCGCGCCGAAGACTGAGCCGGAACAGAAGATCCGCTACCCGAAGAAGTCGGCGCCGACTCGTCAGGAGGAGGGCGGAATGGTGCACGACATCCTCAAGTCGCCCGTGGCCAAGGACTTCGCCCGCACCGCCGCCCGGGAGATCTTCCGCGGGGTCTTCGGCACCGCCCGCCGTCGCTGACTCTGTCCAGGTCTGTCCGCATTTGGGCCCTATGGGCGGCCTGGCGAGTGGTTGGGCATCTGGCAATCGCTGCCGTTAGTCATATCTGCGACCGCTCGTTCCCCTAAGGTGGAATCGGGGGAAATCATGGGCGAAGTCACCCGGGGTAGATCGATGTCGCGATCGCTGATAGGCGCACTGGCCGCCGTGGTGCTGGGACTGGCCGCTCTGTCGTTGATGATAATCCCGGCAGGCGCGCAGACCTATCGCGACGCGGTGCTCTCAGACGACCCCAGCGGCTACTGGCGCCTGGGTGAGCAGACCGGCCGCGAGGCGCGCGACGAGAAGGGTCAGCCCCCCGGGTCCGTGCGGGGTGGTGTCGCCCTCGGCGTACCGGGAGCGCTTGCCAGTGACGGTGACAAGGCCATGGGCTTCAACGGAAGCACCAGCTACGTGCGTGTCGCGAACCGCGAGGACCTCAACTTCACGACCGGCGACTTCAGCGTGGAGGCCTGGGCGAAGCCGGACACGCTCACCGGCATGGTGGTGCTCCAGAAGGGTGAGTCGACCGGTTACGACACGTGGCAGTACCGGCTCAGCGTCACCTCTGGTGGGCTGTGGCGCGGCACGGTCTTCGCCGGCGACAGCAACGTCACCGTGACCAGCCCGACCGAGCCCTCCACGTCGGAATGGACGCACCTGGTGATGGTCCGCGCCGGGAAGAGCCTGAAGCTGTTCGTCAACGGGGCGGAGGCCGCCTCCACGAAGTTCTCGGGCTCGGTGAACAGCAGCAAGGGCATGCTCGCCATCGGCCGCACCGGGGGTAACTCGAGCGGCTACTTCCGCGGACAGATCGACGAGGTGGCGGTCTACCCGTCGGCTCTCTCGGCGGCGAGAGTGAGCGCCCACTACGCGGAGGGTTCGGGTGCCGGCGAGCGGACCGTGGCGCCGAAGGTCCGAGACGTCGAGCCGGTCACGGCGACCGTCGAGACGGCGCCGATGCCGCACGGCGGGGACGCGGCCGACGACCCGGCCATCTGGGTGAACCCAGCGGACGCGTCCAAGAGCACCATCATCGGAACCGACAAGAAGGGCGGCCTGGCCGTCTACGCCCTCGACGGAAGTCAGCTCTTCTACTACCGCGACGGCAACATCAACAACGTCGACGTCCGTTACGGGTTCCCGCTCGGCGGGAAGCAGGTCGATCTCGTGGTTGCCAGCAACTACGACTCCTCGAACAGCCTCAGGGTGTACCGAGTCGACCCGGCGACACGAGGACTGGTCGAGGTCTCCGCGCGGACGCTGGGCGTCGACGCGGACATCTACGGGCTCTGCATGTACCACAGTGCCGTCGACGGGCGGTACTACGCGATCGACACCACTCGAGACGGCCGGGCACAGCAGTGGCGGCTCTTCGACAACGGCAGCGGGAAGGTCGATGCGTCCCTGGTTCGTGAGCTCGACATCGGTTCACTTTCTGAGGGGTGCGTTGCGGACGACGACCTTGGCAACCTCTACATCGCCGAGGAGGATGTCGGGATCTGGAAGTACGGCGCCGAGCCGTCTGCGGGAGCGACTCGGTCCCAGGTCGACACGACCGGACCGCTCGGCCACGTCCGCGCCGACGTCGAGGGGCTCAGCGTCTACTACGCGTCTGATGGTGCGGGGTACCTGATCGCCTCCAGCCAGGGCAGTGACGTCTTCGTCGTCTACAAGCGGGACGGCGGCAACAAGTACGTCACGACGTTCGGGCTCGAGGCCGGCGAGGTGGACGCGGTGACCGGTACCGACGGGGTCGATGTGGTGAGCGTGCCGCTTGGCCCGGCGTTCCCGAAGGGCGCGCTGGTGGTCGCCGACGACATCAACACCGGCGACAACCAGAACTTCAAGCTGGTGCCCTGGGGCGGGGTGGCACGAGGGGTCAGCCCGCAGCTGTCCATCGACACGACCGTCGACCCGCGCAGCCGCTGACCGCCCGACGCTGCTCAGAACCCCCTGCGGCCGACGGGTGCACTCACGGCGTAGGCGAGCCCGAGGACGATCGCTGCTATGCCGTTGCCGGCCACGGCGAGTGCGGCGCACGCGACGGCGAACAGCGCGACCTCGACGGCCAGACGCGCCGGGTCCTCCAGGCGATGCTCGGACTTGGGCGCCACCCAGGCGCCCCAGATAGTCGCGGCCGCTGCGGCGAGGACGAGGGCGACGAGGAGGGCGATTGCAGGCTGGTCATCGAGGATGCGCCATCCGACGTACCCGAGGGCGGCGATCAACCCGAGCTCGGCGAGGAAGCGCACCGCGGCCAGCACCAGCCAGGGGCCGGTGAGGCTACGGCGGTCGGCGGGCACGGCCCAAGTCTGGCCCAGTCGGGTCGAGGCGGGCCTGTTGACGCGGCGGTTCAGGCGCACTAGTTTCCGCTCAAACTAGAACGTGTTTCAGGAGTCGCTCATGAGCCGTGACGTCACCAGCGAGGTCGAGTCCAGCATCTCTGGGCGCCACCTCCTGGTCGAGATCGAGCAGGTCAAGCAGCTGAAGTACCGCTACCTGCGCACCTTGGACCTCAAGCGGTGGGACGAGTTCGCTGAGGTCTTCGTGCCCGAGGCCACCGGCGACTACGGGGAAGGGCTGTCCTTCGGGTCACGTGACGAGATCGTGGGCTTCATGCGTGACTCGCTCGGCCCGCGGATGATCACGCTGCACCACTGTCATCACCCGGAGATCTGCGTGGAGGGCGACCGGGCCACCGGGGTGTGGTACCTCGAGGACAAGGTGCTCATGCCTGAGCATCGGCTGGTCCTCGAGGGCGCGGCCTTCTACGAGGACCGCTACCTCCGCACCGACGACGGCTGGCGGATCGAGCACACCGGCTACCGGCGGACCTACGAGGTCACGATGTCCATGAACGACGTCCCCAGCTACAACCTCCGGATCGGTGCAGCTTACGAATGAACGGGCGCCGTACCCACGGTGACGTATTCAACCGACTGGTTGACAAGGATCTGCCGCGGTCCTACGTTGTATTCAACCAATGGGTTTAAGACCGTTCACGAGGAGGCCTGACGTGACCGACGACCGGCTCTCCCGGGTGTTCGCAGCCCTCGCCGACCCGACTCGGCGGGACATCGTGGCCCGGCTGGCCGTCGGGGACGCCACCGTCGGTGAGCTGGCCGAGCCGTACGACGTCAGCGTGCAGGCCGTGTCGAAGCATCTCCGGGTGCTGGAGGACGCCGGGTTGGTAAGTCGTAGCAGGGACGCGCAGCGGCGCCCGTGCCACCTCGAATCCGGGGTCTTCGACCTGATGACCAAGTGGATCGAGCGCTATCGACGCGAGGCGGAGGATCGTCACCGCCGGCTCGATGCCGTGCTCGAGCAGATGGAGGAGGCTCCGGAGACGGAGTCCCGAGGGAGCGGAGCAGCATCATGAGCAGTACCAGTACGCACCACCGCAACGAGACCCGGATCGTGGCCGACCCGGCTCTGCCTACGATCGTGATCACCCGAGAGTTCGAGGCCAGCCCGGAGCGTGTGTTCCGGGCATACACCGAGCCGGAGCTGGTCGTCCAGTGGCTGGGACCGCGCCGGCTCACGATGAGGATCGACGAGTACGACGCCCGCACCGGCGGTTCCTACCGGTACGTGCATGCCGAGGATGACGGGACGGAGTACGGCTTCCGGGGCGTCTTCCACGAGGTGCGCCCGGCAGAGCGGATCGTGCAGACCTTCACGTACGAGGGCTACCCCGACGGTGTCAGCCTCGAGACGGCCATCTTCGAGGACCTCGGCGGCCGCACGCGGGTCACGACGACCTCGGTGGTCGACTCGATCGAGGCGCGCGACGCGATCATCGCGAGCGGCATGGAGAGCGGCCTCCGCGAGGGCTACGAACGCCTCGACGACCTGCTCGCCGAAGGTGTCTGACCGTGGGTACTGCGGCAGACGAGCATCGCGTGGTCGCCGGTGCGTTCACCGCCCGGGTGCGCGGCGCGCGCCCGGAGACGTGGAGCAACCCGGCGCCGTGCGAGGGCTGGGTGGCCCGTGACGTGGTTCGGCATCTCGTCGAGTGGTTCCCGGACTTCTTGAGCGCCGGCGCCGGCGTCGAGCTCCCCAGGGGTCCGTCGGTGGACGATGACCCGGTGGCGGCCTGGACGGTGCACAGCGACGGCGTACAGGCGTTGCTCGACGACCCGGCGACGGCGGGGAAGGTTCTCACGAACCCGCACATCGGCGAGGTCCCGCTCGACCAGGCCGTCGACCGCTTCTACACCGCCGACGTCTTCATGCACACCTGGGATCTTGCGCGGGCTACCGGCCAGGACGAGCGGCTCGACCCTGACAAGTGCCGCCGGCTGCTCGACGGGATGCTGCCGCTCGACGACCTGCTGAGGACCAGCGGGCAGTACGGGCCGCGGGTAGAAGTCGACGAGGAGGCTGACGTGCAGACTCGCCTCCTCGCCTTCATCGGCCGCCGACCGTAGAGCTGTGGCGAGCTGTCGACGTAATCGGCGTCGCCAGCTCCGCGAGGCGTTTGGTCCGGAGCCAGTTGCAGCATGTCGAAGCTTCGCCTCGAGCGTCACGCTCGGCCGGCGAGTGGTCACGGACTCGAGCGCGCTGATCCGGTGATGCTCGAAGCCGAGGCCGCTTCACTGACGGTTGGGGGACGGCTGAGTCGAATCGTCCGCTCCCCCCTCTTCACCGTCGTACTGTCTTGCCGTACGACGAACGGGATCCGGGGTAGTCAACATGTCGCTGGCTTCAGAGCGCATTGCGGTAGCTCTGTTGGCCGTCGCAGTCCTCATTGCTGGCCTTTTCGCGGGATGCAACGCG
>DATGYO010000077.1:0-12391 GCA_035297905.1 Nocardioidaceae bacterium
CGCCTGCTGCTCGACAACGCCCGCGCGGTCACGGCCTCGTGCCTCGGCGTGCGCGAGGACGAGGTGACGTTCACCTCGTCGGGCACCCAGGCGGTCCATCTCGGGATCCTCGGACTCCTCCGCGGCCGCTCGCGGGTGGACAAGCGCCTGGTGCACTCCGCAGTGGAGCACTCCGCAGTGATGCAGGCCGGACGCTGGTGGAGCGAGAACGCCGGCGGTACGACGGACGCGGTCGGTGTCGACCACCAGGGCCGCGTGTCCCCCACCGAGGTGGCCTCGACGCTGTCGCAGGGCGCCGGAGCGCTGGCTGTCCAGTCGGCCAACCACGAGGTGGCGACCGTCCAGCCTCTCGACCGGATCTACCAGGTAGCCGCGGAGCACGGCGTCCCGGTCTTCGTCGACTTCGCCGCGTCCGCCGCCCGGCTCGACCTGCCCCCGGGCTGGTCGGCCGCCGCAGCATCGGCCCACAAGTGGGGTGGCCCCGCCGGTGTCGGGCTGCTGCTGGTGCGCAAGGGCTCCCGGTGGCGGCCCCCGTTCCCCGTGGACGACCGTGCGGACGCCAGGGTCAGCGGGTTCGAGAACGTCCCGGCCGTGCTCGCCACGGCAGCGGCGCTCCAGGCCCGCCTCTCCGAGCGCGAGGAGGTCAACGCCCGGCAGTTCGCCCTCGTGGACCGGATCCGCCACCGTGTCGCGGCCGCGGTGCCCGATGTCGAGGTCGTCGGCGACCCGGCTGAGCGCCTCCCCCACCTGGTGACCTTCTCCTGTCTCTACCTCGACGGCGAGGCGCTGGTGACCGAGCTCGACCGGGAGGGCTTCGGCGTCGCCTCGGGTTCGGCGTGCACGGCGTCGACGCTGACGCCCTCCCACGTGCTCGCTGCGATGGGTGCGCTCACCCACGGCAACGTGCGGGTGTCGCTGACCCGGGACACGACCGAGGACGAGGTCGACCGGTTCCTGGCCGTTCTCCCCGGCGTGGTCGCGCAGCTGCGCGACCGAGCGGGGGTCCCGTGACGACCGCGGACCTCGAGCTCGACTGCCGCGGGCTGCGTTGTCCGTTGCCGGTGATCCGCCTCGCCAACAACATCGCCGGCGTCGGGATCGGTCAGACCGTCGCGGTGGTGGCCGACGACGCAGCCGCCCGGTCCGACGTACCGGCGTGGTGCCGGATGCGCGGGCAGGAGTACGTCGGCGAGGAGGTCAGCGACGACGGGGTGCCGCGGTACGTCGTACGCAGGGTCGTCTGAGGGATCGACGCGCCGTGGGTTCCGCAGGGGCGCCAGCCGCCCCGCGACCGACCCACTCGGCTCAGGGGCGGGCGTGGATGTGGTCGGCGATCTCCGCGGCGGCGTCCTCGCCGTAGGCGTCGGCGAACCGCTTCACGAACGGTCCACTGTGCACGGTGTACTCCTGCGTGCCGACCTTCTCCACGACGTGGACCGCGAGCAGGCAGCCGAGCTGCGCGGCGCGCTCGAGCGAGAGACCCCACGCGAGCGCGGCGAGGAAGCCCGCACGGAACGCGTCACCGACGCCGGTCGGCTCGACCTTCTCGATCTCCGGGACAGCGGGCACGAAGATCGGCTGGTCGCCGTCCTGCTCCACCCGGACCCCGGTGGCGCCCAGCGTGATGACCCAGGTGCCGACCCGGGCGCGGATCTCCTCGGCCGACCACCCGGTCTTCTTCTCGATGAGGGCCGACTCGTACTCGTTGGAGAACAGGATCGCCGCACCGTCGATCAGGTTCCGGATCAACTCACCGTCACCGAAGGCGAGCTGCTGTGACGGGTCTGCGATGAAGGCGTAGCCGCGCTCACGGCACTCCTCGGTGTGGCGGAGCATCGCCTCCGGGTCGTTCGGGCCGACGAGGACGTACTCGACGGGGCCTACGCGGTCCTCGATGGGCTTGAGCTCGATCTCGCGGGCCTCGCTCATCGCACCGGGGTAGAAGGAGGCGAACTGCGCCATCGTCGAGTCGTTGGTGCACACGAACCGCGCCGTGTGCCTCGTCTCCGAGACGTGCACCGAGTCGCAGTCGACGTTGTGCCGCTCCAGCCACGAGCGGTAGTCGGCGAAGTCCTCACCGACCGCCCCCACGAGGATGGGACGCAGACCCAGCGAGCCCAGGCCGAAGCAGATGTTCGCCGCGACGCCGCCACGTCGTACCTCCAGATCGTCGACGAGGAACGACACGGACAGCTTGTCGAGCTGGTCGACGACCAGAGAGTCGGAGAACTTCCCTCCGAACGACATCAGGTGGTCGGTGGCGATGGAGCCGGTGACGAGCAGCGACACGGGTACCTCAGGAGGGTCGGGGGCGGTTCGCGGACAGGCAGAACACTACCCGTCGGTACGACTAGGGCGACCCACGAGTAACCCCTAGCGTGAACGTCATGACCTACCAGCGTTTGGCGTACGACGACGCCTCCACGACCAGTGAGATGACCTCCGACTGCCGCGCGGTCGAGGCCGCGCTGCACCTCCCTGAGCGCCGCAGCGCCGCCCAGAAGGCGGCCGAGGCCGTCTCGAAGCCGGCCCCCAGCATCCTGTTCGAGGACTACCCGCGTGAGGTGAAGAAGCCGACCATCGCTGTCAGCGACGCGGCGGCCCGCCTCGGCGCAGCACTCCACCTGCACCTCGACTGACGCACGAGCCCACAGCAGGAGGCCCTCACCGATCCGGTGAGGGCCTCCTGTTGCATCCAGGGCTCGGCACCACCCACGATCCGCGACAGCGGGGCCCGAAGGCGCCAGCCCCCACCGGTCCACCGGTGGGGGCTGGTCTCAGACGATGTCGAGCGCGAGTGGGCTCCGCTCAGCCGAACGGCCCAGTGGGGGAATCGGCTCAGTGGGAATCGGCTCAGTGGAAGGAGTCACCACAGGCGCACGAGCCGGTCGCGTTGGGGTTGTCGATCGTGAAGCCCTGCTTCTCGATCGTGTCGACGAAGTCGATGACGGCGCCGTTCAGGTAGGGCGAGCTCATCCGGTCGACGACCACGGCCACGCCGTTGAAGTCGGTGACGACGTCGCCGTCGAGGTTGCGCTCGTCGAAGAAGAGCTGGTAGCGCAGACCTGAGCAGCCGCCCGGCTGAACGGCGATGCGCAGCTGGAGGTCGTCGCGGCCTTCCTGCTCGAGAAGGCTCTTGACCTTCGCGGCGGCGGCGTCGCTGATGTTGATGCCGTCGGTGCGGACCTGCGACTCGGTGGTTTCGACCTGCTCGGTCATCGTGTTGACTCCCATAGGCTCAGACGTTTCTGTGCAGGTTCAATGGTCGCACATCACTCGATATTCCCAACCCCCGCGGATCGGGTCGGGACCTTCGTCCCGGCAGACCGCGTGCGCCAGGGTCGGAGCTACCGCCCGGTGTAGCGCAGGTGGGTGGCATGGGGCGACTCCCACGGCGACCTCCTCGAGCAGGCAGACCGGCCGGGAAGGCGAGAACTCAGCTAGTGCGACCAGGTGCGCGCAGTTCGCTCGGCGAGTGCTGCGAGGCTCTCCGCCGGCTCCGCGAAGGACCGCTCCTCCCCGACCAGGTCGACGACCGAGTAGGCGGACTCGACCCCGAGGGCACGCATCTCCCGCGAGCCCACCAGCACCTTGCCCGCGAGCGCGATGCAGGGCACGAGCGCCCGCGCGGCGACGGCGGCGACGCCGTAGGGCACCTTGCCCGACCGCGACGAGAAGTCGAAGGCACCCTCGCCCGTGACGACCAGGTCCGACTCAGCGGCCTTGCCGGGCAGGCCGACTGCCTCGGCCACGAGCTCCACTCCGGGTTTCCGTGTGGCTCCTAGGAGCAGCAGCGCGAACCCGAGGCCGCCGGCTGCACCCGCACCCTTGGCGAGCGCGAGCTTCTTGTCGGTGGCGGCTGCGAGCCTCTCCAGCATGGCGTCGACAGCCTGCAGCCGGTCCTGGACGACCCCCTTCTGGGGGCCGAAGACATTGGTCGCCCCGATCAGGCCCAGCAGCGGGTTGTCCACGTCGCTCGCCGCGACGAGGGCGACCCCTTGGAGCCGATCGATCGCCTGGGTCAGGTCGACGCTCTCGAGGCTCGCCAAGCTGCTCGGTCCCCGGTCGAGCGCGCCAGCGGGGGTGGCCACGGCCCCGAGCGCAGAAAGCATGCCCGCTCCCCCGTCGTTGGTGCCTGACCCTCCGAGTCCCACGACGATCCGCCGGGCGCCGGTGTCGAGCGCGGAGACCAGGAGCTCACCGACTCCGCGGGTGGTGGCGCGCTCGGGATCGCGCTGGTCCTCGGGCGTGAGGTGCAGGCCGCAGGCCTGGGCGCACTCGATGTACGCCGTCTGCCCGACGAGCAGGACGCCGGCCGGCACCGGATCGCCGTACGGCCCGGTCACCGTCCGCGCGAGCAGGTCACCTCCGAGAGAGGCGTGGAGCACGTCGACGAAGCCCGGTCCGCCGTCGGCCATGGGCACGAGCTCGAGCTGGTCCTCCGGCGCGCGTCGACGCCACCCTGCGGCGATGGCTTGTGCCGCCTCCACGGCGGACAGGGTGCCGGCGAACTTGTCGGGGGCGATGAGGACGCGCATGCCGCCATCCTGCCTTGCACGGCTGGTGCCTGACCTTCGGCCTCGGGGCCTCTCTGCCCGATAGGTTGGCGCCGTGCCGGCAGACCACCTCATTCGTCCGATGCGCCCCGACGACGTCGCCGACGTCGAGCGGCTCACCGCCGAGGGGTTCCACGAGCTCGACGAGCGAACCCTCCCCCGCAGCTGGCCCGACCCGGTGCCCCGGTCGGAGACGAAGGCGGCCGCTTGGCGACGTCGCATGGAGCACATCCTGCGCCACGACGCGCCGGGGTGCTGGGTCGCCGAGGACGACAGTGGCGTTGTCGGCGTCTCCGCGGCGTTGAAGCGCGACCTCACCTGGATCCTCGCGACGTTCGTCGTCCGTCCTGGTCTCCAGGGCCGCGGAGTGGGCAAGCAGCTGCTCGATGCCTCGCTGTCGTACGGCCGCGGGTGCCTGCGCGGCATGCTCGCGGCCTCGGCGGACCCGAAGGCTGCACGCCGCTACCGGCTCGCAGGGTTCACCTTGCACCCGGCCATGCTGATGACGGGCACGGTCCGACGGGAGCTCCTCCCGGTCGTCGACCGGGTGCGCGAAGGTTCTGAGGGCGACATCGACCTGATGAACTCCGTCGACCGGCAGGTCCGCGACGCGGCACATGGTGTCGACCACGAGATCCTCACGTCGATGTACCGGTTGGTCGTGGTCGACCGCTCGACGGGCTCGGGCTACGCCTATGTCGAACCGGGTGGAGGGCCGTACCTGCTCGCGGCCACGAACCGGCGCACGGCAACGGATCTGCTCTGGGAGTCGCTCGCCGCCTCCTCCCCCGGGCAACCGTGCACGATCGGCCACCTGACGGCGGCGAACGAGTGGGCGATGGACGTCGGCATGGCGGCGCGGCTCGACCTGCACACCATGGGCTACCTCGCGCTGCGGAGCATGAAGCCGCCGGCGCCGTACCTTCCCAGCGGCCATTTCCTCTGACACTCCGGGTTTGGCAGGCAAGTCCGGTGGTCCACTGGTCCAGTGCCGTCGACCCGCGGACGGTCATGTGAACGGTCCGGCCCCTGGATCTGAGAAACTGTCGTTGTGACGACAACTCATCTTCCGCTGTTGGTGCTCGGCCACGGAGCCGACCCGAACTCCGAGCGCGGCGTCGACTGCCCCGGCTCCCTGCCACCGGCCTCCGACCCGGACCTGGTGGAGCGCGCCCGTGCAGCGAAGGACGCCTTGGGCGATCGCGTCTTCGTGCTCGGCCACCACTACCAGCGCGACGAGGTGATCCAGTTCGCCGACGTCACCGGGGACTCGTTCAAGCTGGCACGGGAGGCCGCGGCACGACCCGAGGCGGAGTACGTCGTCTTCTGCGGCGTGCACTTCATGGCGGAGTCCGCTGACATCCTCACCTCGGCGCACCAGAAGGTCGTCCTGCCCGACCTCGCCGCGGGCTGCTCGATGGCGGACATGGCGCGACTCGGCCAGGTCGAGGACGCCTGGGACGCGCTGACCGATGCCGGAGTGGCGGCGTCCGTGGTGCCCGTGACCTACATGAACTCCTCGGCGGACATCAAGGCGTTCTGCGGTCGCAACGGCGGCGCGGTCTGCACCTCGAGCAACGCCGAGGTGGCACTGCGGTGGGCCTTCGAGCAGCACGGCGACGACACCAAGGTGCTGTTCCTCCCTGACCAGCACCTCGGCCGCAACACCGCGGTGCTGAAGCTCGGCCTGTCGCTGGACGACTGCGTCGTGTGGGACCCCTACCGGCCCAACGGCGGGCTCACCGCCGAGGAGATCCGGGCGGCGAAGATCATCTTGTGGAAGGGGCACTGCTCCGTGCACGGGCGGTTCTCCGCGGCCGTCGTCGACGAGCTGCGCGCGACCATTCCGGACGTGAACATCCTCGTCCACCCGGAGTGCTCGTACGACGTCGTCACGAGGGCGGACCTGGTGGGCTCCACGGAGTTCATCATCAAGACGATCGAGGCCGCTCCCGCAGGCTCGTCCTGGGCGATCGGTACTGAGCTCAACCTGGTGCAGCGGCTCGCGAACGCCCACCCGGACAAGAACGTCGTCTTCATGGACAAGACCGTCTGCTACTGCTCGACGATGAACCGGATCGACCTGCCGCACCTGGTCTGGGCGCTGGAGAACCTGGTGGCCGGCAACGTCGTGAACGTGATCGAGGTCGACGTCGAGACGGAGAAGTGGGCCAAGGTCGCCCTCCAGCGGATGCTCGAGCTCCCCGGCAAGTAGGCCAAGGAGGGCCAGGGGTTCAGAGGCCCGGGGCGCCCCAGACGGGCATCCACCGCTGCAGCTGGGGCTCGATCGGCAGCTCCTTGGCGAGCAGGTCTCGGATCTGGATCTCGAGCACGTTGTCCCGCCGCTGTCCGTCGAGGGGGGCGAACGGGTAGAAGGTGCCCTGCTTGTACAGGTACACCAGACCGAGCCGGCGACCGCTGGCGTCCGTGAACCCGACCAGCGAGCACAGTAGCCCGGGACCGAACCCCTGCGCCTCGAGCGTGGTGTTCACGGCATGGAGATCGGTCACGAGTCCGGACATGTCGCTGGGGTCCTGACGGGTGACCAGCCAGGTGTAGCCGTACTCGTCGACCGACCGTTCGACGTCAGGCCCCTCGTCGGCGTTGAGCAGGGACACCACGTCGGCCTGGGTCTGCGCGAACGCCGCTCCCTCGGCCTCGCGGTAACAGACCGAGCCGACCCCCGTGGCGTTGAAGCCCGCGGCCGTCTGGAGCGTGATCGCGGCACCCGGCAGGCCGAACAGCGCGTCGAGGTTCGCCTGCACCGGCTTGCGCCGGCCCATGATCGACTGCCAGAAGCTCACCGGTCGAAGCCCGGAGACGGGAAGCCCCCGTCAAGGGGCCGACCGAGGTCGGCAGCCACCTTGGCGAGCTGCTCGAGCCGCTGCTCCAGCGAGGGGTGGGTCGAGGTGAGGGTCTGCATGGTGGCACCGCTGATCGCCGGCGCGATGAAGAAGGCGTTCATGCTCTGCGACGCCCGTAGGTCGCGGTTGGGGATCGCCGCGATCTCACCGGTGATCTTCGTCAGCGCGGACGCCAGCGCCGAGGGCTTCTGGGTGAGGTACGCCCCCGCCCTGTCGGCGGACAGCTCGCGGTAGCGCGAGAGCAGCCGCGTCAGCAGGAAGCTGACGGCGTAGACGATGAGGCTGATCACCAGGGCGATCAGGAAGCCGACGGCACCGGCGCCGTTGTTGTCGTTGCCGCGGCGGCCGAAGATGGCTCCGTACTGGGCACCGCGGGTCAGCATGCCCGCGACGATGCCGGCCGACGAGGCCAGCGTCATGACGAGCACGTCGCGGTGCGCCACGTGGGAGAGCTCGTGGGCGAGCACGCCCTCGAGCTCCTCGGCGGTCAGTCTGTCGAGGATCCCGGTCGTCACACACACCACGGAGCGGTTCGGCGAGCGGCCGGTCGCGAACGCGTTGGGCAGGTCGGTGTAGGAGATCCCGACCCGGGGCTTGGGCATGTCGGCCATGGCACAGAGCCGGTCGATCATGCCGTGCAGCTCTGGGGCCTCCTCCGGAGTGACGACCCTGGCCCGCATCGCCTTCAGCGCGATGGTGTCGGAGTTGTACCACTGGAACCACGCGATACCGAGTCCGATCACCCCGATGATGGGTGCGTACTGCGGCGGTAGGACGTACATCACCGCCACGACGAGCGCGACGAAAAGCGCCCCGAGAAGGAACATCACGAGGGTCATCCGGGCGGTGAGCCCGGAGTCCTTGATAAAGCGTGTTCTGGACATCAGCCCGGGATCAGCCCCTCGTCATCGAGCATGTGCCGAACCTCCTCGATGGAGGCGTCGGCGGGCGGAAGTATCAGATCCGAGTCGTGCAGGGTTTCGTCCGGCAGACGCGAACCTTCGGTGCGAACACTGTCGAGCAGCGCGGCCAGGATGTTGGAGAACTCGACCTCGTCGCCGTTCTCGATCGCCTGCTCCACCTGCTCGTCGAGGCGGTTCAGCTCGCTGAGGTGCTCTTCGGGCACCTCCCACTGACCCTCGCCGAGGATGCGCACGATCATGCCTGGCCCTCCTCTTTCTGCTTCTCCTCCAGGACGTTGGCCGAGGGGGTGGTGTCGCCACCCTCGAGAGCGCCCTGGGGCTGCGAGGAGCCGGCCTTCAGCGCGGCGAGCTCCGCCTCGACGTCGGAGTCCTTCGACATCGCCTCGAGCTCGCGGGCGATGTCGTCGCCCTGGCCGATGGCGCTGACGTCCTCGAGGGCACCCGAGGAGATCAGCTCGTCGATGGCACCGGCCCGGGCCTGCATCTGCGCGGTCTTGTCCTCGGCACGCTGCACGGCGAGCCCGACGTCGCCCATCTCCTCGGAGATGCCGGAGAAGGCCTCGTTGATGCGGGTCTGCGCCTCGGCCGCGGTGTAGGTCGCCTTGATGGTCTCCTTCTTGGTGCGGAAGGCCTCTACCTTGGCCTGCAGCCGCTGCGAGGCGAGCGTGAGCTTCTCCTCCTCGCCCTGGAGCTGCGCCTGCTGCGCCTTGAGGTCGCTGATCTGGCCGGTGAGCCCGGACTTGCGGGTCAGCGCCTCGCGGGCGAGGTCCTCGCGTCCCATCGACAGCGCCTTCTGCGCCTGGTCGTGAAGCTTCTGCGACTGCTGCTCGAGCTGGTTCACCTGGAGCTCGACGCGCTTGCGGCTGGTCGCCACATCCGCGACACCACGGCGCACCTTCGACAGCATCTCGATCTGCCGCTGGTAGCTGTAGTCCAACGTCTCGCGCGGGTCCTCGGCACGATCGAGAGCCTTGTTGGCCTTGGATCGGAAGATCAGGCTGATGCGCTTCATGAGGCTCATGGTGTGCGGGGCCCCCTTCTGTTCTGTTCGTGGCAGGTCTGTATTGCCACCCTACGGTGCAACGGTCGGCGGAGGTAGCAGGTTCCCGCGGGTACTCTGGCCCTGTCCCAGGACCGAACCGGGTCCTTGTCGAGCACGCAGAAGGCCGCCTTGTTCCGACGTACCAAGTCAGCAGAAACGACCTCCACGACCACCCAGGAAGCGAAGCCGGGCGGCAAGGGTCGCCCCACGCCCAGCCGACGGGAGGCCGAGGCCGCGGCACGCGCCAGGGCGAAGGGAGCGGCCGACAAGAAGGCCGCCGCCAAGCTCCTCCGTGAGCGCCGTGCGGAGCAGAACGCGAAGATGCGCGAGGGCATGCGTCGCGGCGACGAGCGCTACCTTCCTGCGCGCGACCAGGGCAAGGTCCGCAAGTTCGTCCGCGACCGGGTGGACTCACGTCTGTCGATGGCGGAGTTCCTGCTGCCGCTGCTGATCATCATCATGGTGCTCAGCTACTCCGGCAGTCCGAGCCTGGCTCGCTTCGGGCAGTCGCTGTGGCTGGTCACGATCGTGCTGGTCGCGGTCGACTCCCTCGTGCTCATCTTCCGGCTCAAGAAGGAGCTCAGGAAGCGGTTCCCCGACGAGTCCCACAAGGGTACGGCGTTCTACGCGCTCCTCCGGGCGATGCAGCTGCGCTTCCTGCGCATGCCCAAGCCCACGGTGAAGCTCGGCCAGCGCCTGCCGGAGCGGTACTGACACAGGCCGCCCGGCCAAACGCTCTTCGCCGGCCGCCGCCGGCTACTCGGCGAGGTGCTCCTCGATCCGCTCGACCTTGGCGGTCAGCTGCCCCGTGCGACCCGGGCGGATGTCTGCCTTGAGCACCAGCCCGACCCGAGGCGACGAGGCAGCGACCACGTCGACCGCCTGCTTGACCACCGCCATCACCTCGTCCCACTCCCCCTCGATGTTGGTGAACATCGCGTTCGTCTCGCAGGGCAGCCCCGAAGCGCGCACCACCCGCACCGCTTCGGCGACCGCCTCGCTGACACCGCCGGACTCGTCGCCGGTGGTCGGACTGATGCTGAAGGCCACGATCATGCCGTCAACCTAGCCGTCGCAGGGGGCCGGCCGCGGAATCCGGCTGTGGCCGCAAGTCCGGAGCGCATGACGTTGGGGCAGCGTGGATACGTTGAGGGCATGGAAACTCGCAATCTTGGCTCCAGCGGCCTGAAGATCTCAGAGATCGCGTACGGAAACTGGCTCACCCACGGCTCCCAGGTCGAGGAGGACGCCGCGCTCGCCTGTGTCCGGCAGGCGCTCGAGGAGGGCATCACCACCTTCGACACCGCCGACGTCTACGCCAACACCGCGGCGGAGACCGTGCTCGGCAAGGCGCTCAAGGACGAGCGGCGCGAGGGCCTCGAGATCTTCACGAAGGTCTACTGGCCCACCGGCCCCGGCAAGCACAACGACCACGGACTGTCGCGCAAGCACATCATGGAGTCGATCAACGGCTCCCTGAGGCGTCTCGGCACCGACTACGTCGACCTCTACCAGGCTCACCGGTACGACTACGAGACCCCGCTCGAGGAGACGATGGAGGCCTTCGCCGACGTCGTGCACTCCGGCAAGGCGCTCTACATCGGTGTCTCCGAGTGGACCGCCGAGCAGATCCGCCACGGGCACGCGCTGGCCCGCGAGCTGCGCATCCCGTTCGTCTCCAACCAGCCGCAGTACAACATGATCTGGCGGGTCATCGAGCCCGAAGTGGTCCCGGTCTCCGAGGAGCTGGGCATCGGACAGGTCGTCTGGTCGCCGATCGCGCAGGGCGTGCTGACCGGGAAGTACAAGCCCGGCGAGCCGCACCCGGCCGGGTCGCGCGCCACCGACCAGAGCGGCGGCGCGAACATGATCTCCCGCTGGATGAACGACGACGTCCTCCAGCGGGTGCAGCAGCTCAAGCCGATCGCCGACGAGGCCGGCCTGTCGCTCGCACAGCTCGCCGTCGCCTGGGTCCTCCAGAACCAGAACGTCTCCGCGGCGATCATCGGCGCGAGCCGCCCCGAGCAGGTCACCGAGAACGTCAAGGCCAGCGGCGTACAGCTCGAGGCCGAGGCGATGAAGCGCATCGACGACATCCTCGACGGCGTCATCGAGCGCGACCCGTCCAAGACGGTCTCGCCGCCGAAGCGCGAGTTCGGCTGAGTCGAGCCGCACCGGTACGACGGCCGGGGCCGGTCCTCTAGAAGGGCCGGCCCCGCGCGCGTACCCAGAGCTGGAGGAGCGGGTCGACGTACCGCCAAGGGCCCCAGTCACCGGCCGGGCCACGGTCGCGGGTCACGTGCTGGCCCTCCCGGGCGAGCTCGCGCAGCGCGCTCTGCAAGGTCGCACGCGAGGTCTCGAGCCGGCGGGCTGTCGTGGTGCCGGTCGGTGAGTCCCCGTCGGCGAGAGCGACGAGAACCGCCTTCTTGCCGCTCGACATCTGGTCCCAGACCGCCTGGTGCGCCTCGTTGGTCATGGCCAGGGCCCGTCGTACGACCGCGTCGGCGAGCGCTATCCCCTCCACCTCCCCGTCCTCGGGAAGGGATGTCGTGCCGACCGCGCGAGCCGCGAGCTCGCGATGCAGGAGGTGGGCGAGCAGCATCGTGCGCTGCGGGTGGCCGGCAGCCGTTCCGACCAGCGGGGCCAGGGCGCCGCGCGGGTCCTCGCCGAGCTCCTCGAACCGTTCGCTCAGCTCCACCAGGACGTCGTCGGCGGGCAGCGGCCCGAGCTCCAGCGGCTCCGCCTGGCCGTAGAGGGGCCGCTCCCGGTCGCTGAAGAGCTTGCGCATGAGCGACGGCTGGGAGCCGGCGTACACGTAGACCGCCGCGTCGCCGTGGTACTGGACGTGCGACCGCAGCAGCCCGTCGAGACTGCTGCCGGCGCTGAGGAGGTCCTGGAACTCGTCGAGCACGACCAGCGTCGGGATGCCGTCACGTTCGTGGAGGGTCAGAGGCAGGTCGAGCAGCTCGGACGCCGCGGTCTGGGTGGCCTCGGGGGTGGGGACCT
>DATGYO010000078.1:0-2748 GCA_035297905.1 Nocardioidaceae bacterium
GCTCGGCGAGCCGGTACGCCTGCAGGTGCATGTCCACCGCCTCCTGGTTGGACTCCGCGTAGAGCTGGAGCCAGCCGGAGTCGCGCATGGACATCGCGTCGGAGTGGTCGTTCCAGATGTTGATCGGCGAGCCGATCGCCCTGTTGGCCACCGTCATCACAATGGGCAGACCGAGCCCGGAGGCGTTGAAGAGCGCCTCCGCCATGAACAGCAGCCCCTGGCTCGACGTCGCGGTATAGGTCCGCGCTCCGGCCGCCGAGGCGCCGATGCACGCCGACAGCGCGCCGAACTCGGACTCGACCATCAGGTACTCGCACGGCATGAGCTCACCTGTGCGGACCAGGTCGGACAGGCCTTCGACGATATGGGTCTGCGGCGATATCGGGTATGCCGCGATGACCTCCGGTCGGCAACGGGCAACCGCCCTCGCCACGGCCTGTGAACCTTCGATCTGCTCAAGCATCAGCAAGTCTCCCGATCTGGTTGCGGACGTAGGCGTACGCCGCCTCGGCGGCCGCCGCGTTCCCCTCACCGACCTGGCCGGGGAAGCGCGCGCGAATGGCGTGCACGACTGCCTCCAGGCCGACCTGGCCGGTCAGCGCCGCGAAGCCACCGAGCAGCGCCGCGCTGGGCAGCGGACGGCCCAGGTGCTCACGGGCCATGTCGGTGGCGGGCACGGCGACCACGCGCTCGGCCTTCAAGGCGCCGACCACGTCACCGATGCCGAGCTCGGCCAGGTCGTGGCCGGTGTTGACGAGGAGGTAGCCGTCGGGCCGCAGGCCGTCGAACAGGTTGACCTGCTGCAAGAGCGTCGGGTCCTGCACGATCAGTGCGTCCGGCTCGGTGATCGGCTCCCGAAGGCGGATCGGCCGGTCGTCGATCCGGCAGAAGGACACCACCGGGGCGCCCATGCGCTCGGACCCGAAGGTCGGGAACGCCTGGGCGTGGCGCCCCTCGTCGAACGCCGCAACGGAGAGCATCTCTGCGGCGGTGACGGCTCCCTGGCCGCCTCTTCCATGAATTCGTACGGCGAACATCGCGCCTCCTCATAGGGAGGCTAGGTCGGTTGGGTCGCTGCAATAAGGGACCTAGGACCCCATCTACCGGGACCAATCGGGTGTGTAGCCTTCTCGCCGCGGTGATCGGCGCGCGTGACTAGCATCGAAGAGTGTCCGCACCGACCCGCGTAGCCCTCGCCCTCGGCAGCGGTGGCGCCCGCGGCTATGCGCACATCGGCGTGATCGCGGCCCTCGAGGAGCGCGGATACGACATCGTCAGCATCTCAGGCACCTCGATGGGCGCCCTCGTCGGCGGCCTGCACGCGGCGGGGAAGCTGGACGGGTACTCCGACTGGGTCACCGACCTCAACCACCGAGACCTGATCCGGCTGCTCGACCCCTCGATCAAGGCGCCCGGTGTGATCCGTGCGGACAAGATCCTCGCCCGGGTCAGCGAGCTCCTCGACGGCGCCCGGATCGAGGAGCTTCCGATCCCGTTCACCGCCGTGGCCACCGACCTGATCGCCAGGAGGGAGGTGTGGTTCCAGCAGGGTCCGGTCGACGTCGCGATCAGGGCATCGATCGCCTTGCCGAGCATCATCACGCCGGTGATGCTCAACGGTCGCCTTCTCGCCGATGGCGGACTGATGAACCCGATCCCGATCGCCCCGATGGCCTCCACGAACGCCGACCTCACGGTCGCCGTCTCCTTGGCCGGCGACCCCGAGGGCCAGTCCGGTCGGGCGGCGGTGAGCGAGTCCGCGGAGCCGCGGCCGGCGGAGGAGTGGATGGAGCGCTTCCGACGTACTGCCGCGCAGGTCCTCGACCGCGACGTGGTGCGGCTGGTGACCAGCAAGTTCGGCGCCGCACGGAGCACCACACCGGGCAACGCTGCGGAGGAGGTCGAGGAGGAGATCTTCGGCGCGCTACCGCCCGGCCTCCGCACGCTGGACATGATGGAGCTGTCGCTGGACACCATGCAGAGCGTCGTGACGAGGTACCGGCTGGCCGGCTACCCCCCGGATCTGCTGATCACGATCCCGAAGAACGCCTGCCGGGCGCTCGACTTCCACAAGGCCGCGGAGATGATCCCGCTCGGCCGGAAGCTGGCCCTCGAGGCGCTGGACCGCGCCGCATCCCCCGGGAGCGAGTAGATGGACGCGGCAACCACGGGCGACATCGTCTTCGCGGCCGTGGTGCTGGCCCGGTTCGTCACCCCGCTCTTCATCCCGAAGTTCCCGCTGCCGGCGATCGTCACGGCGCTGGTGCTGGACGCCGTCGACCGCGACATCTTCGCGAGCTTCAGCAACCTCGACCTGACGAGATACCAGGGGATCGACAAGTCGCTCGACATCTTCTACCTCACGGTCGCGATGCTCAGCGTTCTGCGGAACTGGACCCAGCCGACCGCTGCCCGCACAGCCCGGTTCCTCTTCTACTACCGCCTCGTCGGGGTCACGGCGTTCGAGCTCACCGGGTGGCGGACGCTGCTGCTGATCTTCCCGAACACCTTCGAGTACTTCTTCATCTTCTACGAGCTCGTGCGGACCCGATGGTCCCCGGAGCGCTTCAGCGGGCGCTTCTACGTCGTCGCCGCCGCAGCGATCTGGATCTTCGTCAAGCTGCCGCAGGAGTACTGGATCCACGTCGCACAGCTCGACTTCACCGACGAGGTCAAGGAGCGGGTCTTCGGCGTGAGCGCGGACGCCTCGTGGTCGGAGGCGGTCTCGAACCGGCCCGGCGTCCTCGT
>DATGYO010000079.1:0-29091 GCA_035297905.1 Nocardioidaceae bacterium
TCGAGGGTCTCGATGGCCTCGATGCTCCCCGGCCTGTCGATGGCGTCGATGAGGGAGCGGCAGGTGGCGATGAGGTCGAACAGGCCCTCGGACTTGCGTCGCCACGCGCGTCCTTCGAAGTCGAGCCGAGCCTCGTGCCTGCGCTGCTCTCTGCCGCTCTGGTAGGAGAAGACAAGAGCCCCGAGAGCGACGGCGGCGGAGGCGATGACCGAGGTGAGCGCGACGGGGTCAGCCATGGGAGAACGGTACGCGGGGTAGTCGAGCTCTCCGGAGCCCGGTGATCCTGGCTGTCGTACTGCCTCGTCCACACGTGGGGCAGACCGTCAGCTGGCAGCTCGGGCAGCCTGCCGGAACCGCGAGCCATTCGGACAGGCACTCGCCCGACGTGCAGGCGCCGCACCCGCTCGAGCGGGCCGCAGCGATCTGCCAAGTGCCTGTTCGAATGGTCAGGCTCGTCGGCCGGAAGAGGACACCTCCGGTCGACGCTGAGCTGCTCGACCGACTCGGGGCTTACGACTCTGACGGGCGACACGGTCCACGCCTAGCGTGAAGGTATGGGGGCTCTGGTCTTCCGGAACTCGAACCATGGAAGGAGCGAGGACCATGAGTACCGAAATGAGGACCCCGACGAGGCAGGTCAGTGGCCTGCGCTCGGGATGGGAGACTTTCACTGCGATCCTGCTGACGATCGGCGGCGTCGCCAACGCACTCTGGGGATGGGGTGCCCTTCGCAGCGCCGCAGACTGGGGCGAGAACCGGCCATACGTCGATGCCACATTCATCGGTCAGCTGGAGCTCTGGGGCTGGGTCTCGATCATCTGGGCAGCCGCGCTGATCATCGGCGCGGTCCTGATGTTCACCGGCCAATCCGCTGCCCACGTCACGGCCCTCGTGCTGGCCTCGGTCAGCGCCTTGTTCTGGGTCTTCGTCCTGCCCGCGTTCCCGCTGCTCGCGCTGGCCGTCCTGGCGCTGGACATCCTGATCATCTACGGCCTCACCGTGCCCGCCCGCGGGGCTGCCTGACACCAGGTAGGCGGGTCCCGGCGAACCGGTAACCGGCTTGCGCCGGCGGCGGATTGTCGGAAAAGTGGCGAACTATGGGCGACATGTGGGCGGACCCGACCGACGATCCACGAACCTACGGCAACCCTCGGGGCGAGAAGGCGACGCTGCGGGAGTACCTCGGCAACTACCGGTTGACCTTGGACATGAAGTGCGGCGGTCTCGACGCCGAGCAGCTCGCGTGCCGCTCTGTTCCGCCGAGCACCCTGAGCCTGCTCGGGCTGGTCCGGCATCTGGCCCAGGTGGAGAACCATTGGTTCCAGAGGGTTCTGCAGGGGAAGACAGACGGGCCGCGGCTGTTCAAACGCGACGACGACAAGGACGCGGACTTCAACGGTGCGGTCGCCGCCGACCACGTCGTCGAGGAAGCGTTCACCGCGTGGAAGGCGGAGATCGCCGCAGCGGATGAGTGGCTCGACGCCCTCGACGAGGACGACCTTGGTCGGGACGTGCCTTTCGACGACGACACCGCGAGTGTCCGCGACGTCCTCGTGCACGTGATCGAGGAGTACGCCCGGCACGCGGGCCACGCCGACCTCCTGCGAGAGTGCATCGACGGCCGCACCGGGCAATGAGCGCTGTCTTGTCTCTCGGGGGACCCTCCGAAAGCCGATGGCCGGGCACTTCCCGTCCGGACGGATGATCGAAGCACCGTTTGGGTCGTCATAGCCGGGTCCCCGCATCGCTACGGTTGAACGGGTGACGAACAAGTCCGATGTCAGAGTCCCTCCCTTCGAGGTGCGCCTTGCCCGACCGGCAGAGTCCGGCCAGATCTGTGAGGTCTGCACGGAGGGATTCACCGCTTCCTCCGTAGGGATCCTGCCGCCGGAGACGATCCTGCGCCAGGCCGGGACCTACTACTCACCTGCCCGGGTGCGCGGCGAGGTCGAGAGCGCCGGCGCGACCCGGGCGTGGCAGGGGTACGTCGTGGCGGTGAACCCGGACGGCCGGGTCCTCGGAGCAGCCGGGGGCGGCGTGCGAGAAGGACAGGTCGGCCAGGTCTACGTGCTGTACCTCCGGACGGACCTGCGTGGCTGCGGCATCGGCACGGCCCTGCTCGACTTCGTAACAGAGCAACAGAGACGGGCCGGTGCACGGGAGCAGTGGGTGTCGGTGACCGAGGGCAACGACCTCGGCATCCCGTTCTACCTCGCCCGCGGGTTCGTCGAGCGGGACCGGGTGCCGTTCGTGGACGGGACGTGGTCGCTGCGGATGGTGCGGCCTCTGTGAGCCCAACGGGGAAGACCTCCGGCACCAGACGCCGGTGATCTTCCCGTTTGTCGAGCCGCGTGATGTCAGGCGCCTGCCGGGAACGGCACCCCGCTGCATGCTTGTGGCCAGGCAGGGCTCCGAGATCACACCGAGATTTCCGTCTCAACCAGAACATCCGGCCGGACTGACGAGACTCTCGGCCCGCGGCACCGGCGCCCACTACGTGCTTGGCCAGTCCAGTCGATTACTAGCCCGTCCACGTCATGCCGGATGAGAGCCGCGGCGGGATCGTTGTCGCATGCACGCACTCCGCGCGAAGCATGCCTTCGACGGCACCCGGTTCCTGCCCGGCGGCGCCACTGTGCTCATCGAGGGAGACCGAATCGTCGGCGTCGAGACGGGCAGGGCCGCTCTGCCGGGCCGCATTGAGGTGACGGATTACGCCGGCACCGTGCTGCCCGGGCTCATCGACTGCCACACCCATCTGGTCGCGGACGCCACGTTCGGAGGGCTGGAGCGCGCCGGAGCGATGCCGGACGAGGCGATCGACACCGTCATCACGGACTCGTTGCGGTCCCACGCGGTGGCCGGGGTGACGACGGTCCGCGACCTGGGCGACCGCGACTACCGCACCCTCGCCTTCCGGGAGCGCCCAGGATTGCCCCGCGTCGTCGCGTCGGGGCCGCCGCTCACCACCCCGGGGGGGCACTGCCACTTCCTCGGCGGAGCGGTGGACGGCGATCTCCGCCAGGCCGTCACGGACCACGTCGAGCGCGGCGTCGACGTGGTCAAGGTGATGGCTTCGGGCGGGTTCGCGACGCCGGGAACCGACCAGCTGGGCGCACAGTTCACCGCCGCCGAGCTCGCCGTGCTGGTCGAGGAGGCGCACTGCGCGGGTCTGCCCATCGTGGCGCACGCCCACTCGCTACTCGGCATCCAGAACGCCCTGGTGGCCGGCGTCGACGGCATCGAGCACTTCACCGGGCTCGCCCCCCAGGGGGTGCTGATCGACGACGACCTGCTCGACGAGGTGGCCCGCCGGGGCGTGTACGTCGATCTCACCATGGGCAACGACCGCTCCTTGCATGCACTGATGCCGGCACCGCCGCCGCCGCTCGCCGGACTCATGGCAAGTATGGGCGTCACCACCTTTGATGCCTTCTACGCGTCGCGGGTCGGCGTGGTCAGCATGCTCCGCGAGCGCGGGGTCGCTGTGGTCACCGGCGTGGACTCCGGCATGGCGCCGACAAAGCGGCACGGCAACGCCTGGCGCACGGTCGGCGAGCTGGTCGAGGGTGGCTACGCCGTTGCCGAGGCCCTCGCAGCCGCGACGTCGGTGGCCGCGGAGGCGTGCGCGCTCGCTGGGGAGACCGGTCGGCTCGCAGAGGGGTACGCCGCCGACCTTCTCGTCGTGGACGGCGACCTCTCCCGGGATCCCTCGCTCCTGGGAACCCCTCGAGAGGTACTCGTCCGCGGGACTCCGATCGACCTCACGTAGTCCGGTGCCTTCTCCTCCCAGCGGGCTCCTGCGACCAAGCGGCGTACTGCTGGCAATAGCTCCGCGAACACGTATCAGCGACGTGGCCTGGGAGCTGGCCCCGCCTGGCCCACTCAGTTGACGAGTCGCGACCTCATCACTGGGTTTGGGGCTGCGGCTTGAAGCGGCGAACCTCCTGGGGCCAGCCGCACGCTTCCGCGATCTTGCCGGCCCACATCTTGGCGGCCTCCTCGTCGGCCACGTCCACCACGGTGAGCCCGCCGAGGAACTCCTTGGTCTCGACGAAGGGCCCGTCGGTGAACGTCAACGTGCCGCTGGTCGCGTCAGCGCTGAAGGCCGTCTCGGTTTCCTCCTCCAGCCCCCCGGCGAACACGTACACGCCAGCAGCCTTCATCTCGTCCAGGACCGCCATGGCGAGCGGGCCGCGCCCGCGGAACCACTCCTCGGTGTGGTCACCCACCCACTGCTGGTTGAAGTAGATGAGGTACTCGGTCATGTCTGCTCCTCGTTTCAGTCCCGGACCCGGTGTCCGCCTCAACCTACTCAACGAACGGCGGCAGCCGGATCCGACAGCGGGCAGCAGATTTCTCCGACTCGGCTCGAAGTAAGGTTGCCCTCCCGGCTCGACGCCCGACGTCGGGTCGCCGGACGGAAGTACCTCACCGCCGACGGTCACGGCGCGGAGTGGATCGCGATCACCGAGATTCGGCGGCCCGCTGGTCCATCTGTAATGAGATAGGTCGCCTCGAGCGAGGAGATCTCGCTGCCGTCCGCGCGGAGACGAACGAACCGTCCACGGTGCACTGCGCACGACTGGTTGAGCACGGTCGTCGCTGCGGCGAGTACGTTGCTGCGGTCATAGCCTGCAGCTCGCAGGGCGTCGATCTGTTGCTGGGCTGTGGCTCGAACCTGCGCCTCGTCAGTGAGGAACAGGCACCCAGCCTCGCTGCTGATAATCAACGGAACGCCGTAGTGAGCGAGGATCCGTCCCACGTCATCGAGGTCGCCGCGACCCAGGGCGGTGAAGTCGGCAAGGTAGGCGGCGAACCAGTGCTCGATCTCCGCTGTGTCCATAGCGCAATGATCACGCAGCCGGCGGCTCAGAGCACCTGGCCATACTGCGTGCCAGAGACACTGAAGAAGGCGCCCAACGGGGAGGTTCTCCGGCACCTGATGCCGAGAATCCTCCCCGTTGCCAGAGCCTTCAGGCGTCAGCGGGAAAACGGCACGCCGGTCGCCGAATGGCGGCGATAGCCGCTTGGGGTTCTTCACCAGGTACTGCTAGTGATGGCCAGCAGTCGGCGTGGTGAACGGGTGCTGGGGAGCTCCTATTCGGGGACGGTGACGAGGCAGAACGGGTGGCCGGCCGGGTCGGCGAAGATGCGCCACTGCTTCGCCCCAGGATCGAGTACGTCGGTCAGGAGGGGGGCTCTCCAGCCGAGCACGCTTCGCGTCGCCTCCTCCAGGTCGGCCACCAGGACGTCGAGGTGCATCTGCTGAGCGCCCCGGCCGCCCGGCCACTCGGGGGGCTGGTAGCCGGGCACGGTCTGGAAACAGATCCGTCCGCGCGCCGGGTCCGCCACCCAGGCCCAGTCTTCCGCCAGGCACTACTGGTACTGCTGAGGGTCCGTCGTAGTGTCCGGCGACTGCTCGGGCTCCTCACGCGCGCTTGGCGACCAGCTCGACAAGGTTGCCGTCTGGATCGCGGACCACCGCGTTTCGGTTGTTGTTGCCTGCGTCGTGGGGCTCCGTGACCTTCCGGGCGCCAGCGGCAACCAGCTTCGCGTACGTCGTGTCGACGTCCTCGGTCCAGAAGACCACGACCATGGCAGGTGCGCCGGGCGTGCTGTCCACCCCGTGCACCCGCTTGGCCGCCTCGACCGTCCCGAGTCCCACCGTGAATCCACCCGCTGTCATCTCGACATGCTCGGGGGTGCCTGCTGTCGGCGTCCGGAACGTCTCCCGGAGCCCGAGAAGGTCACGGTAGAACTCGACACTCGCGTCGATGTCGCGGGTGTACAGGTTGACGAGGCCCGAGGTGATCACGGTGCGACCTTAGTCCAGCCCGAGGTCGGCGGCTCCGGGCCCCAGACGACCGTGACGAGGGCGCGGAGTCTCAGGCCCCGGCCGGGAAGGGGACCCCCGTAGCGGAGTGGCAGCGGTAGCCGTTGGGGTCGAACGTCGACGAGGACAGCACCCAGGAGAAGGCCCGGGTCGAACCGGCCGGCTGGGGCGGTCCGAGCATCTGGTTCCAGAGGGTCCCCGAGGACAAGATCGCGAAGAACCGGCAGCACTTCGACCTCCGCTCCGTCGGACCGATCAGCGACGAGGTGCGTCGTCTTACTGGTCTCGGCGCCCGCGTGCTCCGGGAAAGCGACGACTTGGTCGTGATGGCCGACCCCGAAGGCAACGAGTTCTGCGTGGAGTAGCGGCAAGGCCCGAACGTGCGAACGGGGAGGTTCCTCGGCACGAGGCGCCGGAGAACCTCCCCGATCAGGGCTGACCGGTCAGGCCCCCGCCGGGAACGGCACCCCGGTTGCCGAGTGGCAGCGGTAGCCGTTGGGGTTCTTCGCGAGCTCCAGCCGTAGGAGTAGGGCGTGATACGGAACAGCCCCCGTGGTCGGCGTCGAGGATAGCTCCGAAGACGCTCGGCGGGTCGAAGCGCGGACAGCAGTACCTGTCGATCGTGTCGTCGGCGATCAGGCCGTGTTGCGCGATCGGCAGACAGCGAACCCTTGGTGCCGATCCCGGTGCAACTGGCACGGATCCCGCGAATCGGCTTGTGTGGCCGTCGAGCATCTTGGGGTCCGCTCCTCAGCGCCTACGGGACCAGGACGAGCTTGCCTTTCGACGCCGAGCTGTCGAGGAGCTCGTGCGCGCGACGGGCGTCGGATAACGGCAGGCGCTCCGCGACGATCGGGTGGATCTTGTGCTCGCGCAGTAACTCGAGCAGCGCCGAGAAGTCTTCCGCGAACCAGTCCTGATGGCCGACTCGTAGCTTTTGAACCCGATAACCCATGACCTCTCTGCGGGGCGAGAGGGTGCCCCAGAGAACGGTGAGCACAGTCGCCGGCCACCACTGAAGCCATCCTCGCCAGCTCTTGTGCCCCTTGCTCATGGTGTTGTAGTTGCCCATCGTGATGAGCCGTCCCCCGGGATCTCCTTTGACCGGGTCGCCGAGGCGTAGCCCTCGGAAGGAGCGCAGCGCCACCTGGCCACCGATGCCATCCAGCACGACATCGACGCCTTCGCCGCCGGTCAGCTCCCGCACCCGAGCCAGGAAGTCCTCGTTCTGGTAGTCGATCGCCACCGCCCCGAGCCGCTCGACCGCGGCCTTGTCGCCAGCCGAACAGGTGCCGAAGAGTCGAAGCCCCGCTACCGCTCCCAGTTCGAGGGCCGCAGTCCCCACTCTGCCGGCCGCGCCGTGCACGAGCACCGTCTCGCCGCGCCTGACTCGCGCTGTGCGGTGCAGCATCTGGTAGGCGGTCATGTACGGGAAGATCAGGCTTACCACTTCGGCCGGGTCGAGATCATCGGGTACCTCGACCGCGTACTTCTCCGGCACGCAGACGCGCTCAGCGTCGGCGCCCCACACCGTGAGCGCGCCGACTCGATCCCCCTCCTTCAGTCTCACGCAGCCCGGGCCGAGTTCCTCGACGATGCCGACGAGCTCGTAGCCGGGGGTGAACGGTGGCTTCGGACCTCCCAAATACGTCCCGGCGCGTATGAGTGCGTCGGTGAACGATACGCCGGCGGCCAGGACTCGGACACCGACCTCACCCGGACCCGGGCGGGGATCGTCCTCGTCGACCACCCTCAGGACCTCGGGGCCACCGTAGTGATCCACGATCACGCGCTTCATTGCCTTCTCCAGGCCAAGACAACAGATGTTTCCGCCGCTGGATCGGATTCCAGCAGCGATAGCGCCCTCGTCGGTTCGGGGCTCCACACGGAGAGTCCTTCTCGACGGGCGTAGCCGCCTATCTACGGTGCCAGTGGAAAGCGCCGATCGCCTCGGCGACTAGGGCCATTGGTCCTGACTGGGCGGAGCAGGACCGAGCAAGGCGTGTGCGTGGAGTCTCCGGTCGCTCGCGCGTCATTCAGGCGGCAATGACGCAGGCATCTGCACGCGTCTGCGCCGTGACAGGGGTCGGCTCTGTATGGCAGGGCCCTTGGCTCGGGTCGGACTACACGTCGGCGGGGAAGGGCACACCGGTCGCTGAGTGGCAGCCGTAACCATTTACGTGTTTTGCCAGGTACTGCTGCTAGCTGTCGGCGTAGTAATCGTTGGCGTGCGGCTCTAGGAAGTTCACTGCAAGCCCACGCAATCGTGCGTGCTCGATCTCCCGACGGGTGCTTTCCCCGACGTAGTCGCCCACGTTGACGATGAGGACCTCGTCTGCCATCGCGATCTTCTGAAGGTGTATCCGGCCGAGCCGTGCGCGTTCCTCTGCGTTGAGTTCCGTGGACGGATCCACGGCGGTCGGGGTCAGCACCACGTGTCCAGCCAGTGTCAACTCAGCGTCAAGACGCTCGAACTCTTCACGGAATCGCATAGAGCCGCAGAGCGTGATGACGGTGAACTCATCGGGCGCGGTGCGCGGCTCCCCAAGTGTCACTGGACGAGACTAACAACCCCAGATCAGGCGTCCGAGGGGAACGGCACGCCGGTCGCGGAGTGGCAGCGGTAGCCGTTGGGGTTCTTCGCGAGGTACTGCTGGTGGTAGTCCTCGGCGTAGTAGTACGGCAGCGCGGGCCTGATCTCGGTCGTGATCGGGCCGTAGCCGCGCTCCGTCAGGACCGGGTCGTAGGCCTTGGTCAGCTCGTGCGCGACGCGCTCCTGCTCCCCGGAGAGGGTGTAGATCGCCGAGCGATACTGCGTGCCCACATCGTTGCCCTGGCGCATCCCCTGCGTCGGGTCGTGGAACTCGTAGAAAGCCTTCACCAGGTCGGCGTACGACACCCGCGACGGGTCGAAGACGACGCGCACAGCCTCGGTGTGACCGGTGCGACCGCTGCAGACCTCTTCGTACGACGGGTTCGGCGTGCTGCCTCCGGCATACCCGACGGAGGTCGACCAGACGCCGGGCATCTGCCAGAAGATCTCCTCCGCGCCCCAGAAGCAACCAAGTCCGAAGATCGCGACCTCGTAGCCGGCCGGAATGTTCGACTCGTCGGTCACGAGCGGGGCGTCGAGGACGAGGTGGCGCTCGGCCAGGCTGAACCAGCGCTCGTCGCGGCCGGCGAGTGCCTGGTCGGGGCCGGGGATGTCGAGCTTGTGGCGGTTGAACAGCACAGCGTCTCCTCGCCGTCGGGGTCTCGGGTGGTTCCCATGGTCCCTTGGGAAACCCGGGCCTCCCACGGCGTATTCCACGAAGGACACCACGAGGGAAGGACGATTCGCAGGAGCCCTCGGAAACCTGGGGGCGATCCCCGAGCCGGGTAGGGTCGGCCGGGTGAGTGACCAGACCTCTGCAGACGTCCAGAAGACCGGCTTCGAGACCCGCGCCATCCATGCGGGCTACGACCCGGACCCGATGACCGGCGCGGTGATCCCGCCCATCTACGCCACCAGCACCTACAAGCAGGACGGCGTCGGCGGCATGCGCGGCGGTTACGAGTACTCCCGGACCGCCAACCCGACGCGCACCGCCCTCGAGGGATGCCTGACCGCCCTCGAGGAGGGGGAGCGCGGCTTCGCGTTCGCCAGCGGCCTCGCCGCTGAGGACACGCTGCTGCGCACGCTGTGCCGGCCGGGCGACCATGTGGTCATCCCCGATGACGCGTACGGCGGGACCTACCGCCTGTTCTCGAAGGTCGAGGAGCCCTGGGGGCTCTCGCACACGCCTGCGCAGGTCGCCGACGTCGACGCCGTCCGCGCCGCGATCGAGCCGGGGCGCACCAAGATCGTGTGGGTCGAGACGCCCACCAACCCGCTGCTGAACATCGCCGACATCGAGCGGCTCGCCGGCGTAGCCCACGACGCGGGCGCGCTGCTCGTCGTCGACAACACGTTCGCGTCGCCGTACCTCCAGCAGCCGCTGACGCTCGGCGCCGACATCGTCGTGCACTCGACCACGAAGTACTGCGGCGGCCACTCCGACGTCGTCGGCGGCGCCCTGGTCGTCAAGGACCACGAGATCGCCGACGGCATCGCGTTCAACCAGAACTCCATCGGCGGCATCGCCGGTCCGTTCGACTCCTGGCTCGTCCTGCGTGGCCTGAAGACCCTCGGCGTCCGGATGGACCGCCACTGCGACAACGCCGAGCGCGTCGTCGAGTTCCTCAACAGCCACCCGGCGGTGTCCCAGGTCATCTACCCCGGCCTCGAGGAGCACCCCGGCCACGAGGTCGCCGGCCGGCAGATGAAGAGGTACGGCGGCATCGTCTCGTTCCGGGTCGAGGACGGCGAGCAGAAGGCCCTCGACACCTGCGCGAAGGCCGAGGTGTTCACCCTGGGGGAGTCGTTGGGCGGCGTGGAGTCGCTGATCGAGCACCCTGGCCGGATGACCCATGCCTCGGTCGCCGGCACGGCCCTCGAGGTCCCCGGCGACCTGATCCGGCTCAGCGTCGGCATCGAGACCGCGGACGACCTGATCGCCGACCTGGACCAGGCGTTGGCGTGACTCTCGTCGGTCGCGCCCATCTCACGCACCTCCCAAGCGTTGTGGACGCCTCCCACGTGGTACGCCGCTTGTACTCCGTCCATAACCCCGCGTTACAGCGGGTCGTGGGTAGGCGGCGGCGTGGGCGGCGCTCGTGCTGATCGCCTGTGTGGACTTCGGATCCACGTTCACCAAGGCGGCTCTCGTCGACGTCACGACCGGCGAGCTCGTGGCCACGGCGAGCCACCGTACGACGATCGACACAGACGTCCTCGACGGCTGGGACGCGTGCCTCCGTGAGCTCGCCGAGGTCGAGCCGGCCGCTCTGTCGGCCGAGGTGCTCGCCTGCTCCTCCGCCGGCGGTGGTCTCCGGATCGGGGTCGTCGGCAACGAGGAGCTCGTCACAGCCGAGGCAGGGCGACGCGTGGCCCTCTCCAGCGGGGGCCGGGTCGTGCACGTCGCGAGCGGCGGGCTAGACGAGGCCAAGGTGGCGAACCTACGTGACAGCCGCCCCGACGTCGTACTCCTCGTCGGCGGGACTGACGGCGGCAACGCCGAAGTACTGCTCCAGTGCGCGACCGCCATGGCGAACGCGAAGTGGGCAGGGCCGGTCGTGGTCGCGGGCAACATCGACGCGCAGCCGGAGATCGCGGCGCTGCTCGACGCTGCCGCGACGCCGTACGTCCTGGCCGAGAACGTCGTGCCCCGGATCGGCGTGCTCGCGCCCGACTCGGCGAGGGCCGCGATCCGGGAGATGTTCCTCAGGCACGTGATCGGCGGCAAGCACCTGTCGCAGCGCGCTGACTTCACGGAGATGGTGCACGGCGCGACCCCGGACGTGGTGCTGACCGCCGTAGAGCTCCTCGCACGTGGCCTCGACGACGAGCACCCCGGCGCGGGGGACGTCGTGGTGGTCGACGTCGGCGGGGCGACCACCGACGTGTACTCCGTGGTCGAGGTCGACCCGGAGGACTCCGGGCTGTCACGTGAGGTGGTCGCGACCGTCCCGGCCTCGCGCACCGTCGAAGGCGACCTGGGCATGCGGTGGAGCGCGCTCTCGGCCGTCGAGGCGGGCGCTGCGATGGGCCTGCTCGCCGAGGCGGCCGAGCGTGCCGGCGCGGAGCAGACCGCCGCGCACCGGCAGGCCGATCCGGGCTACATCCCGGAGGACGACGAGGAGCTCGCCCGGGACCAGGAGCTGGCCTCGGTCGCGATCGCTGTCGCCCTGCGCCGCCATGCCGGCAAGTCGCAGGTCGCGTTCGGTCCCGACGGCCGCGTGGTCGAGCGCACAGGCAAGGACCTCCGGGAGGTGGACCTGCTCGTCGGCTCGGGCGGCGTGCTCCGTCACAGCGGCAGCAGCGGCGGCGAGGTGATGACCCGCCTGCTCGGCGACGACGGTCAGGGCTGGCAGCTGCCGTGCAACCCGAGGACGGTCGTGGACGTCGACTACACGCTCGCGCCGGCGGGGCTGCTCGCCGCTCGACACCCGGAGGCGGCCCACCGGCTTCTGCGGCGTCTGCGCGACTGAGGTCACCTACGCTGTCGGCATGGCAATCAGCAAGCGGCTGAGCGGCGGCATGGACAGGTGGCGGGAACGGCAGCGGCGCCGCTCCGACGACCGGTTCGCCGAGCGCTTCGCGGCGCAGTTCGCCCAGCAGTGGGCCTCAGTCCGTGCGGAGCGGCAGCAGCAGGAGACGAAGGTCGAGCCGACGATCGATGCCGGGCCCTCCAACTTCACGCGCGCCCAGGTGCCCTGGGGTGTGGACCTGGCCGCGGCCTGGGCCTGGCGGTTCCTCGTCATCTGTGCCGCCGGGTACGTCGTGCTCTGGCTGGTCGCGAAGTTCTCGGTCGTGCTGCTGCCCCTAGCCGTCGCCCTGCTGATCACGGCGCTGGCGTCCCCCCTCGTGGACCTCGCCGCGCGGGCCGGTGTCCACCGTCGCCTGGCGTCGTTCCTGGCCGTGCTCGGCGGGCTGGCGTCCGTCGTACTCCTGCTCACCTTCGTCGGCACGCAGATCTCGGCCGGGTTCCACGACCTCGCGAACCAGGTCGTGACCGGCCTCGAGGAGATCCGGACCTGGCTGCGCCATGGGCCGCTCAACGCCAGCGAGTCGCAGATCAACGACTACATCAAGGCAGCCCAGGACCTGGTGACCTCGTCGAACAAGGAGGTCGTCACCAGGGTCACCGAGGTCGGTACGGCGATCGGCCACATCGTCGCGGGTCTGTTCATCGTCCTGTTCGCGAGCTACTTCTTCCTGTCGGACGGCGGCCGCATCTGGGCCTGGATCGTCCGGCTGTTCCCCCGCGCCGCGCGCGTGCGGGCCGACGGCTCGGGCCGGGTGGCGTGGAAGTCGCTGACCCAGTTCGTGCGGGCCACCGTTCTCGTCGCCTTCGTCGACGCCGTGGGAATCATGCTGGTCGCGATGATCCTCAAGGTGCCGTTCGCCGCCGCGATCGGCGTGCTGGTGTTCCTCGGCTCCTTCATCCCGCTGGTCGGCTCCGCGCTCTCCGGATCGGTCGCGGTACTCGTGGCTCTGGTCTCCCACGGGTGGGTCGTCGCGCTGATCATGCTCGGCGGGGTGATCGCCGTGCAGCAGCTCGAGGCGCACGTCCTGCAGCCGTTCCTGCTCGGCCGCTTCGTCTCCGTGCACCCGCTCGGCGTCATCGTGGCGATCGCCATGGGCGTGATCGTGGCCGGCATCGCCGGCGCTCTGATCGCGGTCCCGGTGGCCGCCGCCCTCAACGCCGTGGCGCAGTACCTGGCGAGCTACACCGAGGTCGGTGAGGAGCTCGACGGCGCCGCGCCTGCCGACTCCGCTCCCTGAGCCGGGCCGACGGGCTGCGGGACCTCGCCGTGAGCCGCCCGGGTGCCCAGCGGCAGCTCCTTGAGGAAGAAGGCCACGACGAGCGCGACGAGCACCAGGGGTACGGCGGACAGGAACATGTCGTGCAGCGCGTTGCTGAACGCCCCCGTCACCACGTCGTGCAGCGGGCCGGGCATCGACTGGATCGCCGTCACGTCCCGGGTGAGGTTGTCCGTGTTGCCGACGGACTGGGGTGCGGTGCCGGCGGGCAGGCTCTTCAGGCCCTCGGCCATGTGGACGGCGAGGCGGCTGGAGAGGATCGCTCCGAAGAGCGCGGTTCCGAACGAGCCGCCCATCTGCCTGAAGAACGCGACCGACGAGGTCGCCACGCCCATGTCGCTGCGGTCCACGGAGTTCTGCACCACCACGATCAGCACTTGCATGGTGAGGCCGAGGCCCAGGCCCATGACGTACATCGACAGGCCGGCCTTCCAGTAGGGCGTGTCGGAGTCGAGGCGGGAGAGCAGCACGAGCGCGACGGTGACCACGGTGGCACCCAGGATCGGGTAGATCTTGTAGCGGCCGTTGCGGCTCATCAGCTGCCCGGCGGTGATGGAGGTCGTGAAGATACCCACGACCATCGGCAGCATCGCGAGGCCGGACTTGGTCGGGCTCATCCCGTCGACGACCTGGAGGTACACCGGGATGAAGATCATGGACCCGAACATCGCGACACCGATCAGGAACCCGAACGAGTTCGAGATCGAGAACACGGAGTTGTGGAACAACCGCATCGGGATGATCGGCTCCTTGGCCCGATTCTCCACGAGGACGAAGAGCACGGCGAGCAGGAGACCGGCGACGAGCAGGGCGATCGCGGTGGTCGAGCCCCAGCCCTGCTGCGGCCCCGCCCAGGCGGTGTACAGCAGGATGCAGGTCACAGACGAGACCACGACGGCCGCACCGAGGTAGTCGATGCTGTGGTCGCGGCGCACGTGCGGGATCTTCAGCGCGGCGGAGGTGATCGCCAGGGCGACCAGGCCGAGCGGGACGTTGATGAAGAAGATCCACTGCCAGCCGGGACCGTCCGCGAACCAGCCGCCGAGGACGGGACCGAGCACCGACGAGGTGCCGAAGACCGCGGCGAAGTAGCCCTGGTAGCGACCGCGTTCGCGCGGCGGGATGATGTCGCCGATCGTCGCCATGGCGAGGGCCATCAGGCCACCGCCGCCGAGACCCTGGATCGCGCGGAACACGATCAGCTGGTCGATGTTCTGCGAGAAGCCGGAGAGCAGCGAGCCGACGAGGAAGGTGCTGATCGCGATCTGGAACAGCAACCGCCGACCGTAGAGGTCGGAGATCTTGCCCCACAGCGGGGTGGAGGCGGTGGCGGCCAGCAGGTAGGCCGTCACGACCCAGGACAGCTTGTCGAGCCCGCCGAGCTCGCTGGTGATCCGGGGGAGGGCGGTTCCCACGATGCTCTGGTCGAGGGCCGCAAGGAACATGCCGACCATCAGCCCGCTCATCACCACCAGGATCTGGCGGTGAGAGAGGTAGCCGTCGGTGTCGGTCTTCACGAGGTCTCCTGGTGATGGGCGAGGTCGTCGTTGAGTCGGTTGAGGAGGAGGCGCAGCTGTTCGCGGTCCTCGGGTGGCCAGCTCTCGAGCAGCTGGGCCACGAAGGCACGTCGGCGCCGTGCGCCGCTCTCGAGGCGGACCCGCCCCTCCTCGGAGAGGGCGATCCGGCTGGCGCGGCCGTCGTCGGGGTCACAGGCGCGCTCGAGTAGCCCACGGTCCTCGAGGTGGCGGACCTGCCGGCTGACCGTCGAGGCGTCAACCTCGAGCAGGGTCGCAAGGGCGGACAAGCGCAGGGGGCCCCGATGGTGCAGGGTCTTGAGCAGCACGATCGCCGTGAACTCGAGCTCCTCCCCGGGCAGCCGCTGGCGCATCCGACGGCCCAGCCGGGCCAGGGTCACCATCACGGCCTCCTCGGCGGTCGCCGGGTCGTCGTACGACGACGAGGCCTCGGGGACGGACTGCATTCGATCAGCATGAGTGAGTTGCGTGTGCCACGCAAGTTGTTTGCGCGTGATCAGTGTCACCGAGCAGACCACCCGGCCTTTAGGGTGTGCGGCATGAGCACCGAGACCCCCGCCGAAGCCGTCACCGCCCCTGTCGCGATCCCCGCCCTGGAGGACATCCAGCGGGGTGCCGAGGCGTTGCGCGGAGTGGCCATCGAGACACCCGTGGAGGAGTCCCGCTGGCTCTCCGCGGTCGCCGGGGGACCGGTCCTGCTCAAGTGCGAGAACCTGCAGCGCACGGGCTCGTTCAAGATCCGGGGCGCCTACCTGCGGATGTGCCGGCTCTCGGAGGAGGAGCGTGCTGCCGGCGTGGTCGCGGCGAGCGCGGGCAACCACGCGCAGGGCGTTGCGCTTGCCGCCGGGCTGCTCGGCATCAAGGCGACGGTGTTCATGCCGGCCGGCGCGCCGATCCCGAAGGAGAAGGCGACCCGCGGGTACGGCGCCGAGGTGGTCTTCGAGGGTCAGACGGTCGACCAGGCCCTGGTGCGCGCGAAGGCGTTCGCCGAGGAGACCGGGGCGATCCTCATCCACCCGTTCGACCACTTCGACATCGTCGCGGGGCAGGGCTCCTGTGGTCTGGAGATCATCGAGCAGGTCCCCGACGCGGCGACCATCGTCGTCCCGACGGGGGGCGGTGGGCTCCTCGCAGGCATCGCCACGGCGGTCAAGGGCCGGCGACCAGACGCACGTGTGATCGGTGTGCAGGCGGAGGGCGCGGCTGCCTACCCACGGTCGCTGGCCGAGCGGCATCCGGTCCCGCTCGAGACGATGAGCACGATGGCCGACGGCATCGCGGTCGGCTGCCCGGGAGAGGTGCCTTTCCGGGCGATCTCGGAGTACGTCGACGACATCGTCACCGTGAGCGAGGAGTCGCTGTCGCGGGCCCTGCTGATGCTCCTCGAACGCGCGAAGCTGGTCGTCGAGCCGGCCGGTGCCGCAGCGGTCGCCGCACTCATGGACCACCCGGACCGGTTCCCCACGCCGGCGGTGGCGGTGCTCTCAGGTGGCAACGTCGACCCGCTGCTGCTGATGCGGGTGATCCGACACGGCATGGCAGCCGCAGGGCGGTACCTCAACTTCTGGGTCCGGATCCCCGACCTGCCCGGTGGGCTCGCGAAGCTGCTGAAGGAGCTCGCCGACCTCGACGCGAACGTGCTCGACGTCGTGCATGAGCGCACCTCCGTGCACCTCCACCTCGACGAGGTGGAGGTGGCGATGCAGGTGGAGACGCGCGGCGCGCCGCACGCGGAGCGGGTCCTCGCGCACCTTCGCGAGTGCGGCTACCACGTGACCCAGCAGCGCTAGCGCGCCATGTAGCCGCCGTCGACGTACACCTCGGCGCCGGTCATGAACGAGGCGTCGTCGCTCGCGAGGAACGCCACCAGGGCGGCGACCTCCTCGGGCCTGCCGAGCCTGCGCATGGGGGTGAGGTCGAGCATCGCCTGCTCGAACGGGGTGCCCTTGGTCTGCTCGAGGATCGGAGTCGCGATGAAGCCCGGGTGCACGGAGTTGACCCGGATCCCCTCGGCCGCCCAGTGAAGGGCGATGTTCTTGGTCATCGTGCGCACCGCGCCCTTGGCCGCGTGGTAGTCGGTCGAGGTGCCGAACCCGCCGCTCGCCCCGAAGATCGAGCTGATGTTGACGATCGAGGCGTGGTCGGACTGCTTGAGTGCGTCACCGGCGATCTTCATGCCGAGGAAGACGCTCGTCTGGTCGACCGCGATGTTGCGTTCGTACTCCTCGAGGGACATGTCCTCGATCGCGCCCAGGCCACCTGCGCCGGCGTTGTTGACCAGGATGTCCAACCCGCCGTACTCGGTCATGGCCTGCTCGACGGCGTGCTCCCAGTCGGCCGGCGACGTCACGTCATGGTGGAGGAAGGTCGCCTCGTGACCGAGCTCTCGCAGGTGGGCGGCGACCTTCTCGCCGGCCTCGTCCTGGATGTCGGTGACGAGGACCCTGGCGTCCTCCTCGGCCAGCCGGTAGACCGTCGCCTTGCCGATGCCCTGTGCGGCGCCGGTGACCAGAGCCACCCTGCCTTCGAGTCTCTTCATGCCCGCTCCCTCGCGTCCCCTGAGGGGAGGCCGTGCCTCCCGTCTCCAGCCTCAGGCGCGGAGCACACGCGGCGTAGGGTCGATGGTCCCGCGCAGGCGACAAACCCCCGGAACGAGAACGAAGGTGGCCACGAGCGACTCTTCCGGAGCATCCCGGACGTCGTTCGTGGCCACCTTCGTGTGGCGATGGGGTCGGTCAGCCGGTGAAGGGCACTGCGTCGACGATCTCCACCTTCAGCTCCTTGCCGTTGGGCGCGTCGAAGGTCACCTGCTCGCCCTTCCGCCTGCCCATGATCGCTGAGCCGAGCGGCGACTGGGGGGAGTAGACCTCCATGTCCTCGGGCGTCTCGATCTCGCGGGCGCCGAGGAGGAACGTCTCGACCTCGTCGTCGCCGACGAAGCGGGTGGTCACCTTCATGCCGGGCTCGACGACGCCGTCGTCGGAGGGGGTCTCGCCCACCTCGGCGCGCCTCAGCATCTCCTCGAGCTGGCGGATGCGGCCCTCGACCTTGCCCTGCTCCTCGCGGGCAGCGTGGTAGCCGCCGTTCTCCTTGAGGTCACCCTCGTCGCGTGCGGCGCTGATCCGAGCGATGACCTCGCTGCGGACCGGCCCACGAAGGTGCTCGAGCTCGGCCTGGAGCTTGTCGAAAGCATCCTGGGTCAGCCAGATCACGTTCTGGTCGCTGGACTGCGTCACTGGTCGTGCTCCTGATGTTGTTGGTTTTGGGACACGGGTGCTCCGGGACCGTTCGGGTCGGGGAGCCTGTCAGGGCAAGTAGAACAGTTTACCAACCTCGGCCGGGCCCGGACCAATTCCCGTCAGCGGGGGCGGCTCTGGCCCTCCGCCGTACACCCGACCAGGTCGACGGTCGTGGCCTTCCGCTCCGTGCGCACGGTCTTGGTCAGCGTCTGTCGCTCGTCGCCACCGGGGCCCACGGGGACGTTCAGCTCGCCGACGGTCGAGTGGTCGGGCGCCTGGGCGCGCAGCAGGCACAAGGCCTCGACGTCGGAGCTCCGCCGGACGACCGTGAACGTGCCCTTGGCCGCGTGGTCGTCGACGATGTCGAAGGAGACCATGTCCGAGGTCACCTCGGGGTCGACGTTGTGGAAGATCACCCAGGCCAGCCAGCCGAGGAAGGCCAGGGCGAGAAGGGTGGCGCTCGCGATGAGAAGTCCTCGGTGAGCCGGGCTGCGGGTGCCGTATCGCGTCGCCAGGTCCGTCACCCGCACATTCTAGGATTGCCACCATGCTCCGACTGATGCACGTCCATGCCCACCCCGACGACGAGTCGAGCAAGGGCGCCGCGACCACGGCGAAGTACGTCGCGGAGGGAGTCGACGTCCACGTCGTCACCTGCACCGGGGGTGAGCGTGGTTCGGTGCTGAACCCGAAGATGGACCGTCCCGAGGTCTGGGAGAACATCGCCGAGATCCGCCGCCAGGAGATGGAGGCGGCCCGCGAGATCCTCGGAGTACGCCAGGACTGGCTGGGCTTCGTCGACTCCGGCTGGCCCGAGGGCGACCCGCCGCCGCCCCTGCCCGAGGGCTGCTTCGCGCTGGTGCCGGTCGAGGAGGCCGCCGAGCCTCTCGTGCGCCTGATCCGTGAGTTCCGGCCGCACGTGCTGACGACCTACGACGAGAACGGCGGCTACCCCCACCCCGACCACGTCATGTGCCACAAGGTGAGCGTCGAGGCGTTCGAGGCGGCAGGAGACCCGACGAGGTACCCCGACGCGGGCGAGCCGTGGCAGCCCCTCAAGCTGTACTACCACCACTCCTTCCACCGTGACCGCACCCAGGCGCTGCACGACGAGATGATCATGCGAGGGCTGACCTCTCCCTACGAGGAGCGCCTGTCCACCTGGAAGCCGGACCCGGAGCACGCCAAGCGGATCACCACCCGGGTGCCCTGCTCGGAGTACTTCCCGATCCGGGACAAGGCGCTCCTGGCGCACGCGACCCAGATCGACCCGGACGGGGCGTGGTTCGCCTGTCCGCTGGAGGTCCAGGAGCACGCCTGGCCGACCGAGGACTACGAGCTGGTCCGCAGCTTCGTCGACAGCGAGACGCCCGAGGTCGATCTCTTTGCAGGAGTCCGCGAGGCCGTTGCGACAATGGAGGCATGATCCCCCTGACCGCGATGACCGCGATGACCGCCGTGTGGACCGTCCTCGTCCCGCTCGAGGAGAAGGTGCCCGACCCCAACGACGTGAAGCCGGGCTGGCTCGGCTTCGCGATGTTCCTGCTGTTGCTCGCCGCGGTCGTGTTCCTCGCGTTCAGCTTCCGCAAGCAGCTGCGGAAGGTGAACTTCGAGGAGCCCGGCAAGGGATCGGCCGGTGACGCCGACGCCGCGGGGCCTGACGGTGCCCACAACGGCGCCGGCTCCAACGGCGAGCCGGGGCCACGCACGCCCTGAGCCCCGGTGGACCTCGGCTGTCGAGCGGGGGGCTGACGTCAGAGCGGGTTGGTGCGTACGACGCGCACGAGCGCGTCATAGGCGACGCGCGGGGGCTGCTCCGGGGAGTCGGCCGGTGGGGGCACCTCACGGGTGACACGTGCGGCCCGGACCACCTCGAAGCGCTCGCCGTCGAGGTCGGCGAGAATGTCCTCCGCGGTGTAGAGCACCTCGGGGTACTGCGGACCCCCGGTGCCCTCGGTCAGGTTGGTGCTGTCATGGGCCACCACGAACAGGGTGCCGCCGTCGCGCAGCGAGAGGAAGGCCCGTCGTACTGCCGTGCGGCGCTCGTCGGCGGGCAGCTGTAAGTAGGCGAGGACGGCGAGGTCGTAGACCCCCACGCCGAGGTCCTGCTCGAGGACGTCCCCGTGGACCCAGTCGATGTGGAGGTCGCGACCGCGGGCGTGGTGGCTCTGGAGCGCGCGCCCCTTGTCGAGACCGGTCTGGGAGAAGTCGACTGCGGTGACCTCCCAGCCCTGGTCGGCGAGCCAGATGGCGTTGCGCCCCTCCCCGGTCGCGACGTCGACCGCGCGACCGGGGGAGAGGTCAGCGAGCTCGGCCTCGACGAACTGGTTCGGGGTCGCCGACCAGACCAGCTCGCTGTCGGAGTACCGGCGGTCCCAGTCGTGCGCGTCCATGGAGTGCGACATCACGCGAGGGAGAGGAACAGCTTCTCCATCTTGGCCGTGTCCAGGGCGGCGGCGTCGCCCTCCTGGATCACGCACTGCCGGAGCCCCGAGGCGATGATCGCGAAGCCCGCCTTGTCGAGTGCACGGCTGACCGCGGCGAGCTGCGTGACGACGTCCTCGCACTCGCGGCCCTCGTCGAGCATCTTGATGACGCCGCTGAGCTGCCCCTGGGCGCGCTTGAGGCGGTTGATCACAGCCACCATTTCTTCGGCGGGCAGTTCCATCTTCGGGTTCCTTCTTCTGTCACAACGCGTGGTCTAGGCGGAGAGGGAGGCCAGGGCCTTCTCGAGGCGCTCCTTGGCCTCGTCGGCGACCGCCTGCAGGTCGCCATTCTCGGTCATGGCGACCATGGTCTGGGGGTCGACCGCCTCGACGACGGTTCCGTCCGCCGTCTCCCGCACGACGACGTTGCAGGGAAGGAGCAGCCCGATGGACGGCTCCGCCTGCAACGCCGCGTGGGCGAGCGGGGGACGGCACGCGCCGAGGATCACCTGCGGGGGCACGTCGACGTCGAGCTTCTTCTTCAGCGTCGCCTTGATGTCGATCTCGGTGAGGACGCCGAAGCCCTGCTCGCCGAGCGCCTCGCGCACCGCCGCGACGGTCTCGTCGTACGGCGTCTTCACGGTGGTGCTGAGCGCGTAGCTCATGCCTTGCCGCCGCTCTGCTGGGCGGCCACCTGGGCGTGGACCTCTTCCATGTCGAGGCCCTTCACCGCGGTGATCACCTGGTCGAGTGCCTGGGGCGGGAGTGCGCCGGGCTGCGCGAACACGAGGACCTGCTCGCGGAAGGCCATGAGCGTGGGGATCGAGGTGATGTTCGCCGCCTGTGCGAGCGCCTGCTCGGCCTCGGTGTCGACCTTGCCGAACACGATGTCCGGGTGGGCCTCCGACGCCTTCTCGTACGTCGGCGCGAACTGGCGGCAGGGACCGCACCACGAGGCCCAGAAGTCGACGAAGACGATGTCGTTCTCGGCAACCGTCTGCTCGAAGTCCGTCGCGCCTAGGTTGATCGTTGCCATCTGCTCATCCCTCCGGGGAGATTGATCGTATACCTGTGGGGGTATAACCCGTGCTGGTTCTGCTTCATTCCCAACCATGTCAGGGGTACCCAGGGAATTGCTCCGGCACTCGTCTGGTTGGAGGTCATATACCCCCGAGGGTATCTCTCGGACACGAAAGGATGATGGACGAATGCGCGAGGTCGACATCGACCAGTTCGCACAGGCCTACGACCAGGGCGCCACGGTCATCGACGTGCGCGAGGCCGGCGAGTATGTCGCGGGTCATGTGCCCGGGGCCACGCTGATCCCCATGGGCTACCTCCCGAGCCAGATGGCTCACCTGAGCAAGGACGAGCCGATCTACCTGATCTGCAGGTCGGGCAACCGGAGCCTCGCGATGGCGGACCTCCTCAATGCGGCCGGGTTCGACTCGCGGTCCGTGGCCGGGGGGACCGTCGCCTGGGTCCGCTCGGGCCGAGCGGTGGTCGAGGGCAAGGAGCCCGGATCGCCGGCCGAGAGGAGTTCGCGATGACCGACATCGCGATCCGCACGATCCAGACCCCATCGCTCGGTGACCGGAGCTATCTCGTCCACGACGGCGAGGTGGCCTTCGTGGTCGATCCACAGCGCGACATCGACCGGGTGCTCGACCTCGCCTCGCGGGAGGGCGTGCGCATCACCCACGTCCTCGAGACCCACATCCACAACGACTACGTGACCGGTGGGCTCGCCCTGGCGGCGCAGACAGGCGCGGCCTACCTGGTCAACCGCGACGACGACGTGAGCTTCGACCGGACCCCGATCAGCGATGGCGACACGGTGGCCGTCGGGGACCGGATGACGGTGCGCGCGATCCACACGCCCGGTCACACCTTCACGCACCTGTCCTACGCGGTGGAGGCCGACGGGAAGCCGCTCGGGGTCTTCACCGGGGGTTCGCTGTTGTACGGCGCGACCGGGCGGCCCGACCTGCTCGGGCCCGAGCACACCGAGGAGCTGACCCGCCTCCAGCACGGTTCTGCCCGGAGGCTCGCCGAGCTGCCCGACGGCACCGGGGTCTTCCCGACCCACGGCTTCGGGAGCTTCTGCGCGGCGGGGTCAGCCGAGGACCAGCCGGACGAGTCGACCATCGGTCGTGAGAAGCAGGCCAACCCCGCATTGACCGAGAGCGAGGAGGCCTACGTCCGTTCGATCATCGACGGTCTCGACGTCTACCCCGCCTACTACGCCCACATGGGCCCCGCCAACGCGTCAGGGCCCGAGGCTGCGGATCTCACGGCTCCGGAGCGTGCCGACGCCGAGGAGCTGCGACGTCGGCTCGACGCCGGTGAATGGCTCGTCGACCTCCGCACCCGCACCGCGTTCGCGGCCGGACACGCGCCAGGCACCTACAACTTCGGGATCGACGGGCAGTTCTCCACCTACGTCGGCTGGATGATGAAGTGGGGCACACCGATCACGCTGCTCGGCGAGTCGGAGGAGCAGGTGGCCGAGGCGCAGCGGGAGCTGGTCCGCATCGGCCTCGACCGACCGGCCGCCCGTGCCACGGGCAAGCCCGAGAGCTGGACGACCGGAGAGCTCGCGAGCTTCCCCCTGGCGACGTTCGGTGACCTGGTCGAGGTGCGGCACCACCGCGACGTGGTCCTGCTGGACGTACGCCGGGCGTCGGAGTACGCCGAGTCGCGGATCACCGGGGCCGTCAACGTCCCCATCCACGAGATCGCCGACCGGGTCGACGAGGTTCCTGCCGGCGAGGTGTGGGTGCACTGCGCAAGCGGGTACCGAGCGTCGATCGCCGCCTCCTTCCTCGCCGCGGCGGGGCGGCGGCTGGTCGTGATCGACGACGAGTTCGACAAGGCCGGAGATGCCGGCCTGCCTATCGAGAAGGACTGAAGGAGAAGAACGGGATGGGGTTCATCGACAACCTCTTGAACAGGCCCTTCCGTGTCATCGGCCCGACCGAGGCGCAGGAGGCGATGGAGCGCGGCGCCGTGCTGCTCGACGTACGCGAGCCCGACGAGTGGCGGAGCGGGCACGCACCCAAGGCGCGCCACATCCCCCTGGGGCAGCTGACCTCGCGCGCGGGTGAGCTGCCGCGCAACCGGGAGATCCTCATCGTCTGCCGCTCCGGGGCCCGCTCGGCTCGTGCCGCCAAGGTGCTGGCCGCCCAGCGTGGCGACGTCGCGAACGTCAAGGGCGGCATGAGTGCCTGGGTCCGCGCCGGCCTGCCGGTCGTCGCCAAGGGTGGCGGTCCCGGCCGGATTGCCTGAAGGTGGACCGCCCCGAGTGGAATGCCCGAGTGGAATGATCTGCTCGAGGCATCTGTCGACGAGTTTGAACCACATACCCCCGGGGGTATGCTGGTAGCAGGTAAGCCAACCGACCTACTGGAGCAAGACATGTGTTTCCCCGTTGTATGCCCCTCCTGCAAGAAGACCACCTGGGACGGCTGCGGCCAGCACGTCGACGCCGTGATGCAGACGGTCCCCGACGACCGTAAGTGCGAGTGCCGCTGAACCGGACTGCCCGGATCGCGTACACCACCGGCCCCCACCTCGCCCGAGCGGCGAAGCGGGGGCCGGTGGCTTTCTGGAGAAGCTGCTGTACTGTCGCTCAGCCGCGGCGGACCCACTGGGTGAACAGCGCGCCGTCGGGCACGTTGTCGGACCGGGTCTCGTTCCGGTTGTCGATGAAGACCTCGCCCCGGACCCGTTCGCTGGCGCGTTTCATGCACGCGCGCGGGAGCCGGATGTCGGCGACGTCCTTGCCCCAGGTCAGCTTCAGGCCCTTGCAGTCGATGCCGTTGCCGGTGTACTCGCTGTACATCGGCGCCCGCTCCAGGTACTTCGAGAACCCGCCCGCCGGTCGCCGGCGGAACTGGATGAAGTAGCCGTAGCCCATGGGCTTGCCGGTGTCGACCTGCGCACGCATCCGGCCGATGCGCGACCGGTCGAGGTCCCGGAAGTAGATCCGGATCTTGACCGCGTTCTCGGCATTGTCGAGCCGGATGCCGGTCATGTCGATGCCCCTGACGGCGTCGCCGACCTCGTCCTGAGTGCAGATGCTGTCGGCGTACGACGGGACGCCGGTGGCCGTGACCGCCAAGGCCAGGGCGAAGGCGACGGCAGCTCGCTTGGCGTTGTTCATGGCGACCTTCTCGCGTTCTCGTCACGAGCGTCCCACCCGCGGCAACCGGCCGCTGAACCTTTCGTGGGTAGAGGTCGTAGGTCCCCAACCGGTGCCTGTCGGCTTATGGGGGCCAAAGCCGGACAGCGTCCATCGGCCACGGTCCCCTTACACCGAGCAAGAGCACCGGGAGCCGGACAGTTCATCCCGGAGGGGTGATGAGCGGACCGTCCAGGTGCGAAACGCTGGTCTCGCCGCCCGCGCACCCTTGTGCGGTCGCACGGCCCGCCCACCGGTGAAGGAGAGATCATGCAAGGCCTGGACACGTTCGCTGCCTTCGCAGCCACCTACGGCTCCCTCGAGGACGCCGAGCAGGACTACGAGACGATCAAGTCCCTCTACTACAGCGAGGGGATCCTCGACACCTTCGACGCCGCGATCATCGCGAAGGACGAGAAGGGCAAGGTCAAGATCGTCAAGAGGCACGAGCAGCCGACCCGCCAGGGCGCCTGGCTCGGCGGTGGTCTCGGACTAGCCACCGGTCTGTGCGTAGCCCTCTTCCCAGCCGTCGGCATCGGAGCTGCGGTGGTCTACGGGACCGGCCTCGGCGCCGGACTGGGCGCGATCGCCGGCCACGCGGCCGGAGGCATGAGCCGGTCCGACCTGAAGGACCTCGGCGAGACGCTGGACGAGGGCGAGTGCGCACTGGTCGCCGTCGCGGCGACTGCCATCGCCGACCGGGTGGCCGCCAGCATCGAGCGCGCCGAGAAGGTCGAGCGCAAGGAGCTGAAGGCTGACGCGAAGGCGCTCAAGGAGGACGTGGAGACCGCGACCGCTGCTCAGCCGACGGTCCCCTCCCAGCGGGAGGAGGCCACCTCGCCGGAGCACGTCGAGACCTGAGAAGGGGGTCTCGATGTCCGGGGGTAGGCAGTGGTTCCGACTGAAAGGCTCGGACGTCGTACGCCTCCTGCTTTCATGGGTGATCTCGGCGCTGGCCCTCTGGATCGCCGCCGAGCTCCTGCCCGGACTCTCCGTCTCCACCCCCTGGGGCTACTTCGCGGTCGCTGCTGTGTCGGGCGTCATCGGTCTCGTGATCAGGCCCGTGATCGTCGAGGTGTCCGCCCGGATCGGGTGGGTAGCGGTCCTCCTGGTTGCCGTGGCCGGGCAGGCGCTCGTCATCTACGCGGCGATCCTCATCGTCCCGGCCGTCTCGGCTGACTTCTGGACCGCGCTCCTGGCCAGCTGGATCGCCGCGCTGGTGTCGACCTTGTTCGCGTGGGTCACGACCGCCGGCACCGACGAGGGACTGGTGACGTCTCTCAAGCGACGAGGACGCCGCCCGGGGCAGGTGGCCGATCCCGAGGTGGACGGTGTGGTGTTCGTGCAGCTGGACGGGGTGCCGTTCCCGGTGCTGCGATGGGCGGTCCAGTCCGGGGCGGTGCCCACGATCCGCCACTGGTTGACCTCCGGGAAGTACGACTGGCGCGCCTGGACGCCGCAGCTGCCCTGCACCACGCCTGCCAGCCAGCTCGGGATCCTGCACGGCACGGTCGACCGGGTCCCGGCGTTCCGCTGGTACGACCGGGAGCTCGACCGGGTCCTGGTGGCGAACCGACCGGCCGACGCCAGGATCATCGAGGCCAGGGCCAGCAACGGGCAGGGCCTGCTGTGGGATGACGGGGTCTCGATCTCCAACCTGTTCACCGGTGACGCTCCGCGGTCCCTGATGACGATGAGCCGGGTCGCCGTGACCAGGGGGTCCACGCAGACCCGCCGGGTCGTCGCCTGGTTCCTGGCCTCGCCCGGGGGCTTCACGCGCAGCCTCAGCCGGACCGTTGCGGAGATCGCCAAGGAGCGGTGGCAGGCGCGGCGCCAGAACCGGCGCGACGTCGACCCGCGGATGCATCGGAACTGGACCTTCGCGGTCCTCAGGGCAGTCACGAACGCGCTGCTCCGCGATCTCAACACGGCGCTCGTCGCCGAGGAGATGCGGCGTGGGACCCGCTCGATCTACGTCGACTACGTCGACTACGACGAGATCGCGCATCACGCGGGCATGTTCCGTCCGGAGTCCCTCGCGGCCCTCGACGGGCTCGACCAGGTGCTCGCGTCCTTGGAGCGGCTCGCCGAGGGCGCTCCTCGGCGCTACCGGATCGTGGTGCTCTCCGACCACGGGCAGTCCCAGGGGCGTCCCTTCAAGGACCGCTACGGAAAGGACCTCGCTGGGCTCTGCCAGGAGCTCATGGCTCAGAGCGTCCGGTCGATCGACGCCCCGGTCGAGGGATGGGGTCGCGCCGAGTCCATCGTCGGGGACATCGGCTCGACCAAGGCAGTCACCGGCAGGATCGTCGACCGGGCCGACCGCCGGATCGCCGAGGCGTACGACGCCGAGGGGGACCAGGCCGCGGAGGGAGCCCCGGTCGTCCTCGGGTCGGGCAACCTCGGCCTGCTCTACCTGCACGGGCCGCGGCGACGGACCCTCGACGAGCTCTCCGAGCGTTGGCCCGACCTGGTGCCCGGCCTTGCCGGCCATCCGGGGATCGGCTTCGTCGCGGGCGTCGACCGCCAGGGAGTGCCCTGGGTCATCGGTGCCGCCGGTCGTCGGGACCTCGCGAACGGCACGGTCGTGGGCGTAGACCCGCTCGCGGGCTTCGACGAGCACGGACCCCGGGTCCTCCTCCGTGCCCTCCTCATGGAGGAGGCCCCGGATCTCTATGTGAACAGCAGCCTCGACCCCCTGACGGCGGACGTCGCGGCGTTCGAGGACCTCGTCGGCGCCCACGGCGGTCTCGGAGGGTTCCAGGACAGTGCCGTCCTGCTTGTCCCGAGTGACCTGTCGGATGTGCTTCCTGAGCGCATCGAGGGCGCCGACGAGCTGCACAAGACGCTGGTGAGGATCCTCGAGCGCTGCGGCCAACGTGACGGCACCCCGACGCTGCCTGCGCAGCCCGGCCTGGCCGATCACCCGGCGTAGTCATTGACCTGCTGCTGACCCGAGCGTTGACTTCAAGGACACCCGCTCGGACCTGCCTTCTGCTCGGATCGTTCCACGAGGACTGAGCTGGTTGAGCTACCGAATGGAGCGGGCGATGAAGCTGAACGTCTCGCAGTCGAGTGTGGGATCGGGCAAGGCAGCGATCCCTCGGCAGAGGTCGGCACGTGCCGTCGTGGGGGCCGGGAAGGATCGGTTGATCCTGAGGATGGGTGCCGTCGCCGGCCTCGCCGGCCTCCTTCTGCGGTTCGTCACGGACATGCTCCACCCCTCCAAGGCGCCGCCGAACGACTCTGCCGCTGCCTTTCGCGAGTACGCCGGATCGAGCATCTGGACCTACGTGCACATCGCCCAGTACCTGTGCGCGCTGCTGATCGTGATGAGTCTCCTCGCGCTGGCTCGCAGGTTGGCACGTCAGGAGAACCTCGCCGGGGCCCTGGCTCTCGTCGGAGGCGTGATGGCTGTGATGGTGGCGGTCGTCTTCACCGTCCAGATGGCCGTCGACGGGGTAGCCCTGAGGAGCGCAGTGCACGCCTGGGTGAGTGCTCCACCCGGCCCAGCAACGGTGTCCGCCTTCGGGGTCGCGGAGGCGGTCCGCAGCCTGGAGAAGGGCCTCAGCGCGTTCTTCCTCCTCAACGACGGCTTCACGCTGCTCGCCCTGGGACTCGCCATCGCGCTCGGCCGCAGGTACGCCCGCTGGCTCGGGTGGACCGGCGCTGTCGCCGGAGTGGCATTCCTGGTCGGCGGAGTCGTCACGGCGGGCACCGGGTTCTCGCCGGAGGCAGGACTGTTCCTGACTCCCGCGTCCATCCTGCTCGCGGTCTTTCTTGTCGGTGTGTGCGTCTCGATGTGGCGCGACGATGCTTCGGTTGCCCTTCAGTGACGACGACGCGAGCAGCCATCGGGCTTCGCCGGACCACCGGGACGCTCTTCCTGGTCGGCGCGCTCGCCTTCGCAACCGCGGCGACCGTGCTGTCTTCTACGTTCGAGTGGCCCGACATCCTGCGTGAGCCGGCGGACGTGGTGCTGCCCGCGTTCGCGTCCGGGGGCACGACCTTGGTCTGGACCTGGTTCGCGGTCGCCTGGACCTACGCGATCCTCGCCGTGCCGATCCTGCTCCTCCCGGCAGTGCTGGGAAGGCAGGACGACCCCGTGCTCCGAGCTGCCACCTACCTCGGTGCCACATCGGTGGTGCTCTCGGTCATCGGATTCCTACGCTGGGTTTTCGTCGTCCCACAGCTGGCCCGTGCCTACGTCGATGGTGACGTCACCACCAGGACATCGACGGCCGCCGCATGGACCGCCCAGCACCAGTTCGGCGGCGCACTGCTCGGTGAACACCTTGGTGAACTGCTTGCCATCGCCTGGTCGGCCACCCTCTGCGTGATCATCCTGCGTACTCGGGTTCTGCCGCTCTGGCTCGGCGTTGCCGGCCTCGTGGTCAACGCGCTCTATCTCCTCAACCAGGGCGACATCCTGGCCACTGCCGTGCCGGGTTTCCCGGTCTGGGACCT
>DATGYO010000080.1:0-9704 GCA_035297905.1 Nocardioidaceae bacterium
CGTGCCGCTGGTCGGCGTCACGGCGTTGGCCATGATCAGGTCGGGCGGGTCCACGACGTGGGGGAGCGAGGCGGACAGGCCGGCGAGCAGGAACCGGTTGACCGACAGCGCGGCCAGGATCAGGACGAGCACGGCCTGCACGGGGACGTGGGCGGCCACCCCGACGGCGATCGCCGCCACGAGGACGACCCGGATCGTGTTGGAGATCGCCAGGACCTGCCGGCGCGACCAGCGGTCGAGGAAGACCCCGACGAACGGCCCGAGGACGCTGAAGGGCAACAGGACGACCGCGAGCGCCCCGGCGATCGCAGCCGGTGACGGGGCCCGCTCGGGGGAGAAGATGACGTACGACGCGAGGGCGACCTGGAAGACGCCGTCGGCGAACTGGCTCGTGATGCGGACCGAGAAGAGCCGGCGGAACCACTTTCCGCGCAGCAGGTGCACCAGATGCCGCCAGGTCTCCACGCTGTGCGGCTCCTTCCCGGAGACTTCCTCAGTGCTCTGGACGCATCCCCCGCTGCATACCCCTTGTGGAGCGTCCATAACCCCGCGTTACAAAGACGCGCTGCGAATGCGAACGGGGGCCCAGGTTAGTCCTGGGCCCCCGTTCGACGGTCAGCGCTCCACGGTCAGCGCTCGACCTCGCCGCGGATGAACGCCTCGAGCTGCGCGCGGCCCTTGTCGTCGGGCATCTGCACGGGCGGGGACTTCATCAGGTACGTCGACGCGGAGAGGATCGGGCCGCCGATGCCCCGGTCGAGGGCGATCTTCGCCGCGCGCACCGCGTCGATGATGATGCCGGCGCTGTTCGGGGAGTCCCAGACCTCGAGCTTGTACTCCAGGTTGAGCGGCACGTCGCCGAACGCGCGACCCTCGAGGCGGACGTAGGCCCACTTGCGGTCGTCGAGCCACTGGACGTAGTCCGAGGGGCCGATGTGCACGTTGCGGGAGCCCAGGTCGTGGTCGATGTTGGAGGTGACGGCCTGGGTCTTCGAGATCTTCTTGGACTCCAGGCGCTCGCGCTCGAGCATGTTCTTGAAGTCCATGTTGCCGCCGACGTTGAGCTGGTAGGTGCGGTCGAGCACCACGCCGCGGTCCTCGAAGAGCTTGGCCATCACGCGGTGGGTGATGGTCGCGCCGACCTGGGACTTGATGTCGTCACCGACGATCGGGACGCCGGCGTCCTCGAACTTCTTGGCCCACACCGGGTCGGAGGCGATGAACACCGGGAGCGCGTTCACGAAGCCCACGCCCGCGTCGATGGCGCACTGTGCGTAGAACTTGTCGGCCTCCTCGGAGCCCACGGGGAGGTAGGACACGAGGACATCTGCCTTGGCCTCCTTGAGCGCGGCGACGACGTCCACCGGCTCGTGGTCCGACTCGTCGATGGTCTGGAGGTAGTACTTGCCGAGACCGTCGTACGTCGGACCGCGCTGGACGGTGACACCGAGCGGCGGCACGTCGGCGATCTTGATCGTGTTGTTCTCGGAGTTGTTGATCGCCTCGGAGAGGTCGAAGCCGACCTTCTTGGCGTCGACGTCGAAGGCGGCGACGAACTCCACGTCGGAGACGTGGTAGTCCCCGAACTTCACGTGCATGAGGCCCGGCACGGAGGACGAGGGGTCCGCGTCCTTGTAGTACTCCACGCCTTGGATCAGGGAGGTCGCGCAGTTGCCCACTCCCACGATTGCTACACGTACCGAACCCATCGGGCTCTCCTCACTAGCTATGCTTTTTCTGTCGGTCGTTGGTCCACGGGGCTCTGCTGTTCCTCGGTTCGCTCGGCGGCGATGAGGTCCGAGAGCCACCGGACCTCCCGTTCGACGGACTCGACACCATGGCGCTGGAGCTCCATGGCGTAGCGGTCCATCTGCTTCTGCGTGCGGGCCAGCTGGTTCTGCACCCGCTCCAGCCGCTCCTCCAGACGAGTACGACGCCCCTCGAGGATCCGCAGTCGGATCTCCATGTCGGTGCGACTGAAGAACGCGAACCGCACGTCGAAGTTGTCGTCCTCCCAGGCCGAGGGGCCGGCCTGGCCCATCAGCTCGGTGAACCGGGCGTTCCCGGCATCGGTGAGCTCGTACTCGATGCGCTGCCGTCGGCTCACCCCCACCGAACCGCCGCCCGGAAGACCGCTCCGGTCCTGGGCTGCTGAGTGCTCGGCTATCCACCCGGCCTTGAGCATCCGCTTCAGTGCCGGGTAGAGCGACCCGTAGGACAGCACCCGGCCCCAGCCGAGAACCGCGTTGAGCTGCTTGCGCAGCTCGTAGCCGTGCATGGGCGACTCGTGCAGCAGCCCGAGGACTGCGAGCTCGAGGGTGTCGCCGCGCCGTGCCACGTGAGTACCTTCTTGTCCGGGGGATCGCTATCGGGAGCACCTATCGTACCGATATATCGAGCAAGCGCCACCACCGCGCTCGACGTGAGCCAGATCGCAGGTTTGCCCAGGTTCGTGCCTCCCCGCGTACCCTCTCTACGGCAGTTGTTCGACTTCCCCTGTCCCGGAGAGAACTCTTGAGTGCACAGCGCAAGCCCAGCACGCCCCCTGGTGGTCGCAGCAGTGGTCGCAGCAGCGGCCGGAACAACGGGGCGAAGAGGGCGCCGCAGAAGCGCGAGAGGAGCCTCGGCGGGCGAATCGTGAAGTGGTTCGTCGTCACTGGTCTAGCGGGGATCATCCTCGCCGCCCTTGGCTTCGCGTACGTCTACGCCTCCACCGACATCCCGAACCCCAACAGGGACTTCCAGGCCCAGACCACGTTCGTCTACTACGCGGACGGCAAGCACGAGCTGGGCCGGTTCGCCACCCAGAACCGGGTGAGCATCCCGCTCAGCGAGGTGCCGCAGCACGTGCAGGACGCGGTGGTCGCCGCGGAGAACCGCACGTTCTGGGAGGACCGGGGAATCGACCCGAAGGGCATCCTCCGCGCGGCCTTCAGCAACGCCACGAGCGAGTCGACCCAGGGTGCGTCGACGATCACCCAGCAGTACGTGAAGGTCCTCTACCTGTCGCAGGAGCGGACCATGTCGCGGAAGTTCAAGGAGGCCTTCCTCTCGCTCAAGCTCCACAACGAGCGGTCCAAGGAGGAGATCCTCCAGGGTTACCTGAACACCATCTACTTCGGCCGCGGCGCCTACGGCATCCAGGCGGCGGCCCAGGCCTACTTCCACAAGGACGCCAAGGACCTCAACGTGCGTGAGGGTGCGGTCCTCGCCTCGATCCTCAACTCGCCCGGCAACATGGACCCCGCAGACGGCGCCGACGCGCGCACGCGCCTCGAGGACCGCTACCACTACGTCCTCCACGGCATGGCCGCCATGGGCGCCCTCGACAGCTCCGTCGCGGACAAGGCCGCCGAGAAGCTGCCGAAGTTCCCCAAGACCAAGGTGCAGGACAGCCTCGGCGGGCCCAAGGGGTTCCTGCTCGCGCTGGTCAAGCAGAAGCTGCGCGAGGAGGGCTTGAGCGACGCCGAGATCGAAGGCGGCGGCCTCCGCGTGACCACGACGTTCACGCGCAAGGCGCAGCGCGCCGCGGTGCAGGCGGTCAAGGAGGAGCGCCCGACCGTCAACGCCAAGGACGTGAACATCGCGCTGGCAGCGGTGGAGCCGGGCACCGGCGCGCTCCGGGCGATGTACGGCGGCAAGGACTACGTCAAGGACCAGCGCAACTGGGCCCTCACCGGCCGCCAGCCCGGATCGACGTTCAAGCCGTTCGCCCTGGCGGCCGGCCTGATGAACGACATCAGCCTCTTCGACACCTTCGAGGGCGACGTCTACACGTTCCCCGACGGCAGGGAGGTCGGCAACGAGCACGGTGAGAAGTACGGTCCCGTGAACATGCTGACCGCGACCGAGAAGTCGATCAACACCGCGTACGTCGACATGACGATGAAGATGGACAACGGACCCCAGCAGGTCATCGACGCGGCCGTCGCCGCCGGGATCCCGCGCAAGGCGCCCGGCCTCAAGCCGGACCCGACGATCACGCTCGGCACCGCCGACGTCAAGCCCGTGGACCTGGCCTCGGCGTACGCCACCTTCGCCAACCAGGGGAAGCGTGACGACTGGTACGTCATCCAGAAGGTCGCCGACGAGAACGGCAACGTGCTCCGGCGCCACAAGCAGAAGGAGAAGCGCGCCTTCCCCGAGGACGTGAACTCCAACGTGGTCTACGCCCAGGAGCAGGTGGTCAAGGCGGGGACCGGCCTCGCCGCTCGGGATCTGGGCTGCCCCGCCGCCGGCAAGACGGGCACGGCGAACCTCCGCCCGGACACGCCGGGTGTGACCTCGGCCTGGTTCGCGGGCTACACCCCGAAGCTCTCCGCCTCGGTGATGTACGTCAAGGGCAAGGGCGGCACCGAGAACCTCGACGGTGTCGGAGGACAGACCGACTTCTTCGGCGCGGGGTACCCGACGAAGACGTGGACGGCCTTCATGCAGAAGGCGCTCGCCGGCGAGGACTGCACCAGCTTCCCGCCGGTGGACTACGTCAACGGGCAGCCGACCCCGACGTACACCCCGACGCCGACGCCGACCGAGGAGCCGTCGCCGACGGAGACCCCGACCCCCAGCGAGAAGCCCAAGCACACGCCCAAGCCGAAGCAGGTCCCGACGCCGACGCCTACGCCGACCCAGGAGCCCACCCCGACCGACGGCCCGACGATCTTCCCGCCGCAGGAGTCGTCCTCGCCCACGTCAGGCCCGGGCAACGGGAACGGCAACGGCAACGGCAGCCCATAGCGTGAGCGAGCCGTCGCGGCCCTCGCTCGAGGACCCGGTCGTCACCGCCGCCAGCGAGGTGATCGGAGGACCGGTCGGAGAGCACGCCGCTCCGCACCCCTGGTGGACGCCGGTGCGCGTGGTCCTGGCGGTCACGGCGCTCGTGTTCGCCCTCGGCATGGTGCAGAAGACGCCGTGCGTGAGCACGAACTGGTCCGACGGCCAGGTGAGGTACGCCGCGATGTGCTACTCCGACATCCCGTACCTCTACACCGGCCGCGGGTTCGCCGAGGGGCGGCTGCCGTTCAGCGACACCCACGGGCGCTACCAGGGTTTGGAGTACCCCGTCGTGATCGGCTACTTCGCCTACGGCGTGGCTGTGGTCACCCAGGCGGTCGCCGGTGGAGCGGATCTCGAGGCGCGGCGGGCGACGCCGGTCGACCAGGTCTACGCGGCGCCGGGGGTCTCGCACGAGTCCGGGCTCTACTTCGTGGTCACGGCGGTCCTGCTGGGTGCCGTGCTCCTCGTCGCGGCGTGGTTCATGGCGGGGGCCCAGCGGGGTCGCCCCTGGGACGCGATGCTCTTCGCGCTGTCGCCCGCGCTCGCGCTGGCCGGCCTCATCAACTGGGACATCCTCGCCGTGGCGACGGTCGCGGGGGCGTTCTGGGCTTGGGCCCGGGGGCGGCCGGTCCTCACCGGAGTGATGATCGGGCTCGGCACCGCGACGAAGCTCTACCCGATGTTCCTGCTCGGCGCACTGTTCGTGGTCTGCCTGCGCGACCGTCGTCTGCGCGAGCTCGCCGTGGTCACCGCGTCCGCCGCCGGCGCCTGGCTCCTGCTGAACGCTCCGCCCCTGCTGTTCGGGTTCGCGCAGTGGAAGGTGTTCTGGAGCTTCAACTCCCACCGGGGTGCGGACCTCGGGTCGCTCTGGCTCGTCTGGCAGCAGGCCGGCCACGTCGTGACGCCGGAGACCGTGAACCTCGTGTCGTGGCTGTTCTTCGGGACGGTCTGCGTGGCCGTGCTCGTGCTCGGTCTGCGCGCCCGTCGTACTCCTCGCGCCGCCCAGCTCGCCTTCCTGGTCGTCGCCGGGTTCCTCCTCGTCAACAAGGTGTACTCACCGCAGTACGTCCTCTGGCTGCTGCCGCTCGCGGTGCTGGCCCGACCGCGTTGGCGCGACCTGCTCGTGTGGCAGGCCGGCGAGGTCTTCTACTTCGCGGCGGTGTGGCTCTACCTCGGCAACTTCACCGCGTCGAGTGTCAGCGGGGCGCCGGACAAGCTCTACTGGTACGCGATCTTCGTCCGGGTCGCCGCGGAGCTGTACTTCGTCGCCATGGTCGTCCGGGACGTGCTGACCCCCGAGCGTGACCCGGTCGAGGAGCAACGCAGTGAGGCTCCCGCGCGCCCGGTCAGCCCGTCGCCGGTCAGCTGACCACCGTGCGGTCGAAGGACGTGGTCGTGAACCGCACGCGTACGTCGACCTCGTCGCCGACCTCGGGCACCGGTGCGCCGTGGGGCAGGAAGAGCATCGACGCCTGCATGTGAGGGGGCTCTGCGAAGAGTCGCTGCTTGCCGCCGATCGTGAACGGCGAGCGGACGAAGCCGGCCGCGTCGAGGCCTCCCTTCGCGAGGCTGACCGCGCGTTGCCGCAGGCTGTCGGCTGCCGAGGGCGCCTCGAGCCCGATGCCGTGGGCCGTGCCGCCCGAGACGACCAGGATCGTGCCTGACTTGGGAGCGGTGCGGCTGCGGTACCCGAAGACGTCACCTCGATCCACGGGGTGGGCGTCGAGGACGGCGGCCTTGACCGAGAGCGCCCCCCGGTCGCCGAGCCAGAGACCGGTGCCGACGCGGGGACGGAGCTCGTAGTCCGGGTAGGCCGCGACGAGCGACGAGAACTCGGCGTCCGTGAGGTGCGAGACGTACACCCGGTTAGTGGGCAGGCCGGCGGCGACCACATCGGTCATCAGCCGTTCCATCTCGGGGAGGTGGGAACCATGGGCCATCGGCAGGTGCAGGGCTGCCCCCTCGACCCGGACCGCCCGGGTCAGGCAGTCCCCGGCCTCGCGCAGTCCGCGGGCGGAGAACCCGTGTCGCCGCATCGAGGTCATCCGCTCGAGGACGACGCGCGGACGGTCGTCACGCGCGGCGAGGGCGTGAAGGTCATCGAGGCGGCCGACCGTGTGGATCACCCGGTCGTCGTACACGACCCGCTGCTCGAACGGACGCCACGGCGTGAGCACGAGGATGTCGCCGTCGAAGCGCGTGCGGACGTCCTCGACCTCGTCGTAGGTGCCGACCGCGACGGTGTCGGTGCCGAGCCAGCCGGACTTCCGGGCGAGACGGGCGTTGCCGAAGCCGTACCCGTTGCCCTTGATCACCGGCACCAGCGTGGGATGCGTGGCCATCACGCCGCGCATGTGCGAGCGCCAGCGGTCGCCGTCGACGTACAAGGTCAGTGACATCGCGAGCCCCCTCAGCCCCTGCGCTTCATGTACAGGTCGAAGGCCTTGTAGAGCAGCGGCCGGAGCGGGAGATCCCACTCGCCGGCGTACTCCACGGCCTCGCCGCCGGTGCCGACCTTGAACTGGATCAGCCCGACGTGCGAGTCGTCCGGGTCGAGCGTGTCGGTGATCCCGCGCAGGTCGTAGACGTCGGCGCCCGCGGCGAGCGAGTCGCAGATCATCGCCCACTGGGCGGCGTTGGAGCCGCGGACGTCGCGCTTCTCGGTGGAGGAGGCGCCGTAGGAGTACCAGGTGTGGCCGCCGACGCGGACCCAGATCGTCGCCGCGACCAGGTCGCCCTCGTGGCGGGCGAGGTAGAGCCGGATCCGGTCGGGCTCCTCGGCGAGGAGCTCGCGGAACATCTTCTGGAAGTACGACAACGGCCGCGGCGTGAAGTGGTCGCGCTCGGCGGTGTGCTTGTAGAGGTCGTGGAACTCTTTGAGCGCCGGCTCGAGCTCGGCGTTGTCGACCCGCGTGACGGTGACGCCTTCCTTCGCGGCCTTCTTGATGTTGCGGCGCCACTGCTGGTTCATGCCCTTGAGGACGTCGTCCTCGGAGCGGCCGGTGAGGGGGATCTGGAAGTTGTACTGCGGCTGGCCCGCGGCGAACCCCCCCTCGACGGCCTGGAGCTGCCAGCCGAGGTCGCGCAGCTGGGACACCACGCGGGCTCCGGTCCGGGACCGCTCGACGGGCGCGACCTCGGTCAGCCGGGTGACGCTCTCGTCGGCCACGCCCTTCTTCACGTCGGCGGCGGCCCATCGCCGGGTCACCACGGGCGGCCCCATGCGCACCCCGAAGGCACCCTGCTTGGACAGGTGCGCGGTCATGGGGGCGAGCCACTGCTCGAGGTCGTCGGCGGCCCAGTCGATGACGGGCCCCTCGGGGATGTAGGCGAGGTACCGCTTGACCTTGGGCAGCTGCCGGTAGAGCACGAGCGCCACCCCGACCAGCTCGCCGCTCGCCGACTGACTCCCTGGGCCCGTCGGGCCCGTCGACGGCGCGAACCAGCCGATGGACTCGGCCCGCCACTCGCTCTTCACCGCACCCCAGCCAGGCGTCTGGAGGAAGCTCGCGGACCCCTGCTTGCGGATGAACCCGAGATGCTCCTCCGACGTGATGGTCCGGACCTGAAGGGGTGGGGGTGGGGCGTTCACGGTGCCCGAGGCTACACGTGGCACCGACACCGCCCTTTGGCTGGAAGATCCTCGGCACCATGTGCCGGAGAATCTCCCGGTTGTACGTCGGAGGGTCAGAGCCGCTCGCGGAGGAAGGCGAAGTCGGCCCGGTGCTCCTCGGGGCCACCTGGTGTCTCGATCACCACCGGTGCCCCGGAGTCGCGGACGACCGCGGCGAGCTCGTCGGCGTCGATCTTCCCGTGCCCGAAGTTGGTGTGACGGTCGGCGCCGGAGTCGAAGACGTCGCGGCTGTCGTTGGCGTGCACCAGGTCGATCCGGCCGGTGATCGCGAGCACCTTTTCGACGGCCGTGGAGAGGTCGATGCCTCCGGCGTGTGCGTGGCAGGTGTCGAGGCAGAAGCCGACCTTGTCGGCCCCCTCGGCGTCGGCGATGGCGTCCCACATCCGGCCGATGCGGTCGAGCTGCCGGGCCATGGCGTTGGTGCCGCCGGCGGTGTTCTCGATCAGCAGCGGGATCTTGATGTCGGTCGCCTCGACGGCCTTGCGCCAGTTGTCGAAGCCCTTCTCCGGGTCGTCCTCCTTGTTCACGTGGCCGCCGTGGACGATCAGGCCTTTCGCCCCGATCGAGGCAGCAGCGTCCATGTGCTGCTGGAGCAGCTTGCGGCTCGGGATCCTGATCCGGTTGTTCGTGGTGGCCACGTTGATGATGTAGGGCGCGTGGACGTAGAGATCGAGCCCCTGCTCCTCCGCGGCCTGGCGCAGGGCCTCGGCCCCGCCGTCGTACCGGAACTCCGGCCCCTTGTAGCCCTGCGGGTCGCCGAGGAAGAACTGGCTCAGCGCCGCGTCGCGCGCGAGTGCCTCGGCGACCGGGTCCTGCTGGTCGACGTGCGCCCCGATGCGGAGGGTGTCGGCTGTCGTGGGGGGGATCGGCTCAGGCATGGATCCAGCCTAGGGGCCACGGCGGACAGCTCCCGAAGAGCCTGTGGACGACGATTTCTTCGGCCGACGTCCGCGCTGATACCCTTGGGCGTCGATCGGCTCGACCCCAAGACATGAGTGGGAGTCGGGCCGTCGGTACGTCGTACCGCTCCTCTGCCCCGCTCGGGTGAGGGAGGCGTACGACGGACGCAAGCCCTCCTGCCACGGAGATGCCGTGGCCGCCTGAGTCCGAAGGAGGTGGAGACCGCTTTGCGTGCCTATGAAGTGATGGTCATCCTCGACCCCGACCTCGAAGAGCGCACTGTTGCGCCTTCGCTGGAGCAGTACCTCAACAACGTCGTCATCAAGGACGGTGGCACGGTCGAGAAGGTCGACGTCTGGGGACGTCGTCGTCTTGCCTACGAGGTCAACAAGAA